>NZ_CP041146.1:1224444-1530555 GCF_006494775.1 Nocardioides humi | reverse complement strand
GCGTGGGGCGTGACGTGAGGCATCCGCGGGCGGACGTCGCCCGCGCGGTGTGGCGGTCGATCGAGCCGGTGCACGCCGTCACGTACTTCTCGCCGGAGCCGCTCTCGGCGCTGGCGGCCGCCGGCTACCGCGGGTTCTGGATGGGCTACTTCGCCGGACGCGCCGCACCCCTCGGCCCGGCGCCGGCCGAGCTGGTGCACGCGCTGTTCCACAACTTCGACCTGGGTCACGTCGCCCGTGCCCTCCCGGACGCCTGGGCCTTCGCGGCTCCGGAGGCGGCACTGCGGGCCCGCCTCGACGGCTCGGTCGCGGCGCTGCGCCGGCAGCTCGGCACCGCGGCGCCCGTCCCCGGCGTCGAGCGAGCCGCCGAGCTGGCCGAGCGCGCTGCCGCCGCAGCGCCGCTCGAGGGCCGGCCGCTGTTCGCGGCCAACCGCGCGCTGCCGGTGCCGGACGAGGCGCTGGCCCGGCTCTGGCACGCCGCCACCCTGCTGCGCGAGCATCGCGGCGACGGGCACGTCGCCGCACTGACCGCCGCGGGGATCGGTGGCCGCGAGGCCCACGTCCTCCACGCGCTCGCCACGGGTACGCCGGCCGCGGTCTACCGCACCGCGCGGCACCTGACGGACGCCGAGTGGGACGCGATCCTCGACGGGATGCGCCAGCGCGGTCTCGTCGATCCCGCCGGACACCTCACCGAGCGCGGGCGCGCGGTGAAGGAGCGGATCGAGGAGACGACGGACGACCTGGCGGCGCCGGCGTACGCCGTCCTCGGCGACGACGAGGTCGACGACCTGCTGACGGCGCTCGCCCCCGTGCGGGCGGCGATCGTGGCGGCAGGGGAGATCCCGACCAGGTCGCCGATGGGGCTGGACCTGTCCGACTGACCGCCCGAGGCCCGCACGGTTGCGCCGGATCGCTCCGGGTACCTGCGCGCCATGACCTCCGGAATCGACCTGGGCCGCCCCACCTCGGGCGACGTCATCGACCTGATCAGCGACGACCACCGGCGCTTCGAGCAGCTGCTGTCCCAGATGCGTCTCGGCACGGCCGACCGCGACGCCGTACGACGGGCCTTCGCCGACGTCCTCGTCGCCCACGGCGAGGCGGAGGAGGAGCTGGTCTATCCCGTCCTGCGCAAGGCCGCCGCCGACATCGACGCCCACGACGTCGAGCACGGCCGGGAGGAGCACGCCGAGGGCAACGACGCCCTGCTGTCCCTCCTCGAGCTCAAGGGCACCGACACCCAGGCGTTCGCCGACGCCGTGGAGGAGCTCAGCAACCTGGTCGCCCACCACATCGCCGAGGAGGAGCTCAGCATCCTCGAGCCCGCCCGCACCGAGGTCTCGACCCGCGTGCGCTGGGATCTCGGTGAGAAGTGGGCGGCCCGCCGCAACGCGCTGATCGACGAGCGCTGCGGTGCCGTCGAGAACGTACGACGGATCGTCGCCGCCGCGCAGCGGGAGGGCCTGCTGCAGGACGCGTGAGCCGCCGCAGGGCTGGCGCTCGCCCCGCCCGCCGGATGCTAACGTCGAGCTATCGCCCACCTCCTCTGGGGGATTGGGAAGTGGAGGCCGGAACCCCCGCCGGACGGCGGGAGCCGGCCTCGGCGCTTTCTCCGGCTCTGCTGGCTCGTGAGGTGGCTCAGCGGGCGGTGAGGGCCAATTGCTCGGCCAGGGCGTCGAGGAGTCGTTGAGCGGACTCGCGGGTCAGGGTCAGCCGCGGCTGGCGGGACAGGCTGGGCTCGATGGTGACCCACTCGATGAGCTCGCCGACGGGCCGGGTCATCCCGACGATGAGTTCTACGGCATCCGCGGAGGCGGACGGCGGCAGCCTGTCCTCGTCGGTGGCGATGGCCGGAACGACGCTCGCCTCGCTGGAGTGGTACCGATCCTCGGGGTGGTCGTCCTCGACGTGCTCGCGGGTGCACCATGCAGGACAGGGCTCAAGCAGCCAGGTAGGTCGTCGATGGTCCATATCCGCCTCCGAATGTCGCGTTGCTGCGAAGATAGGAAGAGGTGCCGACATGGGTGCCCTCTGTGCTGTGCTTCTCCACAGACTGATCCTCTCGTGGCCGTATTCCCATACCAGTATGCTCGATCAAAGCGGTGCGCTGGGCCAAAGTGGTCAGGTGCAAGATCCCCGAAGGACATCTCCGGCCTGGGCGGCCTACGCGCGCGAGATCGGCCACGCTCTGAAGCGGGCGCGCGCCGCCGCCGGATGCAGCCAGCGCGCTGTCGCGACACGAGCCGGGATCGCGACACAGACCTACCAGAAGTACGAGAAGGGCGAGTCCAAGCCCGGTACGCCGCTCAACCCGGAGCTGCTGACCCTCGTGGCCGTGTCTCAGGCTCTGGGGATCACGATCGCCGACCTGCTGCCACCGGGGGCGCCTGACCTCACTGTCGGGCGCTGACGACGCCGGTCGCGGAGCAGAGCGCGAACCCCGAGGCCGCAGGAGGCCCCGGGGTTCGCGGTGGACAGTGGCCTCCGCGCGCGCCGGGCCCGGACTCTCGGGACACGCTCCGGGCCCGGCGATGGCTGCGCTTCCCGGCGGGAGGGCCGGAGAGGCGGTGTCCGCGTCGATTCATCCATGTCGCGAGCGATGGCGACGGGCGTTCGGGTCAACGGGGCAAGATCCGTGCGGAGTTTGCGATGCGGGTGACAAGATCGCGCCGCTCACGACCTGGGCACTCGGGCTTTGGCGGTCACCTTCAGATAGCGCTGGTCGCCGGGATAGACGACTTTGACTCGGTAGCGCTTGCCGACGCGCGGCAGCCGTACGACGACGCGACCGCCGCGCAGCACCGCGGTCGCGATCGTACGACCCTGGCGGCGGATCAGCACGACACCCTCACCGGGACCGTGGTCTCCACGCACCACGATGCGCAACCGCGGCCGGCCGTTCCTCGACTTCTTCAGCTTGAGCTTCAGCTTCGGCTGGATACGCACCGCGCCACTGCTGGGCGGCAGGACGGCGGAAGGCGCCGGCACGGTGAGTGGCGCAGAGGTGGCACTGCCCGGGATCACTCCGGCTGCCGACGCGGTCACCTGCACCGTGATCCGGTGCCCGACGTCCGCGTCGGTGAGACGGTAGGTCTCGCCGGTGGCGGCCGTCGGCAGCCCGTCCTCGCCGGTGGTGAAGATCGGCGCCCCGTCGCGCAGCCACAGGAACTGGTACGACAGCGTCGTCCGCGTCACGCGCCACGTCCCGGTGTCGGCGGTGAGGAGGGCCCCGGACGCCGGTGTCGCTCGGTCGACGGCGATGGTCGGCGGACCGGCGCTGATCGCGGCGCATGATCCGATCGCGCCGGTGGTCAGTCCGTTGTCGCAGGAGCGCTCGGCCGGAGTGACGGCCTGCTGGGCCAGCAGATCGCGCGGCACCAGGGAGAAGCTCTGCCAGTGCACCGGCATCGGGGACTGGTCCTCGTCGCGGGGGATGTGGTGGTAGCCGACGCTGACCCAGGCGACGGGGTCGGTCAGCGGCGCCGTCTCGGCGGCGACGTAGTCGGACACCGACTGGTTGGGGCACCCTGCGTTGAGGTTGCCCGAGGCGTACTCCTGGCACGGGTGGTCGTTGGTGAAGCTGATCTCGGGCCGGGTGAGGGTCCGGTAGGGATCCCGGCTGCCCTCGTTGACGATCTCGTACGAGCGAGCGTGTCCGTCGCCGTTCAGCGATGCCGGGTTGACCACCCGCCACCAGGTGGTCGGCGCGGTGTCGTCCTCCGCGCGGAACGCCTGGGCGCGCAGCGTCCCGGACCCCCGTAGACGAGCGGGCCGTTCGGGATCGCGCTCGTAGTCCCACTGCTCCACTCGCTGCGTCCCGCTGCCGTCGTCGGTGTCGACGGCGAAGTCGACGCGGTAGATCGCGTTGTGCCAGTGCGAGGCCGCGTGGCGGTCGTCGTTCGCCGCGCCCTCCTTCCCGAGTGCCCAGCCAAGATCGGGGTCGGTGGGGAAGAAGAACTCGCCGGGGCCAGGTCGCCTGCGGCGCCGAGGCCGACGGTGATCGTTCCCTGGTCGGTGAGGGTGACCCTCTGCTGGTACTCGTACCAGCCCGCTTTCGACAGTGACGACACCTCCAGGGCACGGCCTTGTTGCACGTAGCGGTCCCCGGTCTCCGCCCACGTCTCCTGCGAGTGCCACCCCAGTCCGGTCTCGGTCTCGCGTACGCAGATCCCGGGGATGGTGCGTTCGACGAGCTGGAGGCCGCGCAGGAAGGACTGCTCGACGTCCAGGGTGTCGCCGTCGCAGGTCTCGGGTGTCTGGGTCAGCAGCTGCCCGTCGCCGAAGCCGACGTCGGTGATGTCGTCGAAGGCCGCTTGGCCGGTGTCGTAGGGCACGTTGAGCTGGGCGAGGTAGAGGGATCCGATCACCCGCATCCAGCCGGGGTGCTCGCGCTCGCCGGTCGCGGGCCGGAACTGGACGTCCTCGAGCACCAGACCCTTGAACGGGTGGATCCGAGCACACATCCGCCAGGCGGAGCCGGTGGAGAGGGTGCGCGTGACGAGAGCGGTGCCGCAGTCCGGCTCCTCGGCCGCACCTGCGTTGCCGGGACTCGAGCCGGCGGGGTCGGCGGCGCCGGACGGTGCTGTTCCCGCCAGGACGCCCGACCAGGCGAGCAGCGCGGAGCAGCCCAGCGCCGCCAGGCGAGACGGACGACGGAGGCGCTCAACCATGGCGGTGCCCGCCCGCCGGGAGCAGCGTCACCGTGCGGCGGCTGAGGTTCACCACGAAGTCGTCGGTGCTCAGGTAGCGGCCCGACGGAAGTGCCACCAGGAGCTGCACGCAACGGTTCTGACCGCAGCCCGAGGTCGTGCCGGCGATCACCCCGACCTGCTCGGGGTGAGCAGCGGTCCGCCCGTGAGCTGGCGGAACTGGTCGACGAAGGCGGGCGCCGGCATCGCCGACAGCGCCAGGTCGATGGCCACCTGGGTCTCGGCCGCCGACGGCGGCAGCTGGACGCCGCGCAGTGTCTGCTCGGCGATGACGCGACCGGTGGCGAGGTCGAGGAGGACCTGGTGCAGCCGGTTGTCGTCATAGTCGTACGCCGAGACCTCGACCCGTCGGCGTCCGGCCCGCTCGGACGGCGCGGGTAGGTCGGCGGCCAGCACCTCGGCCCCGGGCTGGTCCAGCACGTCGCGACTCGAACCGGGTAGCGCGGTCAGTGCGAGGCCGATGGCGTACCCGCGCTCGGCCGTGCTCAGCGGAGCGCCCGGCTCGCGTAACGCGGGTCGCTGCTCGGGCAGGCTGCCGTCACCGGCCACCGTGAACTCGTCGCCACCACCGGGGCTGGCGCCGCTGCCCGGCGCGCCGGGGAGGGGACCCACTGCAGGACCAGGCCACCGGCGACCAGGGCGACCGCGGTGGCGGCGCTGAGCAGGAGTCGACGCATAGCCCAGCATCGCCCATGTTCACGGACCGTTGAGCGGACCGACGCCAGGCCGCCGTACTCGGGCCCGAATTGCTCACCCGGATGACAAGTCTCGGTCCGGGCCGGATGTCCCCCGTGTCCGGCCCCCAGTGACCGGTCAGGCGGCCGGATGGCGCAGCAGGTGTGCCTTGACGATCTTGAGGTCGTCCTCGACCGCTCCGAGCCGATGGTCGATGGAGTCGAGCCGGACGCCGAAGACCTCGGTGAGGTGGTCGTGCTTCGCATCCGACCTGTTGGCGATCGTGTCGATCCTCGCGTCGAGCCGGTCGGCGGTGGCGTCGATCTTGGCGTCGAGCCGGTCGGCGGTGGCGTCGATCTTGGCGTTGAGCTGGTCGGCGGTGGCGTCGATCTTGGCGTCGAGCTGGTCGGCGGTGGCGTCGATCTTGGCGTCGAGCCGGTCGGCGGTGGCGTCGATCTTCTGCTCCAGGCGCTTCTCGGTCGCGACCAGTTGACCGCCCAGCGTGTCGATCCGGCCGCCGAGCTCGGCCTGGCCCGTCCTCATCTCCGCGCGGAGGGCGGACACGGTGTAGCGGGTCGACGCGAGCATGAGCGCGCTGAAGACCCCGATCAGGGTCCAGATCTGCGGATCGTTCACCAGGGCCACCTCTTCAGTGTGCAACGGACGGTCCTATCGTGCCACCGGTTCAGCTGTCGGCCATCTGATGAGCGCTCGCCTGTGGATAGGGGGAACGGGGGCGCTCGCCTCAGTTGACGCGCGCGAGGTCGAAGTCGCTCTGGTCGCCCTTCGTCCACAGCGGCACGCTGGCTTTGAGCACCAGGGTCATCTGGAGCACGACGTCGGGATCACGGAGGGAGTCGCCGAGCAGCTCGTTGATCCGTTTCCAGCGGTAGCGCACGGTCTGCGGGTGGACGCCGAGGCGCGTCGCGAGGGCTCGCGCGCTCTCACGGGTCTCCGCCCAGGCCAGCAGCGTCTCGGACAGGATGGCGCGGGAGTTGGCCGGCTCGGCGAGGAGTGGCCGCAGCACCTGTTGGCACAGGTGTCGTCGCAGCGAAGACTCGGCGTGCAGCCAGAGCTGGGTCGCGTGCTCGGCGCAGTCGATCACCGGCGTCGGTGGGATGACGCCGGCTCGGACGAGGTCGAGGGCACGCTGGCACCAGCGCAGCGCAGCACCGGTCTCGACCACCGTCACGGGCCAGCTTCGCGCGATCCGCGGACCGGAGCTGGAGCGCATGATCTGCTGGACGAATGGGGCGTGCATCTCCGCCGGGCAGACCACGAGCACGTGGCCGGGGTGGGCCTGGATCAGCAGGTTCGGCGAGGGCGGTATCGCCGGCGCGTCGTGGTCGTGCCCGATGGCCAGTGCCACCACTCTCGCGGGGAGCGGCCAGCGGGCGAGCTCAGCCAGATCCCGCAATTCTCTCTCGTCGAGGCGGTGCGCGTGGCCGGGAGCAGACCGATCCGCGGTACCCCGCAGTAGCCGGAACAGGCGCACTCGGGCAGCGCCGGGGTCGCGCCCACGTGCGTCCTGGGCGAGGTCGAAACCCTCCCCCAGGAGGCGGTGCAGGTGGGCCAGGAAGTCGAAGAGCGCATCGGCCAGCTCACGGAGCGCCGCGCTGGACAGGTCATGATCGACGGCGAAGTCCGCGAGGTAGCGCCACGAGCACTGCATAGCCGCGTGCATGGCGGCATCCATCGACTCCCGGCTTCCTTCTCGCCGGCCCTGGGCGTAGCCGAGGCCGCGGAAGATCTCGTCGACCTGCTGTGCATGCTCGGGCCGCCGCGCCGCGCCGTCGAGGAAGACCTGGGCAGCGGCCCGGGCTGCCGCGATGAAGAGCCGGTGCCGTCGTGTTCCGTCGGCGGCGGCATGCTCCGGTACGGCATCTTGGACCCGGCGGACGATGCTGGCGGTGGCTCTGGTCATCTGCGGACGCAGCGCGTCCGCCATCGGTGGTGGCGACGCCCTGTGCGTCGCCCCGTGGACCGTTGACCGCCGGGATGCCCCTTCTCGCGTGTTGTCCATCTCCGGTCCCTCCCTCCGCCACGCGGCGAAGCAACGCCTTTCGGCGCGGCCCGCCGCGGCCGGTCGTCGGCCGGTCCCCCCGGGTGCGTCGCACCCATCCGCGAGTGACCAGCGTCACATGCCTCGGGGAGGTGTGGTGTGGACGCGGCATGCGGGCTGGCCAGCTGCCTCGGAAATGCTCACGCGGATGACAAAGCCTGGGCCCAAAGGCCCAGGCCGATGTGGCTCGATCCCACGGAGATGGGCCGTGGGGCGGGGCCGCGACGCGACCCCGCCC
The DNA here is from genome assembly GCF_006494775.1 of Nocardioides humi. NCBI lineage: Bacteria > Bacillati > Actinomycetota > Actinomycetes > Propionibacteriales > Nocardioidaceae > Nocardioides > Nocardioides humi. Next base: position 1,522,868 of record NZ_CP041146.1, on the reverse strand, counting down.
TGCCGTGGATGGTGGATCAGATCGTGACCTTCGTCTTGACCTTGCCGCCGATCACCGTGGCGGAGCCGGAGTAGGTCCACGTGGCCTTGTACTTGCCGCGCTTGATCTTCTTCAGCTTCACCTTGGCCACGCCGTTGGGCTTGACCGTGACGGTGACCGTGCGCTTCTTGACCCCCTTGCCCTTGAGTACGAGCTTCACGGTGCCGTCCGGCGAGACGCCGGCGGCGCCCACGTTGACCTTGAGCACGATCTTCTTGGCGATCGTGCCGCTCTTGCCCTTGACCTTCGTCTTGCCCGCCGTCAGCGTCGCTGCCGCCTTGGTGACGCTGACCGTGGCCACCGCCGAGGTCGACGGATCGGTGGTGGCGTCACCGGCATAGGCGGCGGTGAGCGTGTGCACTCCCACCGCCAGGTCGCCGGGGAGGGTCCAGGTGGCCTTGCCGTCGGTGAGCCCGGCCGTGGCGGCCTTGCCGTCGAGGGTGAAGGTGACCGAACCGGTCGGCGTGCCGCCGCTCTTGGCGACGGTCGCGGTGGCGGTGCGGGTGGTGCCGTACGCACCATTCGCCGGCGTCACCGTCAGCGTGGTCGTCGACGGCACGGTCTCCGGCGTGACCGGCCCGACCTCCTCGGAGGTCGACTCGATCGTCTCTCCGTTGCGGACGGCGCTCGTGCGGTAGCTGATCATCGCGTCCAGCAGGTCCTCGTCCAGCGTCAGCTCATCGCCGGTCTCGCCCGCGATCTCTTCGCCGTCGGCGAGCCACTGCCCGGTCGCCGGGCTGTCCGGCTCCAAGGAGAGCTCCGCCGAGGTGGCCGTCAGGGTCTGTCCGACCGCGGGAATTCCGGCGATCGACGGGGACGAAACCACGCGGAAGTCGGTGACCACGACCACGGCGTGGTTCTGCCCGACGGACACCGCAGCGACATGGGCGTCGTCGAGTGATGATGGGATGTCGTTGATATCGGCGTTCGGCCCCAGGCGTAGACCTCGCCGTCCTCGGTGGCCGCGATCGCGTTCCCGGAGTAGAGGGCCAGGGAGGCGATCGTCTCGCCGGTGAGCTCGAGGGGCACGGCCGACGCGCTGATTCCCCAGGTCCGGACCGAGCCGTCGTCGAGGATGACGCCGATGGCCAGTCCGCCCACGGCGAGCTTCTCGACGTGCCCCTGGACCTCGGAAGGCACCTCCAGCGCGGGGTTGTCGGCGAGGAGCCCCCACAGATGGAGTTCGCCGTCGGCGTCCAGGGCGGCCGTGACGGCCGCGGCTGCGGAGACGTCCACCAGGCCGGTCAGGCCCTCTGGTGGCGCGGGGTTTGAAGGCCCGTGTTCGGTGCCCCAGGACACCAGGGTGCCGTCGGTGGTCACGGCGTAGGCGCTCTGGTTGTTGACGCTGACGGCCTTTGCGCTCAGGCCGGTCGGAGGAGCGTCGATCCCGTTCTCGCCCCAGCCCACGACGCTGCCGTCGCGCTTGAGGGCGACTCCGCCACCGAGCCGGAGTGACACCGAGGCCACGTCGGTGAGACCGACGGGAGCGGCGTCGACCTCGACGACGCTCGGGTCTCCCCACACGAACAGGTCACCATCGGCGGTGACCGCGGCGGTGCCCTTGTTGCTGGCCGAGACGCTGATGATCTGCTTGTCGTCCAGTTCGGCGGGCACGGTGGTGGCGGTCGCGGCCAGTGCGTTGCCCCACGCCTCCACATGGCCCGAGCGTGCCTCGGGAACCGCTCCAGGGTCGGCGTGGGCGGGCATGCCGCCCAGCCCGGCGAGAATGGTGCCGGCCGTGGATGCGGCCAGCAGGGTACGGAGTCTCATGCGTGTCTCCTGATCGGGTGTCGGTCGGCTCGATCCTGCGCGTTTCCGGCGCGCGGATGGGGCCTTCGCCGGCGGAGGGCGAGCCGGACTGCCAGATGTTGTGACGGCGCTCACAACTTCTGGGGACTTTGCAGTCGCATCTCACGTCACTCGTCGCAGTCGGGGCCTTCCTCGTCGTTGCACTTGATGTTGATCAGGCCTTCGGGGGAGTCGATGTTGACGGTGAGGTTGAAGGTGACCGGGTCGTTGTTGTTGACGATGAAGAGGCAGCCGGGGTTGGTCACGTTGGTCGCGAACAGTCCGGTGCTGCCGGCGGAGAACTCCTGGAGCGGGCGCGGGGAGCCGGCTTGGGGCGTTTCGTGGAAGGTGGCCGGTGGGGTCCCGTAGATGTCCATGCTGCAGGGGAAGCCCACGGTCTGGACGTGTAGGCACGGCGCGCCGAGGGTGCCGAGGAACAGCACGCTGTCGACGTCGTCGAGCATCGCGTCGGTGACGAGGGTGCCGGGAGTGGTCCTGACTTCGGCGTCACAGTTGTTGGTGATGTTCACCGGGCTCACTTCGATGGTCGTGCAACCAGTGAGGTTCAGCTCGCTGAACCTCAGGTAGGTGGTGCCGACCGTGTGGGCGCCGGACCGGACCTCGCCCACCGGGTTGATACCGGTGCAGGTGTTGTCCAGGCTGCCAGCTGGCGGTGATGAACCCCTTGTTCACGGCGGTGATGTCGTGCCAGCCGTTGGTGGTGTGGGCGCCGACGTCGATCTGAGTCGGTGGTGGCCGCGGGTGTGAAGGTGACGATGGCGATGAGGGCTGCAGGCACGGCGAGAAGCCGGTGCAGTGGGAAAGCGCGGGTCATGGCGTCTCCTCGGAGCGACGCTGAAGGGAGGGCGAGGGCCCGGTGGGCTGTGCCCGCCGGGCCCTCAGGGTGAGGCTCTATGGCCCGGTCAGTCGTCAGCAGTCGGGGTCGGACGACTCGCTGCACTTGAAGTTGATCAGCCCGTCGGGTGAGGTCAGGTTGACGGTCAGGTTGAAGGTGACCGGGTCGCCGTTGTTGACGATGAAGAGGCAGCCGGGGTTGGTCACGTTGGTCGCGAACAGTCCGGTGCTCCCGGCGGAGAGATCCTGGACCTGGGGGGTGCCCTTGGGTGTCTCGTGGAACACGGCGGGCGTGGTCCCGTAGATGTCCATGCTGCAGGGGAAGCCCACGGTCTGGACGTGCAGGCACGGCGCGCCGACGGTGCCGAGGAACAGCACGCTGTCGACGTCGTCAACCATCGCGTCGGTGACGAGGGCGCCGGGAGTGGTCCTGACTTCGGCGTCACAGTTGTTGGTGATGTTCACCGGCGCGATCTCGATGCCGGTGCAGCCCGTGAGGCCGAGGTCGCTGAACCTCATGTAGGTGGTGCCGGCCGTGTACGGGTCGGCGGCCAGGACCCCATCGCCGTCGGCGGCGTAGCCGACCGGGTTGGCGCTGGTACAAGTGGCGTCTAGGCCGCCGAGGCTGGCGGTGATGTTGCCCTTGTTCACGCCGGTGATGTCGTGCCACGCGTTGTCGGCGACACCGCCGACCTCGATGGTGGTCGGCGTGGAGGCCGCGGTGGCCGCCGGCGCGAATGCCAGGACGGCGACGAGGGCCGCGGGCACGGCGAGAAGCCGGTGCAGTTTGCGAGTTCGGAACACGGAAATCTCTCCTTCTCATGGGGCGACGCGGGTTTGCGTCGGCATGTGATGGTGATCTCCGTGACATGGGTCCTGCAGGGGTCGGGAGGGGAAAGGTGGCGATTCACCGGCTCCTTTGTTTACCCAGTGAGCACTTGTCGAGATTTCTCCCACACCGGTCTGGGCTTTTGGCGACGCCCACTTCCGCCGAGCCTCGGTTCGCGGTAGCAGGCGGGCGCGCGCCGGACGGACTGCCTGACCGTCGCCGGTAGGTGTGGTGGTCCGGTGTTCTACTCACGGGGGTGACAACTTTCGGGTCCGTCGCCACGTCATGCTCGGCGCAGCCGTCGAAGACCCGGAAGTCTGCCTAGGGTGTGGGCCACGTCACTTCACCGAGGACTGTGGCGTGGGTGAGGAGGAAGTCGTGGCGATGCGTGGTGCGGTGGGACGACGGTCGGCGAGGCGGTTGCGGGTCGGGGGAGTCGCCGCGGTGACCGCGGCCCTGACGGTGAGCCTGGTCACCGCCGCACCCGCCGGCGCGGACCCGGCGAGCGCGGTGGGGGGGCAGAACCTGCCGGTCCCGCTGGAGCGGGCGGGCGGCTTCGTCGGCTGGGGCAGTCCGGGTGACGCGTTGACGCCGCCGGCGTCGCTGGACGGCGTCGCGCTGCGCGAGGTCGCGCTGACGGCCGAGACGGCGCTCGCGCTGACCGGGGACGGGCGGGTGGTCGTGTGGGGCGTCGACGGCCAGACCAATGTGATCCCCGCGAGTGTCGGGTCGCTGGACGTGGTGGACCTCGCTGCATCGTCGATCAACGCAGGAGTGGTGACGCGCGACGGGAGGGTCGTGGTCTGGGGGGCCTCGTCGTCGACGAAGGAGGATCCCACCGACGTGCCGGCCGGCCTGAGCGGGGTCACTCAGCTCGCGATCGCCCACACCAGCGCCTTCGCGCTGAAGGACGACGGCAGCGTCGTGGCCTGGGGCAGGCAGGGCGACCTCGGCGTGGTGACCGGCGTGCTTGAGGTGCCGGACGGGCTGCGGGCGAGCGCGATCAGCGCGGCCGACTTCAACGCCTATGCGCTGACCACCGACGGCACGGTGGCCGGCTGGGGTCGCTGGGGCGGCGGGGGCGGTGACAGCAATGCGCCGTTGCCCGCCGCGACTCAGATCCCGGGCAATGTCACCGCGGTCGCCGCGATCCAGCAGGGAGGCGTGGCGTTGCTGGCCGACGGCTCGATCACCGCCTGGGGCCTGTACGGCGCCGAGATGTATCCGGACCTGGGCGGGAAGCGCGCCGTGGCCATCGCAGGTGGACTCGCTGACGCCTACGCGGTGCTGGACGAGGACGGGGTCCTCCATTTCGGCGGCCCGGGGGCCGTGGACCCCGCCTTGGTGTCGCCGGCCGAGGTCGTGGGGGCGCCGGTGGCGCAATTCGCCGTCGGCGGAGGGCAGGTCGGAGTGATCCAGACCGAGATGCTACGTGGCAGCGCGCCGACGGTCGCCGGGACGGCGCGGGTGGGGTCGGTCCTGACCGCGACGCCGGGCACCTTCTCCGGCGAGCCCGACGAGGTGAGCAGCCGGTGGCTGGCTGACGGGCAGCCGATCGGCGATCCGGCCAGCGGGACCGCGCCGGCGTCGCTGACGCTGGGCGCCGACCTGGCCGGCAAGCGGATCAGCTACGAGTCCACCGCGACCAAGGACGGTGTGGAGCCGGTGGTATCGACCTCGGTACAGACCGCGGCGGTGAGCGTGCCGCCTCCGCCAGTCCCGGCCAAGGTCGCGTCGATGACAGCCGTGACCAAGGTGAAGATCAAGAAGGCCGCGAAGAAGGTGATGGTCAAGGGAGCCGTCAATGCCGCGGCCTCCCCCGCGGGTCAGGCTCAGGTCAGCATCGTCAAGGGCAAGAAGACCATCGTGACCGCGACCGTCCCGGTCGCCGCCGACGGCTCGTTCAAGCTGGTGGCGAAGAAGTTCGGGAAGAAGGCGATCAAGAAGACCAAGGCCAAGAACAAGGCCACCGGCTACCGCGGCAAGTACCAGGTCACAGTCACCTACGACGGCAATGGTGGTGTTTCCGCGAGCAGCGGTGCGGCGACCTTCAAGGTCAAGAAGTAGCTGGCGCGAGATGCGGATGATGATCCTGGCGGCTCGGCTGAGGGCTCGCGCGAGCAGGCGCGAGCGAACTCGGGTACGCCCACGAACCGTGGGTCTGGTCGTCGTGTTGAGCGGTGCGCTGCTGGCCTGCCCCTGGCGCAGCCAGGCGGAGCCGACGTACCCGGGCCTGCCGGAGCCCGCCTTCCAGCCGGGCGGGTTCATCGCGGTCTCCCAGGTCGGGCTCTCCGAGACCGCCAAGGCGCGTCAGTGGGTGAGCGTTCCCGCGCTGACGGCGACGGCGTGGAGTGGCACCGTCAACTCGATCCTCGATCCCGAACCAGGGGTGCGGGTCCGGCAGGGAGCCATCGGCGACGCCTTCTTCGTCTCCCCGCCCGGTGCCCCCGCCCCTACGGCTACCTGCCGCCGCTACGGGTCCGCACCGTCGGTTTCGGCCTGCTGCCGGTCGAGGCGATCGTGCAGGTCAGCCAGCGCCGTGCCGACGGCGTCCCGATCCCCATCCGTGGTCAGGTGACGGAGGACACACTCTACGGAGAGGGGGGCAAGAACATGCGCGACCCCCACGTCGATGACGCCTTCGAGGTCCGGGTCATCCGGGTACTGGTCGACGGCGTCGATGTCGGCCTCACCGGCCAGTGCCGCACCGTCCAGCCAGCGCCGGTGCACCTCACCGCGCCGAGCTACCACATTCCGTTCGAGGCGTTGAACGACGTGCGGGCCTACCTCGCCACGCTCGACCCCACCAGCTACTGGCACTCCCGGTTCGGAGGACAGCTGAGCGGCACTCTCGACCTGCCGCCGTTCACGGGCTGCACGACCAAGAACGGGGACGACCTCTCGGCCATGATGACACTGAGCGTCTCTGGGCCCGGCAATCGCGTCGTGTTCCGGACGAACGCCTGCGGCAGAGAGGAGACGGACGAGCTGGGCAGGTCCATCCCCGTGCCGACGGGCCAGTACACCCCCGACCTCTACCCACCCGGCTGCCCAGCACCGGACGCACTCCCGTATCCGGATCGACCTGGCGACTGATCGATCCTCGAACGTCAGCCTGATCCGGGAATCAAAGGTACGTGCGCGCGGCTCGACGACCAGGGAGACGCAAGAGGGACGCTGTCGGTGCGTCCGGCCGCTCGGTGGGCGTCCGGTCAGGGCGGAGAGAGTGGTTAGTCGGGGGAGCCGACGTCCATGGTGGTGTTCAACCGCCGCAGTCGCCGCGGACGTGGCCGCTGGCCTGGAGATCGTTATGGGGCTGGGATGGCTCAACAACTGGCCGACCGGCCTAGTGAGGCCAGGCCAGGAAGTGATGTCAGCGGTCCATGACGTCCTCGATCGTGGTCGCCGTGACAGCCTTGCGCAACCAGGTGCTGAGCAGGACGGTGTCGGTGGTTGCCATGATCTGCGTGCGAGTCCGCGCGGGCACCTCGAAGCCTCGCGCCTCCAGGACGGCGATCAGCGCCGTCGCCTCGCCCTCGGCGCGGCCTTGCTCGAGGCCCTGCTCGAGGCCCTGCTCGAGGCCCTGTGACAGGCCTCTCGCGACAGCCTCGGCCTCCAGGGTGCGCAGGTGATCGCTGAGGAAACGGTGCTTCACGGTCGTGGTCATGAACGTTCTCCAATCCTCGCTGACCGCTGGGGCGAGTCCGGCGGCAACGATGTCATAGTACGAAACAGACAGGTGCTCTCCCACCGCTTCGACGGCGCTGGCGAGAGCGGGAAAGGCAGTCCGGATCCCGTCGTCACCGGCGTGCGCCAATGCTGAGAGGATCGCCCGCCCCGGATCGCTGTGAGCGATGCTCGGATCCGTCACCGGGGGAAGATCCCGAGGTGTGAGGAAGTGGGGCCGAACCGTGAGGCTCCTCTGCGGGTCGGCGAACAGCCGGCGATACCGCTGCGCGATTCGCGGGTCCGTGCAGTACACGACGAGCGCGGCTCTCACGCCGAGCTCCGACTCCAGATGGGCCAGGTACAACGGCCAGGTCCGCTCCTTTCGTGGATCCCAGCGTCGCTGGACCTCCGCGATGGCCGCGAACACCGGTTGGCCCTGCGCATCGGCGTAGACCAGGATCGCGTCGGCGTGGTAGGTCCGGGGCACCAGGATCCGTGTGTCGGTGGCATGTGGGCGGGTGGTCGCGTAAGGCGGGACCATGACGCCGAACAACTCGCTCAGCAGCGAGGCGATCAACCCTGGGTCGTGTCGCATCAGGGCGATCGGGGTCTCGTGCTCGGCGGACGGTATGGGACGACGATCCCGTCTCGCGGCGATGACGTCGACCCTCATGTCGCCGGTTGTGGATAACCGCTGTCTCAGCGGGCGGTGGAGATCTCGCGTTGTCACTGGCATCACAACAATATGACCATATTCGCATGAGATCGTCTCGCCTTGTTGTGTTGATCCTATCGGCGTACCACGGTGTCGATCGTGGGTGTGAGAGGCGGCCGACGTCTCGCGCGGCGACGGCGGATGGTGTCGCTGCCGCCGCGGGTGCCGGCTCCGCCGACCGGAACTTGTCACCCCCCTGACAACAAAGTGGCTCGCCTATCGGAGGCGGGTCACCAGATATGCGCAACCGCCGATTTGTGATCGCGGCCACATCTAGGCTGCTGTGGCCGGCCCCTCGGCTCCAACAGCCCTGCCAGACACAACCCATCCCTTAGGCAACCCGCACAGCAACCCAGGAGGACTCGTGGCGGATCGATCGAAGTGACCGGGCTCAGCAAGACCTACGGTCGCCAGAACATCTGGCACGACGTCACGCTGACCCTGCCGCCCGGCGAGATCACCGCGATGATGGGTCCGTCGGGCACCGGCAAGTCGGTCTTCCTCAAGTCGCTCATCGGGCTCGTCCAGCCCGAGGAGGGCCAGGTGCTCGTCGACGGCGTCGACATGGTGTCGGTGCCGGAGTCGCACAAGCTCGAGCTGCGCAAGAAGTTCGGCATCCTCTTCCAGGACGGCGCCCTCTTCGGCTCGATGAGCGTCTACGACAACGTGGCCTTCCCGCTGCGCGAGCACACCAGGCTCAAGGAGCCGCAGGTCCGCGACGTGGTCATGGAGAAGCTGGACATGGTCGGGCTGGTGGGTCAGGAGCACAAGCTGCCAGGGGAGATCTCCGGCGGGATGAAGAAGCGGGCCGGCCTGGCCCGCTCCCTGGTCACGGACCCGGAGATCATCCTCATCGACGAGCCCGACTCCGGCCTCGATCCCGTGCGCACCTCCAACCTCGCGCAGCTGCTGATCGAGGTCAACGCGGCCACCGACGCCACCATGCTGGTGGTCACCCACAACATCGAGTTGGCCCGCACCCTGCCCGACAACATCGGCATGCTCTACCGCCGCGAGCTGGTCATGTTCGGGCCGCGCGAGGCGTTCCTGATCACCGACCACCCGGTCGTCTCCCAGTTCATGAGCGGCGACCCCGACGGTCCGATCGGGATGAGCGAGGAGACCGACCACCGGCGCTCGGAGGCCTTCGACTACTCCGGCGGCTATCCCGACGCCGGCATGTTCCACAGCGGAGCGCGCGCCATCGAGGTCGTGCCGCGCCAGCTCCAGCCACGGTCGGGAGCCGTGCGTCCCAGCGCCGAGCGCCACCGCGAGCGGGTGGCTTCGGGCCGTGCGCCGCTGTACGTCGCCGACGACGAGGAGTCCGACCAGGCCCGCCCCATCGCGCGCCCGAGCCTGCCGGTCCGCTCGCTCACGGCGACCGGAAGCCTCTTCGCCCTCGCCCTGGACACCCTGCGCAACCTGTTCCGGCGCCCGTTCCGCGCCGGTGAGACCCTCGAGCAGTTCTGGTTCGTGGTCAGTGTGTCGTGGGTGCCGGCCATTCTCATCTCGATCCCGCTCGGCGCGGTGATCGCGCTGCAGCTGGGCACCTTGACCACGCAGCTGGGAGCGCAGTCGTTCACCGGCGCGGCCAGCGTGCTGGCCATCGTGCAGCAGGCCGCGCCCATGGTCACCACCCTCGTCATCGCCGGTGCCGGAGGCGCCGCCATCTGCGCGGAGCTGGGGTCGCGGACGATCCGCGACGAGATCGCCGCCATGCGGGTGATGGGGCTCAACCCCGTGCACCGGCTGGTGGTGCCCCGGACGCTGGCCTGCGTCGGCGCCGCCGTCCTGCTCAACGGCCTCGTCTCGGTCGTCGGCGTGCTCGGCGGCTACTTCTTCAACGTGATGCTCCAGGGCGGGACCCCGGGGCCTACCTGTCCAGCTTCACCGCCCTGGCCCAGATCGCCGACCTGTGGATCGGTGAAATCAAGGCCGTGATCTTCGGGTTCATCGCCGCGGTGGTGGCCTGCTACCGCGGGCTCAACACCGCGCCCGGTCCCAAGGGCGTCGGGGACTCGGTGAACCAGTCGGTGGTGGTCACCTTCCTGCTCCTCTTCTTCGTCAACTCCGTCCTCACCGCGCTCTACCTGACGCTGGTGCCCATGAAGGGGGCCTGACATGGCCGTCGCCACTCCCCAGCCGCGGTTCTCGCCGCCGCGCCGCGTCGCCACCCGCCCGATCGACAAGGTGGCCCAGATCGGCGCCGACATGCGGTTCTACGGGGACGTGCTGCGTCACGTCCCGAACACGCTGCGGCACTACCCCGTGAGGTCCTGCGGCTGTTGTCCGAGGTCAGCTTCGGCTCGGGTGCCCTCGCGGTCATCGGCGGCACCGTCGGCGTGATGCTCGGCCTGACCCTCTCGGTCGGCCTGGTGGTCGGCATGCAGGGCTACGCCGCCCTCGACCAGATCGGCACCGCCACGCTGACCGGGTTCATCTCCGCCTACTTCAACACCCGCGAGGTCGCCCCGATGGTCGCCGCGCTGGCGCTCTCGGCGACCGTCGGATCCGGCTTCACCGCCCAGCTCGGCGCGATGCGCATCAACGAGGAGGTCGACGCGCTCACCGCGATGGCCGTCTCCAGCGTGCAGTTCCTCGTCACCACCCGGGTCATCGCCGGGTTCGTCGCGATCATCCCGCTCTACGTGATCGGTCTGCTCACGTCGTACGCCGGATCCCGGCTGGTCACCGTCTACGTCTACGGGCAGTCCGCCGGCACCTACGATCACTACTTCGAGCTGTTCCTGCCACCGATCGACATCCTGCTGTCCTTCGTCAAGGTGCTCGTCTTCGCGGTGATGATCATCTTGGTGCACTGCCGGATAGGCTTCAACGCCTCCGGCGGACCCGCCGGCGTCGGCGTCGCCGTGGGCCGCGCCGTGCGCCGCAGCCTCGTCGCGGTGGCGCTCCTCGACCTCATCCTGTCGATGGCGCTGTGGGGCGCCACCACGACGGTGAGGATCGCGGGATGAGGGGCCTCGGCAGCCCGGGCAGGGTCCGCGACCTGCTGGTGGGAGTGTGCGCCCTCGCGCTGGCCGTGGCCGGTCTGGCCGTGGCCTACCTCGCCTACCAGCGGGTGCTCGTCCCCAGCGAGACCGTCACCCTGCGCACCGACGTCGTCGGCAACGCCATGCAGAGCGGCTCCGACGTGAAGCTCAACGGCGTGCCGGTCGGTCGCGTCGAGCGGATCCGGGCCACCGAGGACGGCGCCGCCCTCTCCCTGGCTCTCGATCCCGGCGTGCTGCACCTGCTGCCGGACAACGTGGTCGCCCGGCTGCTGCCCAAGACCCTCTTCGGTGAGCGCTACGTCGCCCTGGTGGAGCCCGCCGACCCCAGCGGCAACCGGCTGCGGGCAGGGGACGTCATCCATCAGGACGACTCGGCCGAGGCCGCCGAGCTCCAGCAGGTGCTCGACGAGCTGCTGCCCGTCATGAAGGCCATCCAGCCCGACAAGCTCGCCGCGATGATGGGCGAGTTCGCCGAGATGCTCCGCGGCAACGGCGAGGAGATCGGCGACACGATGGCGCTGTGGCAGCGCTATCTGACCAAGCTCGAGCCGCTCGTGCCGCAGATGGCCGACGACCTCGTCCGGCTCGGCCGGGTCGCCGAGGAGTGGAACGTCGCCGCGCCCGACCTGCTCGACGCCCTCGCCACGATGACGACCAGCGCCGAGCTCCTGGTCGACAAGCAGACCCAGCTACGTGATGTCTACGCCAGCGTCATCGGCTCCGCCGACACCACCGCCGGCTGGGTGGGCAAGAACCACCAGACGATCACGGTGCTGTCGAAGGAGAGCCGGCGCGCGCTGCGGGCCACGGCGCCGTACGCGTCCCAGTTCCCGTGCCTGTTCCGCGCGGTGCGCGACTACATCCCGAAGATGGAGCAGGCACTGGGCAAGGGCGCCGGCGAGCCCGGCCTGCACGCCGTGCTGCAGGTCGTGCCGACCCGGAGCAGGTACCTCGCCGGCCAGGACAAGGTCACCTACACCAAGGGCACCCCCAAGCCCCGGTGCCCCTATGTCACCGGTCAGGTCGGGACGACCCCGGCGCCGCGGGTGACGCTTCCCGGTGCGGCCGAGGCCGACGCCGTGTGGCCCGCCACCAGTACGCCGAGCGACGCCGCGAGCACCGACGATCCCGAGGCCCCCGCGGCCATCGGGCCGCCGCCCGGCGCCACCGTGCAGTCCTACGAGTACGCGATGACCGGACTGGGCGAGGCCAACTCGCCCGGCGAGAACCAGTTGATCGCCGAGCTGATCGCTCCCACGCAGGGCATGGCACCCGGCGACTACCCGGCGTGGAGCAGCCTGCTCCTGGGGCCGACCCTGCGGAACACGAAGGTGGTGCTGAAATGAGTGGCGCGTCCGACCGGCACCGGCTGCGCTGGACGGCGGTGAAGAGCCTGGTGTTCACCGTGGTCACGGTGCTCGCCACGACCGTGCTCGCCCTCACCATCCGCAACAGCTCCGGCGGCGACGTCCAGGACTATGCGGCCGTCTTCACCGACGCCACCAGTGTCAGCCGCGGCGACGACGTGCGGGTCGCCGGTGTCAAGGTCGGCAGCGTCCGCGACGTGAAGATCACCCAGGGGCGACTGGCCAGGGTCAGATTCACCGTTCGCAAGGGCGTGCGCCTGCCCGAGACCACGATCGTCCAGATCCGCTTCCGCAACCTGGTCGGCCAGCGCTATCTCGCTCTGGTGCAGCCGTCGGGGGTGACGAGCAGTCCCGTGCAGCCCACGGTCAGCACAGTCAGCAAGGCCAGCACGGGCGGCGTGATCCCCGCCGGCCACACGTTCGGGGTCGACCAGACCCGACCGGCGCTGGACCTGACCCTGCTGTTCAACGGCTTCCAGCCGCTGCTGCGGATGCTGGACCCCGACGACGTCAACCGTCTCAGCGAGCAGATCGTCGCGGTGTTCCAGGGCGAGGGCGCCACCGTCGAGGGGCTCCTGAAGAGCACCGCGTCGCTCACCACCACGCTGGCCGAGAAGGACCAGGTGATCGGCGAGCTGATCAACAGCCTCAGCAGCGTGCTCACCACCGTCAACGACCGCTCCGACCAGCTCGACACCACGCTCGTGACCATGCAGCAGCTGGTCTCCGGCCTCGCCGAGGACCGGGCGGCGATCGGTGGCGCGATCACCGGCATGGGCGAGCTCACCACGAGCGTGTCCGGGCTGTTGGGTGAGACCCGCCCCGCCGTACGGAAGTCGATCCGTCACCTGGGCAAGCTCGCGAAGAACCTGGACCAGCACAGCGACGAGGTCGAGTCGTTCCTGCAGCAGCTGCCCGTGAAGTTGGACCGGATCGGTCGCCTGAGCAGCTACGGATCCTGGCTCAACACCTATCTGTGCTCGATGCAGGGGCGCATCCCCATGCCCCAGGGATACATGGGCGACCTCGGCGCGTTGCCGGTCGCGGAGAGGTGCCAGTGATGACCCGCTTCCGTCGCTCCTTCGCCGAGCGCAACCTCGTCACGATCGCGGTGGTCGGGATCCTCGTCCTCGGTGTGTCGTTCACCGCGGCGCTGAACCTCTCGTCGCTGCCGGTCGTCGGCGGTGGCGCGGTGCACCAGGCGGTGTTCGCCGAGTCCGGCGGGCTCGGCCCCGGCGACGAGGTCCGGGTCGCCGGCGTGCGTGTCGGCGAGGTCACCGCCGTCGACCTCCGTGGCCGCGAGGTCGTCGTGAGCTTCCGGGCCAAGGGCGTCACGCTCGGCGACCAGACCTCGGCGGCCGTCAAGGTCAAGACCATGCTGGGCCAGAAGTTCCTGGCGATCGACCCGCTCGGCTCCGGCAGGCTGAAGGGGCCGATCCCGCAGGCGCGCACGTCGACGCCGTACGACGTGAACGCGGCCTTCTCCGACCTGAGCACCAGCGTCGGCGAGATCGACACGGCCCAGCTGGAGCAGAGCTTCCGGGCGCTCTCCGATGCCTTCCGGGGCACCCCCGAGTCGGTCCAGCAGATGGTCGACGGACTGACCGCGCTCTCACGCACCATCTCCACCCGCGACGACGACTTGGCGGAGCTGCTGAAGGCGACCACGAAGGTCAGCGGCACCCTCGCCGAACGCAACGAGCAGATCGCCGCACTCATCAACGACGGCTCCGACCTGCTCGGCGAGCTCCAACAACGCCGCGAGGCGGTCCATGCGATGGTGGTCGGCACTGCCGACCTCGGAGCCCAGGTGCGGGGTCTGGTGCAGGACAACGAGAAGAGCCTGGCGCCCGCACTGGCCAAGATCGACAAGGTCTCGGCCATCCTCGAACGCAACCAGGCCGATCTCGACAAGGCGCTGCGCCAGCTCGGCCCCTACTACCGCGTGCTGGCCTCGGCCACCGGCAACGGACCCTGGGCCGACTCGTACCTGTGCGGCCTCTTCGACGACGACGGCAATCCGGTCCTCGAGAACGATGTCGTCCGCAACTGCCATCCCGGAGGTGTGCGATGAGCTCCTTGCCCCAGCGCCGACTCGCGATCGTCCTGGCGGTCCTCCTGGTGGTCAGCGGCGCCATCGGGCTCCGCGCGATGCTGCGTCCGGAGCCGGTGCGCTTCAGCGCGATGTTCGAGTCCACGGTCGGCCTGTACCCCGGCTCGGACGTCCAGGTGCTCGGCGTCCCGGTGGGTCGTGTCACCAAGGTGCAGCCGGCCGGTGAGAGCGTCCGGGTCTCCATGGAGCTCGATCCGGGGCGGGAGGTGGCGGCCGACACCGCGGCGGTCATCATCGCCCCCACCCTGGTCAGCGACCGATTCGTCCAACTCACCGCACCCTGGGCCGAGGGGGAGGGGATCGCCAAGCTCCGGTCGGGCACGGTCCTCGACCTCGACCGGACCGCGGTCCCGGTCGAGATCGACGACCTCTACGAGGGTCTCACGAGCGTGTCCGATGCACTCGGTCCCGACGGCGCCAACCGCGACGGCGCGCTCAGCGACCTGCTCGACGTCGCCGCGGCCAACCTCGACGGTCAGGGTGAGGGACTCAACACGATGTTCCGAGAGTTCGGCGAGGCCAGCGCCACCCTGTCCGGCCTCGACGACGACTTCTTCGCCACGATCCGCAACTTCGAGAAGCTCAACGCCATGCTGTTGGCCAACGACTCCGCCGTCTCCCGGGTCAACGAGCAGTTCGCCGACGTGGCCGGCTTCTTGGCCGACGACCGCGAGGACATGGGCCGGGCGGCGAAGAACCTGGGTGAGGCGATGGCGATCCTCGACGACTTCATCCGCGACAACCGCGCTCACCTGAAGAAGAGCGTGGACAACCTGGTTCCCACCACCAAGACGCTACGCAAGCAGCGTGACTCGCTGGAGGAGATGGTGCGTCTGGCGCCGTTGCTCATGCAGAACCTGCTGCGCCTCTACGACCCGGACAACAACGTCCTGGTCGGGCGCGGCAATCTCAACGAGGCCACCGTGTGGAGCGACACGCTGACGGCACGAACCTCCGAGAAGGCGCCGCCGACCCTGCTCGAGGGCGCCGTAAGGAGCGGGCGATGAAGGCCCGGCGAGCGCTCCGTCGCCGAGCGGCCCTGGTCGGATTCCTCGCGTTCGTGCTGTCGGGATGCGGTCTGGGGGGCGGCATCTACGACCTGCCGCTGCCCGGCGGCGCCGACGTCGGCAGCGACCCGATGACCATCACCGTGGACTTCGCCGATGTGGTCGACCTGGTGCCCCAGAGCAGCGTCAAGGTCTCCAACATCGCTGTCGGCAGGGTCTCGAGGATCGAGCTCAACCCCGACGGGCTCAGCGCACGGGTCACTCTCGTGGTTCGCAACGACCTGGACCTCCCCGCCAACACCGGCGCTCGGCTCCAGCAGTCGTCGCTGCTCGGGGAGAAGTACGTCGCGCTGGTACGACCCGGATCGACGGATGCCACCGGCGAGCTGCGCAGTGGGGCCCACATCGGCCTCGCCGCGACCAGCCAGGTGGCCGAGGTCGAGCAGGTCCTCGGCGCCGTCTCGACGGTGCTCAACGGCGGCGCGGTCGGGAGGTTCCAGGAGATCTCCCGTGAGCTGCAGAAGGTCGCCGACGGCCGGCCCGAGCAGATCCGTGACTTCCTGCGGACCACACGGGCCTTCGTGGAGGGACTCGACGCGCGCAAGGACGCGATCGCCTCGGCCCTCGACTCGCTCAGCGACCTGTCCGCGACGCTCGATGCGGACAAGGACAAGATCGCGACGGCGTTGGAGGGGCTCAGCCCCGGGATGCAGGTCCTGGTCGACCAGCGCACCCAGCTCGTCGCCATGCTCAGCTCCCTGAACAAGCTCAGCAAGGTCACCATGCGGACCCTGAACGCCTCGCAGGAGGACATGATCGAGGACTTCAAGCTGCTCGAACCGATCCTCGAGAACCTTGCGGCCGCGGGCGACGCGTTGCCGGAGTCGCTGCAGATCCTGCTCACCTATCCGTTCCCCGACGCCGTCCTGGGGGCCATCAAGGGCGACTACCTCAACGTGTTCGTGACCACGAACTACAGCTCGCTGCCGCCGGGGTGCGCCGCGATCGGGTGCCCGTGGGCACAACCGGGCTTCGATCTCACCGGCGTCTCGTCGGCGAGGTCACCGGTCATCCCGCGGATGTCGCCCGCCACGACGCCGGATCCCACGGAGTCACCGTCGTCCGAGACGCCGACCCCGTCGGCCTCGTCGACACCCTCGCCGACCCTGTTGCCGCCGACCGACTCACCGCTGCCGGGGATCCCGTCGCCGACCGTTCAAGTGCCGAAGCCCAGCGACACGGAGAGTCCGCCCGTTCCGTCCGGCTCTCCGTCGGCCACCGCTACCGCTACGGAGGACTGATGCTCAACCTCACGGCCAAGGCGAAGCTGATCACATTCATGGTGCTCGCGATGGTGACCACCACCTTCCTCGCCGCCCAGTACGTCGGCCTGGATCGCTACGTCGGCGGCTACCGGGTCACCGTCGACCTGCCCGAGGCGGGCGGTCTGTTCGACAACAGCGAGGTCACCTACCGCGGCGTCCCGGTCGGCCGGGTGGAGAGCCTGGACGCCACGCGCGGCGGCGCTCGGGCCGTCGTACGGATCAAGCCCGGGGCACCGGACATGCCGGCCGGGGTGGAGGCGCGGGTCGTGAACCGCTCCGCCATCGGCGAGCAGTACCTCGACCTGCGCGGCGGGAAGCTCGACGGTGAGCGCCTCGGTGAGGGCGACCGGATCGCCGTACGAGCATCCGGACTGCCCCCATCGCTCGACGGCCTCCTGCGCAGTAGCCGCGACTTCGTCGCGTCCGTGCCCTCCGACGCGCTGACCACCGTGATCGACGAGACCTACGACCTCACCCGTGGCAACGGGACGCACCTGGCCCGGCTCGTCGAGACGTCCGCGGAGTTCGCCCGGACGGCGGACAAGAACTTCCTGGTCTCGGCCAGTCTCATCCGCAGCTCCGGTACCGTCCTGGCCACCCAGGAGGCAGCAGCCGACAGCTTCCAGAGCTTCAGCAAGGACATGTCGCTGCTCGCCCACGCCCTGGCCGACCAGGACGACGCGTGGCGCGAGCTGATCGCGCAGACTCCGGAGGCCGCACGTGAGCTCGGGCTGCTCTTCGATGGCGTCGGGCAGCCGCTGGGCACGTTGATGAGCAACATGGTCTCCACCGCCCAGATCTTCGGGACCAACGCCGCCGGAGTGAAGGAGACGCTGATCAAGCTCCCCGAGGGGATCAGCATCACCTACGCCGTGATGACGTCGAAGGGCCTGCGGATGGGGGTCACGCCGACGTTCTTCAGCCCGATGCCCTGCGTGACGGGCTACGGTGCGACGCCGCTGAGAACCGGGCTGGACACCAGCCCCGGCCAGCCGTTCAACACCGGCGCCGGCTGCACCCTCTCGCCTTCGTCGGGCGTCAACGTCCGAGGGCCGGGCGCCGTGTCGAAGGGAGGAAGGCGATGACCGAGCCCGGCGAGAGCTCGACGATCGTCGTCACGGTCGTGTCGGACGACCCTCTTCCCCGGCGGGCCCGCTGGCGGCGCCTGCTCGGGCGCTGGACGTGGGTCGTGCTCGCCGTCAGTGTCATCGCCGTGGTGGCGGCGTACCTGTCCTGGAAGGACGCCGACGCCGACGTCGATCTGGCGAGGGCCCAGCTGCGGGATCTCGCGGTCATCGAGGGCACGGCCGCCGTGGAGACCATGAACTCGATGGACTATCGCGACGTGGAGGCCGGCCTGGAGGCATGGCGCTCGGTGACGACGGGCGTGTTGCACGACCAGCTGATGGCCGTCGCCGCGGACGAGCGCCAGCTGCTGGCGGACCAGGGCAAGATCGCCACGGCCCGCGTCGTCGAGGCCGCGCTCACCGATCTCAGCGATCGCACGGCGACCCTGATCGCGGCGGTGGAGGTGACTGTCGCCGACAAGGAGCCCGACCAGGAGCCGACCGTCAAACGGAACCGGTACAGCGCCGAGCTCGTGCTCGTCGACGGCGGCTGGAAGCTCGAGGACCTGGCTCCCGTGCCGGTGACGATCTCATGAGGTCAAGAACGGACGGGGCCGGCGTCGCTCGGGCTGCGGCGCTGGTCGTCGCTCTCGCCCTGCTCGGTGTCGCCGTGGTGCTGGGCCTGCGTGCACAGGCCTTGCGCGATGACCCGGCCCTGGCCAACCGCGCCCTGCTGGACGAGGCTGTCGCTCGCGAGGTCTCGACCGCCGTCTCCCGCAGCCTCGTCCAGGTTCTCAGCTACGACTGGTCGCAGCCCGACCTCACCCACGCCGCAGCAGACAGACTCCTCTCGGGGCAGGCGCGCGACGAGTACGACACCCTGTTCGCCAGTCTCCAGGAGCGGGCGCCCGACCAGAGGCTCACGCTGGTCACCGAGGTCCAGGTGGTCGGGATCCAGCGTCTCACCGAGGACGGTGCGACGCTGCTGATCTTCCTCGATCAGTCCAGCAGCCGGGCCGAGGACGACGAATCATCGGTCTCCGCCGCTCAACTGCGGGTCGAGGCCGAGCGGAACGGCAGATCCTGGGTGATCACGGGGTTGCACCCGCTGTGACCCCCGCAGAACCGGTGAGATCGGGGTTCCAATCCGGAAGCAAAGCCGCGAGAGGCATGCCCAGCGCCTGGCTGAGCGCCATCGCGTTGCGCAGGCTCATGTTGGCCGGAGTGCCCGGCTTCGACTGGCCCTTCTCGTACAGACCGCAGGTGTTGGATGTGATGCCGGCGCGCTCGGCGAGGCGCTCCTGGCTCAGCCCCGACCGCACCCGCGCGCGAGCGAGATTGACTCCGAGCTCGCGAACGAAGGCGTCCCAGGAGAGATCGGGATGACGGTCGGGCACGTGGCTCATCATCGTGCTCTTGCTTGACGATCACACCCATACTGGTATGTGATTCTCGGTGGCGGGGGGTCTGACCTGCCGTCGCGCGTGACCTCCGGTCGACGTGGTGGCCGTCGGCTCGGTGCCGAGTGAGCCGTGACGTACAGGTTCGAAGCGAAAATTTGTCACCTGCGTGACAACCGTCGCCGTGGGTGCTGCCGATGTGTGCGCTCTTGCGGTGCAGGCCGGACGGGAGTGAGATGGTGACCCGCGACACAGGTCGTTCTCGGGGAGGTAGCGCTCGGAGGGAGAGAGCCGTGCCGGAAACAGCCACACAGGTCGGTACCTCGGAGACGGCCAGACTCGTCCTCCCCGCCGTACGACGCCGTCTGCCACGAATCGCCCAACGGGTCGCCGACGAGATCCGGTCGACCGTACCCGCCTATGCCGGCGCCGATCACCGGCAGCCAGTCTTCACGGCCGTCAACAGTGCTGCGGCTTACTTCATCGGTCGTGCGCTGGGCGAGCCGGTCTCCTCGATGGCCGCTGACGACCTCTTCGCCAAGTTGGGTTTCCGCGAGGGTGGCGGCGGGGGCGATCTCTCGCGCCTGGACAGCGCCGTGCGGGTGGCGGCCGGCATCTACTGGGCGGAGATTCGCGTGGAGGCGGCGGCGCTGGGGATCTCGCCGTACGCATTGGAGGATCTTCGCGACGCCCTCGACGCCTACGCCGAGCACCTCCTCGACCAAGCGCGGCGGGGTCATGCCGCCGGCAGCACCGTGCGCGAGCAGGACACCGGGCTCGCTCGTCGCCGCCTCGTCGACGGTCTGCTCGCCGGCGCCGACCTCGCGGACCTCCAGCCGTACACCGAAGTCGCGAGCTGGTCGCTCCCGGCGCAGGTCGTGGTGATCGCCGTCGAGCTGCCCGAGGAGGCGCGTCTCGACCTGAGCGATCTGCCGGCTTCCGTGCTGTGTCGGACCGCGACCGGTCGAGCCGCCCTGGTCGGCGCCGAGGCCGACACCGAGGACGCGATCGCCCAGGTCCGGGCCCAGGTGCCCGCCGCGCGCTTTGCGGTCTGCTGGCCGGTCGAGCCGCGGGACGCTCCTGCCGCGCATCGCTGGACCCAGCGTGCGCTGGGGCTGGCGAGCAAAGGCATCCTGCCCCCGGAGCCGGTCCTCGAGTGCCGCTCCTACCGCACCGAGATCTGGCTCCACGCCGAGCCCGTCATGCGCCGGCAGCTGGCTCAGGAGCTCCTCCAGCCGTTGCTGGAGGAGACCGCCAACTCCCGCGAGATCCTCTCGGAGACGTTGCTGGTCTGGCTGGAGACCCGGGACAGTGCCCCCGCGATCGCCGCACGGCTCGGCGTGCACCCCCAGACGATCCGCTATCGGTGGCGCCGGATCAACCAGCTCTTCGGCGACGCACTGCACGATCCGGAGTATGTCGTCCAGCTGATGCTCGTGCTCAAGGCGAGCATCGCGCTCTGGGCCGCGGGTGATCAGAGTGACTTCGAGCGCTACTCGGGACGCGCTCAGTGAACCTGCCCGTCGTGCTCCTCGTCCTCCTCCCGATGCTCGCCGGGCTCCTGTTGCCTCTCCCCGCATGGCTGACTGTGCGCCGGGCGCGGCAGGAAGGAGTGGAGTTCCGGGGCATCGCCGCGCTCCGCGGGGCCGGGGCGATCGACACGGTGCTGCTCGACAGATGGGGCACGGTCACCACCGGCGAGCTCGTGGTCAGCGACATCGATCCCATCGAGGAAGGCAACGAGCGCAACCTGCGCTGGTTCGCCGCTGCGCTCGAGCACGCCTCTGCCGACCATCCGGTGGCGCGGGCGATCGCCCGCCTCGCCGGGACCGGAAAGGTCACCTCGGTCGAGATCTGTCCAGGTCAGGGGATCAGCGGCGCGGTGGACCGACATCCCGTCCGGGTGGGCACTCCCTCCTGGCTCGGTATGGAGGCGCGCGGCGGACTGGGGGAGACCGTCGGCGTCGAGGTCGACCACCGCCCCTTCGGCTACCTGACGGTGACCGATCAGATCCGTGCGGACGCCCCTCTGGCGGTGGCGCGCCTGCGGTCGTCGGGAGTGGAGCCGATCCTGCTCTGCGACGGCGATGCACTCAACGCCGAGCATCTGGCACGGTCCTGCGGGATCGAGAAGTGGCTTCTCGGGAATGACGCCGCGCAACGAGAGCAGCTGGTCCGGGAGCAGCGCGGTGCAGGACATACGATCGCGGTGGTCGCGAGAGCCGCGGGCAACACGGCAGCCCTCGCCGCGGCGGACGTCGCGTTCACCGACGCCGACACCGGCTCCGCCCCGGCGCACGCGCGCATGCCGGACCTGGACGCCCAGCGGGTCGCACGCGTGCTCGAGCTCGCGAGGCGGCTGCCCGTCATGGTCCTCCGTACGCGGATCGCGGGCCTCCTCCTCGCGGCCGTCGGAGCGCTGCTGGCCGCGCTCGGCCTGTTGAGCCTCACCGCCGCCGTCGCCTGGGCTGTGCTCGGGCTCGTCGTCGTCGGCCTCGTCACCCCGCTCTCGCTCGGTCGGCGCCGGTAGTCGCGGCCGGTGCACATCACTCGTCAAGGGCTCCGGTGGACGATCCGTCGTCGGTAGGGTCGGCCCCATGACCGACGGCCCGGGAACCCGCCGCCAGCGGTTCTTCGCCCGCTGGTATCCCGACATGATGCAGCGCTCCGAGGACGCCGGGCAGGCGGCGATCCGGGCCCGGCATCTCGCGCGGGCGACCGGCCGGGTGCTGGACCTCGGGACGGGCAACGGGTTCTCGGTGCCGCACTACACGGCGGCGGTGACCGAGCTGGCGATGGTGGAGCCCAATCCGGTGCTGCGGCGTCAGCTCCAGCGTCGTACCGCCGACATCCGGGCGCGGGCCTGGCAGGTCGTCGACGGCGATGCCTACGCGCTGCCGTTCGCGGACGCGTCCTTCGACACGGTGACGGCGTCGCTGGTCTTCTGCTCCCTCGACCGCCCGGAGGCCGCGCTCGCCGAGCTGGCGCGGGTGGTCCGGCCGGGCGGGACCTTCCTGTTCCACGAGCACGTCCGCGGGACGGGGCTGCTCCGGGTGCTGCACGAGGTCGCGACGCCGCTGCAGTCCCGGGTCGCGGACGGGTGCCACCTCAACCGCGACTTCCTCGGCCTGCTCGACCGCTCGCCGTTCGCGGTCGCCGAGGTCGAGCACCTGCGGATGCCGGGGCCGCCGGCCAGGGTGACCCCGATGGTCGTGGGGTCCGCGATCAGATGATGCCGGCCGCGACGGCGACCTCGCGGTAGGCCGCGGCGAGGGAGGCGACCGTCTCGTGGGCGTTGAGCCCGCTCGGGTTCGGGACCACCCACAGCTCGGCGCCGGACCACAGGTCGTCGAGGGTCTCCGGCTGGCGGCCGGGCCGGGCCTTGGGCAGGCCGAAGGCGGTGCGGTACGCCGTGATGCCCGCGATCGCGACGACCTTGGGGCGCTCCCGGGCGACGAGCTCGGTGAGCCGGACCCCGCCCGCCCTGAGCTCCTCGTCGCTCAGCTCGGAGGCCTTCGCGGTCGCGCGGTGCACGACATTGCTGATCCCGATGCCGCGCTCGCGGAGGCGGTCCCGGTCGGCGTCGGACATGCCGTCGGCCGGGTCGATCGGCTCGGTGATCACGCCGCCGAGCAGCAGGGCGGGGTAGAAGCGGTTGCCCGGGTGCGCGAAGTGGGTCTGGGTCGCCGCGGTCCACAGGCCGGGGTTGATGCCGACGAAGAGCAGCCTCAGCTCCTGGCCGGGCGCGTTCGGGAGCAGGTCGGGGACCTCGGCATCGCGGAAGGACTCCAGCTCGGCTCGGGTGAAGGTACGGCGGGACACGGGCCGAGCCTGCCACGATGATCCGGTGACCACGGAGCCGGCCTGGAACACCTTCGTCGAGGGGGACAACCTCGACGTGCTCGCCGCCGTGCTCGAAGGCATACCCGACGCTGTGCCGACGGAGTACGACCTGATCTACCTCGACCCGCCCTACAACACCGGCAACGACTTCGCCTACCACGACGACTTCAAGGGACGGCGGGGCGCGGGCGCGGCGGGCCGGCACGCCGCGTGGGCGGCGTACCTGCGGCCGCGGCTGGAGGCGGGGCGCCGCGTGCTCGCCGACACCGGCGCGCTCTTCGTCAGCATCGACGACCACGAGGTGGCGCACCTGCGGCTGCTCCTCGACGAGGTGTACGGCGAGGCGAACTTCCTCGCGCAGGTCGTGGTCAACCTCAACCCCAAGGGGCGGCAGCTGGGGAAGGGCTTCGCGACGTCGCACGAGTACCTCCTCGTCTACGCGAAGGACGCCGCACGGTGCGTGCTCGACGCGTCCTCCCCGCACACCGTGGTGGCGGCCGACTTCCCGCTCGAGGCGGCGGACGGCCGGCGCTACCGGCGGCTGCCGCTGCGCAACACCAACAAGAGGTTCAACCCGCTCTCCTCGCCGACCCTGCACTACCCGCTCTGGGGGGACCCGGAGACCGGCAGGGTGGCGGCCGAGCCGTTCGAGGGCGCGGTGGAGGTCAAGCCGGTCTTCGGGGACGGTACGCCGGCGGTGTGGCGCTGGTCCCGCCCACGGGTCGAGGGGCGGCCCGACGACCTCGAGTGCCGGGTGGTGCGCGGCACGCGAGGCGATCGGGTCGACGTCTACCAGCGCGACTGGCGCCACCCGGCCGGCGGGCGGCGCAAGAAGCTGCGCACCATCTGGCTCGCCGAGGAGGTCGGCTCCACCGACACCGCGGTCGCCGAGCTCAAGGACCTCGTCGGCCACGTCTTCGAGTCGCCGAAGCCGACCGGCCTGCTGCTGCGGGTGCTCGGCACGATGCCCGACGACGCGCGGGTGCTCGACTACTTCGCCGGGAGCGGCACCACCGGCCATGCCGTCGCGCTCGCCAACGCCGCCGACGGCGGGCGGCGCACCTGTCTCTCGGTGAACTCCGCCGAGCCGACCCGGGTCGGCTCCAACGCCGAGCGCGCCGGCTACGCGACGGTCTCCGCGGTCACCCGCGCCCGGCTGCGGGCCGTCGCCGAGCGCATCGGCGGCGGCTTCGTGGAGATCAGCTGACGCCGGCGGCCTTCTCCAGCGCGGCGAGCTCGTCGTCGAGGAAGGTGAGTAGACGCTGCAGGTGGGGGACGGTGCGGCGGCAGCCGGTGAGGCCGAAGCCCATGTTGCCGGCGTACGACGTGCAGGTGATGTTGAGCGCCATGCCGTTGATCGGGATGGAGACGGGGTAGTTGCCGACGAGCTGCGCGCCGTTCCAGTAGTGCGGCACCCGCGGGCCGGGGACGTTGCTGATGATCAGGTTGTACGGCGGCCGGACGATCCCCTGCATCCTCAGCATCGGCACCACGATCGACGGCGCCATGCCGATCGCGCTCATCGCCACGATCTGCGCCGGCGTCATCGACGACAGCGCCTCCTTGCCGTCCTTCATCGACGCTGCGATCGTGCGCAGCCGGTCGGCCGGGTCGGCCTTGTCGGTCGCGAGGCGCACCATCACCGAGCCGATCGCGTTGCCGCCGTCGGCGGACGCCGTCCCGGCCTGCTTGGCCTTGAGGCCGACCGGGACCATCGAGACCATCGACTGCTCGGGCAGCGCGTCGAGCTCGGTGAGATAGGTCCGCATCGCGCCGCTGCACATGGCGAGGACGACGTCGTTGATCGTCGTACCGGTGGCCTTGCCGACACCTCGGATCCGCTCGACCGGCCAGTCCTGCGCGGCGAACCGCCGGGCGCCGGTGATCGACTGGTTGAAGATCGTGCGGGGCGCGGCGAGCGACACCGCGGACGTCTCGTTGCGCAGGCCCTTGCGCAGCGTCTTCACCAGCGCGAGGGGCATCCCGGCGGCGTCGGCGCTGATGCTGAGGGCGGTGCGTACGGCGTCCCCCGGCAGGTCGGCGAGGGTGCGGGCGGCCGTCGTCGCGGCGTCCATCGCGGCGGCCGGCAGCGTCTCCGCGGGGTCGGGCTCCGGCCTGCGCCGGCGGGCGGCGCCCTCGGCGAAGGGCGCGGGCATGCTGCGGCGGTCGGCGTCGGACGACAGCACGCTGGCCATCAGCCGCATCGCGGAGATGCCGTCGACGAGGGCGTGGTGGAGCTTGGTGTACATCGCGACCCGGCCGTCGGCGAGCCCCTCGATGACGTGGGTCTCCCACAGGGGGCGCTCCCAGGCGAGCCGGGTGGAGTGCAGCCGCCCGACGAGCTCGAGCAGCTCGCGGACCCGGCCGGGCTGGGGGAGCGCGCTGTGGCGCACGTGGTGCTCGATGTCGAACTGCTCGTCCTCGCGCCAGACGAGGGTGCCGCCGGTCTTCACCGCGCGGTAGGGATGCTTGAGGAACAGCGGCGCGATCCGCTCCGTGTCGCGCATCGACTCGAACATCTCGCGGACGTAGTCGGGACCCGCGTCGGCCGGCGGCTCGAAGAGCTGGAGGCCGCCGACGTGCATCGGCATGTTGCGGTTCTCGGCGAGCAGGAACGCCGCCGAGGTCGGGTCGATCGGACGGAAGCCGGGCACGGAGACCACGGAGCAGCCCCTTTCGTCGCAGGTGGACCCGATCCTTGCGCGTCGTGACGGGCGTCACAAGCGAATCCGGCGGATGTCGGTCGTCGTTGTCGGGGAGAGGCGTGACCTGGCCCGGCACGGGGTAGGAGCGCCAGCGGCTGCACCCGAACGGATTGGACGCAGGTCTTGAGCAACATCACCCCGCCCGGCTGGTATCCCGACGGCGACGGCTGGGAGCGCCGCTGGGACGGCGGCTCCTGGACCGACGACCGGCGCCGGATGGCCGAGCCCGAGCCGGCCGACGAGGCGACCCGGGTGCGCCCGCAGGAGCCGCCGACCGCTCCGCCGGCCGCTCAGCCCACCGCTCAGCCCACCGCCCCGCCCGCCCCGGCGCCCGCTCCGGCGCCCGCTCCGGGCCCGCCGACCGCGCCGCGTGCCGGGACGCCGGCGCCCTCGCCGCCGGGCTACGGCCAGGTCCCGCACGGGTCGTACGGCGGCCAGCCGGCGCCGCACGGCCCGCCCACGCCGCCGCGCCGGAGCCGGCTCGGCCTGTGGATCGCGCTGGCCGTCGTACTCGTGCTCATCGCCGGTGCCGCCGGCACCCTCGCCGCGCTCCGCCCGTGGGAGGACGACGACCGGACCGCCGGCGACGGCGGCGGCCAGGGCGACGACCCGGCCGCGGTGGCGATCCAGGGCGACCTCGACGGCGACGGGCACGGCGACGCCGTCTACTACTTCTACCCCGACTACGACAGCGGCAAGAAGATCACCGCGACCAGCAACGGCGAGGTGTTCAGCACGACCGAGGTCGCCGTCGAGCCCTACCGCGAGCCCGACAGCCTGTTCCTCGACTGGGACGGCGACGGCGTCAACGAGGTGCTCACCTGGGCCTTCGTCGACTCCGCCAACCAGCTGACCCTCTCCTCGACCGAGTCCGACTTCCCGGGCGAGCAGACCTTCCGGCTGCCGCTGTCCTCGCTCAAGGACTACGGGCTGCGGATCCAGGTCCAGGCGGGCGACTTCGACGGCGACGGCAAGGTCGACCTCGCGGTCGCCGGCCCGAACGACAAGGCGGTCGACATCCAGGTGCTGAGGGGCGACGGGACGGGCGGCTTCGGCGACCCGGTGCGCTGGGCCTCGATCCCGAACGCCACCATCGACGCGACCGAGATCCGCAGCGGCGACTTCGACCACGACGGCGACGCCGACCTGTGGACCCAGCTGCCGTCGGAGAAGGTGAAGGACGAGGACTACACCGGCTACTACTCCGGCCGGAAGGGCTACGCGATGCTCACCTCCACCGGCAGCGAGTTCGAGATCGGCGCCGTCACCGAGAACAGCATCTACGCCGACGAGTACCTCGTCGGCGACGTCACCGGCGACGGCACGATCAGCCTGGTCACGGTCCAGGCCAGGAGCTACGACGAGAAGGTGGAGGTCAAGGTCTACGACCTGGCCGAGGGGCGGCCGAAGGAGGTCGCCGGGTTCACGGGCACCTCCACCATCGGCCAGCGCAGCCTGCAGGGCGCCATCCTCAGCGACGTCGACGGTGACGGCCGGGGCGACATCGTGTTCGTGGTCAAGGCCTACAAGGAGTCGAAGTTCACCGGCGTGCAGGTGATGCGGTCCAACGGCTCGGGGTTCGAGCGCGCGACGGTATGGGCGGAGACCCCGCCGTGCGACAGCGACGACTGCCGGATCCGGTTCCAGGGATCCTGACGGCTACAGGCCGGCCCTCAGCTCGGAGACGACCGAGTCGACGACGGCCACCAGGTCGTTGCCGGTCCGTTCGGCGACCGCCCGCTGGCGGACGTACGACGGGCCGCGGTGCGCGATGTCCAGCACCGAGGCCAGCTCGGCCTCGCAGCCCAGCCGGGCCGCGACCGGCTCCAGCCGCGGTACCAGGTCCGCGAGATCGTCGGTGACCAGCCGCTCGTGGGACTCGCCGTCGAGGATCACGATGGCGTCGACGCCGTACCGCGCGGCCCTCCACTTGTTCTCCTGGACGTGCCACGGCGGCATCGTGGTCAGCGTCTCGCCGGCGGCGACCCGCTCGTCGAACCAGACGACCAGGCAGTGCATGAGCGCGACCAGCGCCTCCATGTCGGCCAGCGTGGAGACGCCGTCGCAGATGCGGTTCTCCAGGGTGCCGTGCTTGATCGCCGGGCGCAGGTCCCAGCGGATCTCGCTGAGCTCGTCGATCACGCCGGTCGTGATCTGGTCGTGGGCGAAGTGCTCGAACTCCTCCCACCGCTCGAACTGGAACGGCAGGCCGGCGGTCGGCAGCTGCTGGAACATCAGCGCCCGGTTGGAGGCGTAGCCGGTGTCCACGCCCATCCAGATCGGCGAGGACGCCGACAGCGCCTGGAGGTGCGGATAGTAGGTCAGCAGGCCGGTGAGCACCGGCATCACGCGGCTCTGCTCGGGCAGCCCCACGTGCACGTGCACGCCCCAGATCAGCATCTGCCGGCCCCACCACTGCGTGCGGTTGATCAGCTCGGCGTACCGGTGACCCTCGGTCAGCTGCTGCCCGGTCCAGTCCGCGAAGGGGTGGGTCCCGGCGCCGTACAGGTCGAGGTCGAGGTCGTCGGCCGCGGCGGTGACGTACTGCAGCGTGTCGCGCAGGTCGGCCATCGCGTCCCCGACGGTGGTGCACACGCCGGTCACGACCTCCACGGTGTTCTTCAGCAGCTCCTTGTGGAGCTTGCCCGGGTCCGGCATCCGCGGCTTGGCGCGCGCGAAGAGGTGGGCGGCGTCGTTGCGGAGGTCGCGGGTACGACGGTCGACCAGCGCGAACTCCCACTCCACCCCCAGGGTCGGCTCCGCCGAGCCGTGGAAGTCGATGCGCACGCGATCAGCGTACGGCCGACCTGACAGCATGACGGCATGGACGACCTGCGGACGCTCCACCGCACGCTCGACCTGTGCCTCAAGGTCGGCGAGGTGCTGCTCTCCTCCGGTGCCGGCGCCCCCGACGTGGTCGCGACGATGCGTGCGCTGGCGCGGGCCCTCGGAGTGCGCCACACCCAGGTGGACGTCACCTTCACCTCGCTGGCGATGAGCGTCCAGCAGGGGCCGGACGAGCCGCCCGTCGTGCAGCTGCGGGCGGTGACCCAGCGCGAGATCGACTACGAGGACCTCACCCGGGTCGACCATCTCGTCCGCGACGTGGTCGCCGGCGGCACCGATCTCGAGGGCGCGCGGACCGCGCTCGCGCAGATCGTCTCCTCCGGGCACGCCCGGCCGCGCTGGGCGGCGACCGTCGGGTGGGGGCTGATGTGCGCCGGGGTCGGGCTCCAGCTCGGGGGCAACCTGGTCGTCGTCCTCGTGGCGATGCTGGCCGCGATCTGCATCGACCGGCTGCAGCTGCTGATGACCCGCCGCCGGCTGCCCGGGTTCTACCAGCAGGTCGCCGGCGGCGTGGTCGCCACCGTGCTCGCGGCGCTCGGCACCCGGCTCGCCGAGCCGTGGGTGCACCTCAACGCGTCGCTGGTCGTGACCGCGAACATCATCATGCTGCTCGCCGGCATCGGGTTCATGGGCGCTGTCCAGGACGCGCTGTCGGGCTTCTTCGTCACCGGCGGCGCGCGGATCCTCGAGGCGGTGCTCGCCACGGCCGGCATCATCGCCGGCGTCAGCGGCGGGCTGTCGCTGTGCGCGGCCGTCGGCCTGGAGATCCCGCGGCTGACCCTGCCGCGGTTCGACCTGGTCGGGGTGACCGCCCTCGGCGTGGGCGGCGCGATCGCGGCCGCGGCGTTCGCGTTCGCGTCGTACGCCCCCCTGCGCACGCTGCTCCCCGTCGGCGTGCTCGGCGGCGTCGGCCTGGTGATCACCCAGGTGGTGGTCGAGGCCGGCTTCGGGCGGACCTGGGCGGTCGGCCTGGCGGCGTTCCTGATCGGCCTGTTCGGCTACACCGTCGGCCGGCGGTTCCGGGTCCCGCCGCTGGTCGTCGTGGTCTCCGCCGTCGTGCCGCTGCTCCCCGGCCTCTCCATCTACCGCGGCCTGTTCCTGCTCGGCGAGGAGGGCGGTCAGCAGGCCGCCCAGGGCCTGCTCGCGATGGTCACCGCCGCCTCCATCGCCATCGCCCTCGCCTCCGGCGTGATCCTCGGCGAGTACGTCGCCCAGCCGGTCATGCGCGAGGCCCGCCGCGTCGAGGCCCGCCTCGCCGGCCCCCGCCTGGTCGGTGTCACCCGGGTCCGCCGAAGGAGCGCGCGCAGTCGCGCGAAGGAGCGGTAGCGGCCGCGTGGATGGGAGGAAGGTCACGTTCGCCGTGACCGATGTTTCACCACGCGTCCTCGTGGCAGGCTCCCGGCGCTTCCTGTGTCCGGGCGCTGGCGTTCGTCGGCGTCCGGATGTCCCAAGCGCGATCACCTACCTGAAGTACGGGAGAAATCTATGAAGAAGACCACCCTCGGCCTCGGCAGCATCGTTCTCGCCGCCGCGTTCTCGCTCACCGCGTGCGGTGGTGCCGACGAGGGCAAGCTCGCCAAGGAGTACTGCGAGCTGGCCAAGGACGCCTCCGACGCGGCCGCGTCCGGCGACGCCGACAAGGCGGAGAAGGCGGCCAAGGCGCTCACGGACTGGGCGGAGAAGAACAAGGACGCTAGGGGCGACGGCGAGGAGTTCGCGAAGGCCATCAAGGAGGAGTGCGGCGACCTGTCGCCCTCGCTGCCCTGATCGCACCGACCTTCCGCCAGCCGGGCTCCCGTCGCATCGGGAGCCCGGCTCGCTGCTTTCCGGCCGCCGGACGGCGATCCCGGACCGGGTCAGGGAAGGGTGTCGACGAGGGCGGGGAGGGAGGCGGTGATGACGTGGAGGAGGTCGTCGCGGGAGAGACCGGCGGGGTCCTCGCACCAGGTGAGGACGAGGTCCTCGACCATGGCCTGCCAGGCGTGGATGACCAGGCGGACGGCGGGGGTGTCGGGGATGACGAGGCCGCCGGGGTCGGAGGTGAAGAACCGGTCGGCGAGGGCGGCGAAGGTCGTCTCGTAGATGGCGCGCAGGTTGTCGTTGCCGGCGGTGGCGCCCTTCACCAGGGAGCGATAGCCGGTGTGGTTGGCGATGACGTAGTCGACGTACCCCGTCAGTGAGGCGAGCAGGCGCTCCAGCGGCTCGCCCTCGGCGGGGGGAGCCGTGCGGGCGTAGAGGTCGTCGGCGGCGTGCTGGACGACGGCCTCGTAGAAGCCCTGCTTGCCGCCGAAGTAGTGGTACATCAGCCCGCGGGAGATGCCGGCCTCCTCGGCGAGCACGTCGATGGACAGCTCGTCGAGCGAGCGGGTGGCGAGCAGGCGGACCCCGAGGTCGAGCAGCTGGGTACGGCGCTCGTCGGGGGAGAGGCGGGTGCGCGTGGGCGTCGTCACGTCGGCCATCCTATTGACAGATGTTCAATAACGCCAATAGCGTCGTCCCATGAGCGCTACTCCCGGTCGCAGCAACGTCGACCACCTCATCGTCGGCGCCGGCTTCGCCGGCCTCGCCGCGGCCATCAAGCTCGACGAGGCCGCCGAGCGCGACTTCGTCGTCATCGAGAAGGACAGCGACGTCGGCGGCACGTGGCACATCAACACCTATCCGGGTGCGGAGTGCGACGTCCCGAGCCAGCTCTACTCCTACTCCTTCGCGCTCAACCCGGACTGGTCCAAGGTCTACTCGCCGCAGCGGGAGATCTGGGAGTACACCCGCAAGGTCGCCGAGGAGTCCGGCACGCTCGACCGCTTCGTCTTCGACACCGCCGTCCTCGACGCGACGTGGGACGACGAGGCGCAGCGCTGGATCGTCCGGACCGAGGGGCCCGACGGTGTGAAGGAGTACGCCGCCCGCACGATCATCTCCGGCTCCGGCGGCCTCTCCGAGCCGCGGCTGCCCGAGATCGAGGGCATCGACGACTTCCAGGGCGAGATCTTCCACTCCGCCCGCTGGAACCACGACGTCGACCTCACCGGCAAGCGGGTCGCCGTCATCGGCACCGGCGCCTCGGCCATCCAGCTCGTCCCCGAGCTGCAGCAGGTGGTCGGCCACCTCGACGTCTACCAGCGCACGCCCAACTGGGTCATCCCGCGCAACGAGCGGTCCTTCAGCGACCTCGAGAAGACCGTCTTCAAGCGGGTTCCCGGCGCTCAGCGGGCGCTCCGCGCGCTCGTCTACGCCACCCTCGAGTCCCGGGTGCCCGCCTTCGCGCGGTTCCCGCAGGCGATGCGCGCGGTCGAGCTGCAGGGCAGGCGCAATATCGCCAAGGGCATCACGGACCCCGAGCTGCGCCGCAAGGTCACGCCCGACTACCGCGCCGGCTGCAAGCGGATCCTGATCTCCAACAAGTGGTATCCCGCCCTCGACGCCGGCAATGTCGACCTCGTCACCGACCCGATCGCCAAGATCACCGGCAACGCGATCGTCACCGCCGACGGCGTCGAGCGGCCGATCGACGTGCTCGTCGTGGCCACCGGGTTCTACGTCACCGAGCCGCCGATCGCGCAGCACATCACCGGCCGGGAGGGGCGCACGCTGGCCGAGGTCTGGGACGACGGCGGCATGGCGGCGTACAAGGGGACGACGATCCACGGCTTCCCCAACCTGTTCCAGATCGTCGGTCCCAACACCGCGCTCGGCCACTCCAGCATGATCTTCATCATCGAGTCGCAGGTGCGCTACGTCGTGGAGGCCGCCAAGGCGATGCGCCGCGAGGGTCTCGGGTCGGTCGAGCCGACGCAGGTCGCGCAGGACGCGTGGACCGCCGAGATCCGCCGCAGGATGAGGCCGACCGTGTGGCAGACCGGCGGCTGCGCGAGCTGGTACCTCGACAAGTTCGGCAACAACACCACGCTCTGGCCGGGCCAGACGTTCACCTTCCGCCAGCACCTGTCGAGGTTCGACCTCGACAGGTACGACGTCCGGGCAGTTCACCAGCGAGAGGCAGTCAACGCGTGAAGAACCTCAACAACAAGGTCGTCGTCATCACCGGCGCGGGCTCGGGCATCGGCCGCGCCCTCGCGGTGAACCTCGCCGGCAAGGGCGCGCGGCTCGCGCTCTCGGACGTGAACGAGGCGGGTCTCGCCGAGACCGCCGAGCTGGCCGCCGGGGCGGGCTCGCCCGACGTGCAGACCGCGCGGCTCGACGTCGCGGACCGCGAGGCGTTCGCGTCGTACGCCGCCGGCGTGGCCGAGCACTTCGGCCAGGTCAACGTGGTCGTCAACAACGCCGGCGTCGCGCTGGCGGGCGACGTCACCGACCTCGACTACAAGGACATGGAGTGGATCGTCGGCATCAACTTCTGGGGTGTCGTGCACGGCACCAAGGAGTTCCTGCCCCACCTCATCGCCTCCGGCGAGGGTCATGTCGTCAACCTGTCCTCGCTCTTCGGGCTGCTCGCGATGCCCGGCCAGAGCGCCTACAACGCGACCAAGTTCGCGGTCCGCGGCTTCACCGAGGCGCTGCGCGAGGAGATGCTCATCGCCGGCCACAACGTCGGCGTGACGTCCGTCCACCCCGGCGGCATCAAGACCGCGATCGCCCGCAACGCCCGGGTCTCCGACAAGGAGGACAAGGCCGCCACGGCGAAGCTGTTCGACGAGAAGCTCGCCAAGATGACGCCCGAGCGCGCCGCCGAGATCATCGTCAAGGGCATCCAGCGCAACCAGGCCCGGGTGCTCGTCGGCCTCGACGCCCACGCGCTGCACAACTTCCAGAAGTTCACCGGCTCGCGCTACGAGGACATCGTGGCGCTCGTCTCGAAGAGGGTGCTGCCCGCCAAGGCGGTCTGACCCCTAGCCTCGGGATTTCGCGAGGCTAGGGTCTCCTGCATGGAGGCGTCCTTCGACGGGGTTCTCGACCGGATGTGGTCGCGTAGCCGCCTGTCGCTGCGCGGCCGCGTCGACCGCTGGCGCGACAAGCTGTGGGTGGTCGTGCAGTGCTCGATCGCCGCGGGCGTGGCCTGGTTCGTGGCCCATGACCTGCTCGGCCACGACCTGCCGTTCTTCGCGCCGATCGCCGCCGTGCTGTGTCTCGGCACGTCCTACGGCCAGCGGCTGCGCCGGGTCGTCGAGGTCACGATCGGGGTCGCGATCGGCGTGCTCATCGCGGACGTGCTGGTGGCGGGCATCGGGTCGGGTGCCTGGCAGCTCGCGCTGATCGTCTTCCTGTCGATGTCGACGGCGCTGCTGTTCGACGCCGGGATCATGTTCGTGAACCAGGCCGCGGTGCAGTCGATCGTCGTCACCGTGCTGCTGCCGGGAGCCGGGGGCGCCTTCCTGCGCTGGACCGACGCGGTCGTCGGTGGAGGCGTCGCGCTGGTGGCCGCGATGGTGGTGCCCGCCGCGCCGCTGCGCCGGCCTCGCGAGCAGGCCGCCGCCGTCGCCCGCAAGATCGCCGACCTGCTGCGGGCCGCCTCGGACGTGATGGTCGACGGCGAGGTGACGCCCGCGCTCGAGCTCCTCGCCGACGCACGTACGACGGACCGGCTGATCCGCGAGCTCCAGGCCGCGGCCGAGGAGGGCATGTCGGTGGTCAGCTCCTCGCCGTTCCGGATCCGCCACCGAGAGCCGCTGCGCCGGATGGTCGAGCTGGTCGACCCGCTGGACCGGGCGCTGCGCAGCACCCGGGTGCTCGTCCGGCAGACCACCATCACGGCGTACCGGCGGCTGCCCGTGCCGCCGTCGTACATCGGGCTGACCGCCGACCTCGCCGCGGCCGCCGACGCCATCGCCCGCGAGCTGCACGCCGACCGGATCGCGACCGCCGCCCGCGAGGACGTGCTGGCGGTGGGCGCGGCGACCGGCCAGGTGGAGCGCAGCGACATCCTCACCGCGGAGGCGATCCTCGCCCAGCTGCGCGCGATCGTCGCCGACCTGCTGATGGTCACCGGGATGGGGCAGCTCGAGGCGACCGACGCGCTGCCGCCGCCGCGCTGACAACTGTCCCTGATCAGACCTGTGCGGCGTACAGCGCGTAGGGGTCGTGCAGCGGCCGGCCCAGGGCCTCCCGCAGCCACCCGGCGTCGCGGGCCGACGCCCGCTGGGCGGCGTCGACCGTGCCGTCGCCGGTGAGATTGGACGCGAAGATCCCGGCGGCCGACTTCGGCAGGAAGTCCTCGTAGACGATCGGCTGGAGTACGCCGTCCTCGTCGCGGCGGTAGTAGGCCAGCCCGGCCTCGTGCAGCTCCTGCTCGGTATCGGGGAAGGCATCGATCCCGCGCTCGTCGTACACGGCCCGGCCCTCGGGCGTCAGCGCGACCCCGCGCGCCTCGACCTCGCCGAAGCGCACCCGCAACTGGCCGTGGCTGATCGACCCGTCGCGGTCCCGGAAGCGGCGGGGCTCGGCGAGCGCCCGGAACGACGTCTGGCGCAGCAGCACCGCCGGCTTCCCCGGGGTCGTGGTCGGCGGCGGGCCCTGGATCCGGTCGATCATGGTGATCCCGCGCTCGGTCATCCGGCGGTAGAGGTCGTCGATGTCGAGCACTCGCGGGGTGAGGTGATTGATGTGCGTCGAAGTGACCCCGCCGATGTCGGCGGCAACGGACGAGATCGCCTCGAGGTGGTCGTACCAGGCGCGGTCGACCGGCTCCGGCGAGAGCGCGAAGGCCGCGGTGGCGAGCTCGAGGAAGCGGTCCGCATCCGCCGCCGGAAGGCCGCCGCCCTTCTCGGCCAGGTCGGCCAGGTCGAGCAGCTCGTCGGGGAACAGCCGGCGCGCGCCGAGGAACTCCTCCAGCTGCGCCTGCGTGGCCGCGTCGAAGAACCGCCGGTCGTCGACGACGAGCAGCGAGGTGAACACCCGGAACGGGTTGGCCGCGAGCTCCGCGCCGTCGATCGGCCGGAACGCCGTCGACACCACCGGGATGGGCGGGCTCGCCTCGCGCAGGTCGTAGAAGCCGACCGGGTGCATCCCGCACGCGCCGAAGATCTTGGCCACTTGGGCGATCTCGTCCGGCGTACCGACCCGGATCGCGCCGTGCCGTTCGGCCGTGACCCGCGCGATGGACCCGAGGCGCTCGGCCTCGGGGCCCATCGCGGCGAGTACGTCGGCGTTCACGGCCTCGGAGACCTCCACGAGCGTCGTGTACGCCGGCACCTCGGTGCCGTACAGCGCCGACAGGCTGCGGGCGAAGCGCGCCCGCAGCTCGGTCGGGCCGATCAGGCTCATCCGAATTCGACCCCTTGGGCGAGCGGCAGCTCGGTGGAGTAGTTGATCGTGTTGGTGGCCCGGCGCATGTACGCCTTCCACGCGTCCGAGCCGGACTCGCGGCCGCCGCCGGTCTCCTTCTCGCCGCCGAACGCGCCGCCGATCTCGGCGCCGGAGGTGCCGATGTTGACGTTGGCGATGCCGCAGTCGGAGCCGACCGCGGAGGTGAACGTCTCCGCCTCGCGCACGTCGAGGGTGAAGATCGCCGACGACAGGCCCTGCGCGACCTCGTTGTGGAGCGCGATCGCCTCGCCGAGGTCGCGGTACGTCAGGACGTAGAGCAGGGGAGCGAAGGTCTCCTGCCTGACGATGTCGGTCTGGGCCGGCATGTCGACGACGGCGGGCACGACGTACTCGCCGCCGGGTACGCCGTCCGCGCGGCCGCCGCCGGTGACCAGCCGGCCGCCGTCGGCCTGCGCCTGCTCGACGGCGGCGAGGAAGCCCTCGGTCGCGGCGGCGTCGACCAGCGGGCCGACCAGCGTCGCCGGGTCGAGGGGCGAGCCGATCGAGAGGGTGCCGTAGGCCTTGGACAGCCGAGTGACGAGCTGGTCGTGGACCGACTCGTGCACGATCACCCGGCGCAGCGACGTACACCGCTGGCCGGCGGTGCCGACGGCGGCGAACACGATGCCGCGCACCGCGAGGTCGAGGTCGGCCGAGGGGGCGACGATCGCCGCGTTGTTGCCGCCGAGCTCGAGCAGGCAGCGGCCCAGGCGCGCGGCCACGCGCGGCGCGACGAGCTTGCCCATCCGGGTGGAGCCGGTGGCGGAGACGAGCGGCACCCGCGGGTCGTCGACGAGCGCCTCGCCGACGGCCGCGTCGCCGACGACGACCTGGGCGATGTCCGCGGGAGCACCGACCCGGCGGGCCGCCTCGGCGAGCAGCGCCTGGCAGCCGAGGGCGGTGAGCAGGGTCTTCTCGGACGGCTTCCAGACGACCGCGTCGCCGGCGACGAGCGCGAGGGCGGCGTTCCAGGACCAGACCGCGACGGGGAAGTTGAAGGCGCTGATCACGCCGACGACACCGAGCGGGTGCCACTGCTCCATCATCCGGTGGCCGGGGCGCTCGGAGGCGATGGTGAGGCCGTGCAGCTGGCGGGACAGGCCGACCGCGAACTCGCAGATGTCGATCATCTCCTGGACCTCGCCGAGGCCCTCGGAGCGGATCTTGCCGGCCTCGATCGAGACCAGCTCGCCGAGCAGCTCCTTGTTCTCGCGCAGCAGCTCGCCGAGCTCACGGACCAGGTGGCCGCGCACGGGAGCGGGTACGACGCGCCACTGCTCGAACGCGGCCTGCGCCCGGGTCACCGCGGCCGCCACGTCGTCGGGGGTCTGGGCGGCCAGCCGGCCCAGCGTGGAGCCGTCGATGGGGGAGCGGGCGACGAGGGCGCCGTCCGCGGCGCCGTCCGCGGCTTTGTCCACAAGGAACGGGTCGCCCGCGCCGAGCTCGGCGAGGATCTGTCGGGTCCGTGTGGTCAGGTCGGGCATGGTCATCAGGCGATCCTTCCGTAGTCGGCGAAGCGCCGGCCCGCATGCGTGGCGTGCAGGTCCTCCAGCGCGATGTCCTCCTGCCGCACGAAGCCCTCCTGCGGCAGCCTTCCGTCGGCGACGAGCTCGACGACCGCGACCGCCGCGGACGCCGTGGTCCACGAGATGGCCCGCCACGTGCGACCGCCGATCTCGACGGGGAGGTACCCGCGGACGTGGTTCTCCCGGAACGGCTGGCCGCTCTTCGTGCCCTCCACCGCGGCGTGCAGGTAGACGATGTCGTCGTTGACCGGCGGCTTGGCCTTGACCAGGATGCGACCGACCTCCTCACGGCACTCGCGCAGCCCGAGCTCGTCGAAGAGGAAGTGCATCTGGTCGAAGTGGCCGGGGTAGCGCAGCGTCTTGTAGTCGAGGCGCTGCACCCTGCCCTCGTAGGTCTGGCACATGGTGCCCAGGCCGCCGGAGGTGAGCGCCGCCTCGAGCTCGATGCCGCCGATGACGACCCGCTCCTTCTCCTCCATCGCCGGCACCATCTGGCGGCGACCGGAGCGGAGCACCTCGCAGTCGTTGAGGTACTCGTTGACGACGCCCTCGGCCGACCAGTTGAACGCGTAGCCGAGCAGGCCGGTGGGGTTCTGCGGCAGTGCGCCGACCTTGAGCTCGATCGAGCGGATCTCCTCGAAGCCCTTCGCCAGGGAGGCGCCGACGATCCCGATCAGGCCCGGAGCCAGGCCGCACTGCGGCACGAACGCGACGCCGGGGTGCTCCGCGGCGAGCTCGATCACCCGCTGCGTCGTGGGGACGTCCTCGGTGAGGTCGAAGTAGTGGCAGCCGACTGCGGCGGCGGCCTCGGCGACCTCGATGTTGCGGTCGTAGGGCAGGCAGGAGACCACGGCGTCCACGCCGCGCAGCGCCTCGCGCAGGGCGTCGGCATCGCGCACGTCGAGCTCCGCGGTCTCGAACCGGAGGCCCTCTCGCGGGCTGCTGTCGTACCCGCTGACCTTGAAGCCGGCGTCGGTCAGCAGGCCGGCCACCAGCTCGCCG
The DNA here is from genome assembly GCF_006494775.1 of Nocardioides humi. Lineage (NCBI taxonomy): Bacteria > Bacillati > Actinomycetota > Actinomycetes > Propionibacteriales > Nocardioidaceae > Nocardioides > Nocardioides humi. The sequence continues at coordinate 1,484,497 of NZ_CP041146.1, read as the reverse complement.
ACCTTGCCGAGGCCGATCACCCCGACCTGGTTGATGGTGCGCTTCGGAGGAGTGGTCACGAGTTATCTCCGCTCACTGTGCGATAGAACAGAAAGATTTGCTGTCAAAAGCCCAAACTACTGACAATCTTTCTCTACTGTAACCCACCCCGCGGCCGGGGTGACAGCGGTGCCTGCGCGCCGCGCCGCCGATCCGCGAGCGGCTCGGTCGCCAGGGCGGCGACCACGGGGATGCGCCGAGCCGCCGACCGGGGGACGGATGGGAGACTGGTCCCGCTGTGGACATCTCCTACCCGCCCGACCTCCCGGTCAGCGCCCGACGTGACGACATCGCCGCCGCGATCCGCGACCACCAGGTCGTGATCGTCGCCGGCGAGACCGGCTCCGGGAAGACCACCCAGCTGCCGAAGATCTGCCTCGAGCTGGGGCGGGGGACGCCCGGCGAGGACGGCCGGCCGCGGATGATCGGCCACACCCAGCCGCGCCGGATCGCGGCGCGCTCGGTCGCGGAGCGGATCGCCGAGGAGCTGGGCACCGAGCTCGGCGACCTGGTCGGCTACCAGGTCCGGTTCACCGACCGGACCTCGCGGCAGAGCCGGATCAAGCTGATGACCGACGGCATCCTGCTGGCCGAGCTCCAGCGCGACCGGATGCTGCGGCGCTACGACACGATCGTCATCGACGAGGCCCACGAGCGCAGCCTCAACATCGACTTCCTGCTGGGCTACCTGCGCCAGCTGCTGCCGAAGCGGCCCGACCTCAAGCTGGTCATCACCTCGGCGACGATCGACCCGGAGCGCTTCGCGGAGCACTTCGCGGACGCACGCACCGGGGAGCCCGCGCCGATCGTCGAGGTGTCCGGCCGGACCTACCCGGTCGAGGTGCGCTATCGCCCGCTGGTCGACTATGCAGGCCTCCCGGAGGACGACCGTGTTGATGGAGACGGCGAGCCCATCGTCAGGGACCAGACCGAGGCGATCGTCGACGCGGTCAAGGAGCTCTCCGCCGAGGGGCCGGGCGACATCCTGGTCTTCCTCCCCGGCGAGCGCGAGATCCGCGACACCGCCGAGGCGCTGGCCCCGCTGGGCGACGGCGTGCGCGGGGTCGACGTACTGCCCCTCTACTCACGTCTCTCCGCCGCGGAGCAGCACCGCGTCTTCGCGCCCGCCAAGGGCTCGCGCCGCCGCGTGGTGCTGGCGACCAATGTCGCGGAGACGTCGCTGACCGTGCCCGGCATCCGGTACGTCGTCGACACCGGCGTCGCGCGCATCTCGCGGTACTCCGCCCGGACCAAGGTCCAGCGCCTGCCCATCGAGCCGATCAGCCAGGCGTCGGCCAACCAGCGCTCCGGCCGCTGCGGCCGGGTGGCCGCGGGCATCGCGATCCGGCTCTACGCCGAGGAGGACTTCGAGGCGCGCCCGGAGTTCACCGATCCCGAGATCCTGCGGACCAACCTGGCCTCGGTGATCCTGCAGATGACCTCGCTGGGGCTGGGCGACATCGAGCGGTTCCCGTTCGTCGAGCCGCCCGACCGGCGCAACGTGCAGGCCGGCACCCAGCTGCTCGAGGAGCTCGGCGCGGTGTCCGCCAAGGGCGACCTGACCAAGGTCGGCCGCCGCCTGGCCCGGCTGCCGATCGACCCGCGGCTGGGCCGGATGCTGCTGGAGGCGGAGCGGCTCGGCTGCGTGCGCGACGTCCTCGTCATCGTCGCCGCGCTCTCGCTGCAGGACCCGCGCGAGCGGCCCGGGGCCGACCGGCCGACCGAGCGCGCGCAGGCGGACCAGCTGCACGCCCGGTTCAAGGCCGAGGGCTCGGACTTCCTCAGCTGGCTCAACCTGATGACCCACCTGCGCCAGCAGCAGAAGGAGCTCTCGGGCAGCGCGTTCCGGCGGATGTGCAAGCGCGAGTACCTCAACTACCTGCGGGTGCGCGAGTGGCAGGAGTTCGTCGCCCAGCTGCGGCAGGTCGCCAAGGAGATGGGCATCCGTCTCGAGGCATCCGGCGACACCCTCGACGCCGACGGCATCCACCAGGCGCTGCTGTCCGGCCTGCTCTCCCACATCGGTGTGCTGGAGGAGAGGGAGAAGCCACGGCCGGGACAGAGGCGGCAAGGGCGCCCGGGGCCGCGGGAGTACCTCGGCGCGCGGGGCGCCCGGTTCGCGATCTTCCCCGGCTCCGGCCTGGCCCGCAGGAACCCACCGTTCGTGATGGCCGGCGAGCTGGTCGAGACCGGCCGGCTCTGGGCTCGCCAGAACGCCGCGATCGACCCCCGCTGGGCCGAGCGGCTCGGCGCCCACCTGGTGAAGCGGACCTACTCCGAGCCGCACTGGTCCCGCAAGCGGCAGTCCGTGATGGCGCGCGAGCGGGTCACCCTGTACGGCGTACCGCTGGCCGCCGACCGCGCCGTCTCCTACGGCAAGGTCGATCCCGAGCTGTCGCGGGAGATCTTCATCCGGCACGCGCTGGTGTACGGGGAGTGGGACACCCGGCACCGCTTCCTGCGCGAGAACCAGCGGCTCCTGGAGCAGGCCGAGGAGCTCGAGCACCGCGCCCGCCGGCGCGACCTCGTCGTCGACGAGCACACCCTGTTCGACTTCTACGACGCCCGCGTCCCGGAGGGGATCGTCAGCGGCGCGCACTTCGACCGCTGGTGGCGCGACGCTCGCCGGGAGCAGCCGGAGCTGCTGACCTTCGACCCGACGATGCTGACCCACGACACGGCCGAGGAGGTCCGGGAGGCGGACTACCCCGAGGAGTGGTCGGTCACGGGCGGCCTCACGTTCCCGATCAGCTACCACTTCGAGCCGGGCGCGAAGGACGACGGGCTCACCATCGACATCCCCGTCGCGACCCTCAACCGGGTCGACGACGACGACTTCTCCTGGATCGTCCCCGGACTGCGCGAGGAGCTGGTGACCGAGCTGATCCGCAGCCTGCCGAAGGCGCTCCGGGTCAGCTTCGTGCCGGCGCCGAACACGGCGCGGGAGTTCCTCGCCGCCGTGCCGCCGGGGGAGGAGGCGCTCCTCACCGCGCTCGAGAGATATCTCCGCTCGACGACCGGCGTGCACGTCCCGCGCGACGCCTGGGACCTCGCCGCCCTGCCCGAGCACCTCAAGCCGAGCTACCGGGTGGTCGACGAGCGGGGGAGGGTGCAGGGCCGCGGCAAGTCGCTCGCCGAGCTCAAGGCGCCGCTGCAGCCGGAGTTCGACAAGGCGATCGCCGCGGTCGCCTCCGACTCCGGCGTCGCGCGCACCGGCGAGACCGACTGGGTCTTCGACGAGATCCCGGTGACCGCCACCTGGACCCGCGCCGGCCACGAGGTCGAGGCCCACCCCGGCCTGGTCGACGAGGGCGCCACCGTGGGCCTGCAGGTCTTCGGCTCCGCCGACGAGCGCGACGCCCGGCACCGGCAGGGTGTCGTCCGGCTGCTGCTGCTCGCGCTCGGGGAAGCTCCCCTCGACGGCGTGGTCGACGGACTCGGCAACGCCGAGAAGCTGGGCCTCGCCGGGACGCCGTACTCCGGTGTGCCGGCGATCCTCGCCGACTGCCTGCGCGCCGTCGTGGCCGACGCCGTCGACGCCCGGCCGCCGGTCCGCACCCGCAGCGAGTACGACGCGCTGCTCGCCGCCCTGCGCCCCACCGCCGCCGCGGGGGCGCGGGAGGTGCTCGCCGAGCTGCTCCGCGTGCTCGCCGCCTGGCGCGAGGTCGACCGCCTCCTCAGCGGCCGCGCCGACCTGCCGCTGCTGCCCGCGCTCACCGACCTCCAGGGCCAGCTCGCCCGGCTCGTGCACGACGGCTTCGTCGGCGAGGCCGGGGCCGTGCGGCTGCGCCGCTACCGCACCTGGCTCGGGGCGATGCGCGAGCGTCGTACCGCCCTCGAGACCGGCGGGCCCGCCGCCCTGGCGAAGGACCGCCAGCGGATGGACCTCGTCCAGCCGCTCCAGGACGCCTATCTCGCCCGGGTCGCCGCCCTCCCCGAGGGCCGGCCCGCGGGCGCGGGTCTGCGGGCGGTCCGGTGGATGCTGGAGGAGTACCGCGTCTCGCTGTGGGCCCAGCAGCTCGGCACCGACGGCCCGATCTCGGACGTGCGGATCCGCAAGGCCCTCGACGCCCTGTGATCGAGCACACCGGGCCGGGAGCGCCTCACGGCGCAGGGCCGCTCGTAGCGGCTAGATGTTGGGACCCGGGGCTGCCGCGACCCGGCGTGCTCGAATCCCCATTATAGAGCCTCCGCCCGTAGGTGACGCCCTGTTGCATCACCTACGGGCGGAACCTCTCGAGCCTTCAGCCCAGTGGTCGTGAGAGTTCGAGGTGACCCGCTGCCTCGAGCTGCTCGGCCAGGGCCAGCATGCGGCGTACGTCGGCGTCGGGGATCTCGCTCAGGCCGGCCCGGCCGGCGGCGACGACCCGGGCGAAGGCGGCGGCGCGGAGGAGGACGTCGGCGAACTCGCGCTCGGCGATGCCGCGGAGGACCTCGTCGACCATGCCGCGCAGCTCGTCGGGGCCGGGCGGGTCGGCGACACCGGCGACGACGCGGGCGAACTCGGCGCGGCCGCGGCCGGCCTCGAACTGGCGGGCGACGCCGGCCGGGTCGGCGTACACCCAGGACCGGAGCAGGTACAGCCGCCACAGGCAGCCGGCGAGCGTGTCGGCGGCGGCGTGGGACCAGACCTCCGCGATGGCCTCGATGCCCTCGGTGTCGGCGAGGTGGACCAGCCGCTCGGAGACGCCGGCGTCCTCGCTGGAGCGCGCACCGCGGACGAGGAGGACGGCGGCGCGCTCGGCGGCCTCGGTGAGCAGGGCGGGGTCGGCGCCGTCGGCGTACTCGTCGAAGAACGCGGCCTCCCGCGGCGCGGGGCGGTGGTGACGCCGGTGCTCGGACACCCGAACAGCCTAGTAGCGCGTCGCAGCTAGAACGCGGGCTGGGAGTCGCCCAGGCACGCACCTCGCCGCGTTGGCGAAGCTCGGCAGACAACCCGGTATGCCGTCGCTCCGCCGCCTTGCGATGTACGCACCTGGACACCTCCAACACCACGCTCTAGCCGCGACACACTACTAGAACGACCGGCAGAGCCGAGGCTGTGACCGGCCGGTAGGGTTGCCGCCGTGGGTCGGTTCACGTGGCGGACGGGTGCAGTCGTGGTCGGGGTCGCGCTGGCGGTCCTCGTCGGCATGATCGCGCTCGCGAGCGGCACCGAGCAGCAGCAGCCGGCCACCCGGCCCAAGCCGCCGGCCGCCGCCAAGACCGAGCTCGAGCTCGCGGTGTGGGGCAGCGAGCAGGAGATCGCGGCGTACCAGACGGTCGTCGACGCCTACAACGCCAGCAGCAAGGACACCAGCGTCGCCATCGTCTCCTGGCCGGACGCCGACGCGATGCTCGACGCGATGCGCAGCGACGAGGCGAAGCCCGACCTCTATCTGCTGCCGCGCGGCGAGCTGGCCCAGACGGTCGCGGAGAAGCGCAACGTGCCGCTCCTCGACCTGATCAACGAGCGGGAGATCCCGATCGGCGACGACTTCGCCCGTGACGCCGTGTCGGCGTTCTCGATCGAGGACGACCTGCAGTGCATGCCGTACGCCGCGTCGCCGATGGTCATCTACTACAACACCGACCTCATCGACTTCGAGGCGATGGAGGCCGAGGGCCTGCCGGTGCCCCGGGGCGACCACACGGGCTGGAACTTCGCCGAGTTCCGCGCCGCCGCGGAGTTCGGGAGCCGGCCGCGCCGCAACACCCGCGGCATCTACATCGACCCCACGCTGCGGGGCCTGGCCCCGTTCGTCTACTCCGGCGGCGGCCAGCTGTTCGACAACGACGGCGACCCGGCCAGCCTCGCGCTCGGCGAGGACGGCTCGACCGACGCGCTGCGGCGTACCCTCGAGCTGCTCCGCGACCCGCGGCTGACCCTCAGCTCCCAGCAGCTGGAGCGACGCTCCGCCGTGGAGTGGTTCCAGCGCGGCAAGCTCGCGATGATCGCCGGCTTCCGCTCGATGACCCCCGAGCTGCGGGCGACCGAGGGCCTCAGCTTCGACGTGATGCCGATGCCGTCGCTCGGCTCGCCGCAGACGGTGGCCGACCTCGACGCCATCTGCATCGCGCCCAACGGGCCGGCGCGCACGGACGCGTCGGCCAACGTGCTGAGCTATCTGGTGAGCGACGAGGCGCTGGCGCGGGTGGCCGGCACGGGCTACGTGCAGCCGGCCAAGCTCACGGTCGCCTTCTCCGACGACTTCCTCCAGCCCGGGCGGGCGCCCGAGCACGCGGGCGTGTTCAACGCGGTGATGCGCTCGATCGTGCTGCCGCCGCTGATGAGCCAGGGCAGTGAGCTGCGCGAGCTGGTCGACCCGGACATCGAGACACTGCTGACCACGCCCGACATCGGCGACCTCCAGGAGGCGCTGCGGGCCATCGACGAGAAGTCGCGGACCCTGCTCGACCCCGACTACGAGGAGCCGTCGGACGCGCCGTCGGACGGCTCCTCGCCGTCGGCCACCGACGGCGACTGACGCGTCTTCGCCGAGGTCGCCTCGGCATCGAGGATCGCGCGGGTCAGCGCGGGCGCGGTGAGCCCGATCTGCCAGCTGCGCGCGCCCAATCCGCGGAGCTGGTCGATGACCGCCTCCAGCAGGTCGACCGAGTCACGCGTCCGCGGCGGGGTCCACATCACCCGGCGCAGGCTGTCGGGGGTGAGCAGGTTCTCCAGCGGTACGTCGTGCTCCTCGGCCAGTGCGCTCATGGCGGCCCGCGCGAGCTCGAGCCGGCGGGCGGCGACGGGGTCCTTGTCGGCCCAGGTCCGCGGCGCCGGCGGGCCGTCGCCGTGGGTGGTCCGCGTGGGCAGCGCGTCCTCGGGCAGCTCGGCGGCCTCCTGGATCGCCGCCAGCCACTCGCGGGCGTGGCGTGCGGCACCGCGGCCGTGGAAGCCGGACGTGCCGAGCAGCGCGCCGCGTGTGGTCGGCATCGCGGTCGCCGCGGCGATGATCGCGGTGTCGGGGATCAGCCGTCCCGGCGTGACGTCGCGCTCGCGGGCGATCCGGTCGCGGGTCTCCCACAGGGCCCGCACCGCGGCGAGGGTGCGGCGGCCGCGGACCTTGTGCAGGCCCGACGTACGCCGCCACGCGTCGACCCGCACCACCGGCTCGAACCCGCGGACGTGCTCGAACTCCTGCCGCGCCCAGTCGGCCTTGCCGGCCTCCTCGAGCTGGGCGGCCAGCAGGTCGCGGAGCTCGACCAGCACCTCGACGTCGAGGGCGGCGTACTCCAGCCAGGGCTCGGGCAGCGGGCGGGTCGACCAGTCGACGGCGGAGTGCTCCTTGCGCAGGTGGCGGTCCAGCAGCGTCTCGACGAGGGTCGCGAGCCCGACCCGGGGGTAGTTCAGCAGCCGTCCGGCGAGCTCGGTGTCGAACAGCGCGACCGGCCGCAGCCCGACCTCGGCGAGGCAGGGGAGGTCCTGCGTCGCGGCGTGCAGGATCCACTCCGCGTCGCCGATCGCCTCGGCGAGCGGCGCGAGGTCGCCGAAGGGGATCGGGTCGATCAGGCCGATGCCGGCGCCGTCGCGCTTGACCTGGATGAGGTAGGCGCGGTTGGAGTACCGGTAGCCGGACGCGCGCTCGGCGTCGATCGCCACCGGTCCGGACCCGGCGGCGAGCGCCGCGCAGTAGGCGGCGAGCGCGTCCGGCGTCTCGATGACCGGCGGCAGACCGTCGGAGAGGGTCAGCAACTCGACCGGCTGCTCCTCCTCGGGGGTCGGCTGGGCGCTCGGGGCCTGCGCCATCAACCGGCGCCGCCCCGCTGGCCGCGCCGGGCCGGCATCACCGCGATCCCGTCGGGCACCGGCTCGAGCCCGCCGGCGGTGCACAGCAACTCGCCCCAGGCCTCGGCGTGGGTGGCCAGGTCGCCCGGGTCGACGGGGGTCCAGGACGCCCGGATCTCCAGCTGCGCGCTGCCCGGCTCGTCGGCCATCGACCCGTAGCTCTCGGTCGCCACCCGGGTGACCGTGCCGGAGACGGCGACGTGCTCGGCGCCGTGGGCCGTCAGGGCGTCGGTGAGCCAGGTCCAGCCGACGTCGGTGAGCAGGGGGTCGGTCGCCAGCTCGTGGTCGATCTCGGCGCGGCAGTAGGCCACGCAGCGGAAGGTGCCCTCCCAGGCGTCGTTGCCGGCCGGGTCGTGGAGCAGGACCAGCCGCCCGGTGGCGACCTCGTCGTCGTCCACGGTCACGTCGGCGGAGAGCGCCGCGGCGTACGGCGCGATCCGCTGCGGCGCCGGCATCTCCTCGCAGAACACCTCGGGGCGGAACGCCGCCGCCCGCAGGCCCGCGACCGCACGGGTGAACTCGGGGGGAGTGCCGGCCGCGCCGGACCCCTGGTTCATCTCCTGGCGGGCGACCATGGGCCCACCCTAGGACCCCCGGGCCGGATCGATGTGCGTCCCACGCCGTTGACCTGACACGCTGGGCCCGTGACCACCGGCAGCACCGCACTCCAGGACAGCGCATTCCTCAAGGCCGCCCGCGGGGAGCCCGTGCCCCACACGCCGGTGTGGTTCATGCGGCAGGCCGGACGCTCGCTGCCGGAGTACCTCGAGGTGCGCGAGGGCGTCGCCATGCTCGACTCGTGCATGAACGCGGAGCTGATCACCGAGATCACCCTCCAGCCCGTGCGCCGGTACGGCGTGGACGCCGCCATCTTCTTCTCCGACATCGTGCTGCCGCTGAAGGCCGTCGGCGTGGACCTCGACATCGTCCCGGGCGTCGGGCCGGTCGTCGCCGACCCGGTGCGCACGCTCGAGGACGTCGCGGCGATCCCGTCGCTGACCCCGGAGCAGCTTCCGTACGTGAGCCAGGCGGTCGACGGGCTGGTCGGCGAGCTCGCCGGGATCAACGGGGGCACGCCGCTGATCGGGTTCGCGGGCGCGCCGTTCACCGTGGCGTCGTACCTCGTCGAGGGCGGGCCGTCCAAGGAGCACGCCAAGACGAAGGCGCTGATGTTCGGTGCCCCCGACGTGTGGGACGCGCTGATGCGCAAGATCGCCGACATCTCCGCGGTGTTCCTCGAGACCCAGGTCGCGGCGGGTGCCTCGGCCGTGCAGCTCTTCGACTCCTGGGCCGGGGCGCTCACGCCCGACGACTACGTGCGGTTCGTGCAGCCCCACTCCGCCCGGGTGCTCGCCCGCATCGGCGGGCTCGGGGTGCCGCGCATCCACTTCGGCGTGGGTACGACGAACCTGCTCGACCTCATGGGCGAGGCCGGCGCCGACGTGGTCGGGGTCGACTGGCGCACCCCGCTCGAGCGGGCGATCCCGGTCGTGGGGGACCGGTCGGTGCAGGGCAACCTCGACCCGACGCTCGTGTTCGCGCCGACCGAGGTGATGACCGAGCGGGCTGCGGCGATCATCGAGGCCGGCCGGGCCGCGCGCGGGCACGTGTTCAACCTCGGCCACGGGGTCATCCCCAGCACGGACCCGGACCAGCTGGCGCGGCTGACGGAGTTCGTGCAGTCGTACCCGCTGGACTGACTCGGTCCTGCTGGTGGCTCTCTCGGTCTCGGCCGGAGTGTTCGGCCGGCGGGCGGGAGACGCGCTGTAACACGTCGTTCGCCGCTCTAGCCGCCCCATGCCTGCTGTAGCAGCCGCCTACGAGGCTGCTCGACCGATGTCATGGGGCTGGTAGGTCGGCGAACGACGTGTTACAGCGGGCTGGGCGACCCGCAGCTGAGCCGCAGGCGACCCTGCTCCAGCCCTGCGTCGTGACGGTCAGGAGCCGGCGGCCTTCCTCGTCGTCCTCTTGCTCGCCGTCTTCGCCGCCGTCGTCCTCGTCGCCGTGGCCGTCCGCGTCACCGCCTTCGCCACCGGCTTCGTCACCGGCTTCGTCACCGGCGTCGTCTGCCCCTTGAGCCCGACCTTCACGCCGGAGCCGGATCCGGTGGTGGTCAGGTAGGCCTGGCCCTCGACGAGCGTGGCGAGCTTCGCGGCGCCGTACAGCCGCGGGTCGAAGGAGGAGTCGGCCGAGCGGAGGTACTTGCCGATGGCGCTGAGGTGGGACCAGCCGTCGTCGTCCGAGGTCGCGTTGACGGCCCGGCTGAGCAGGCTCTGCAGGTTGGGCAGCGGGGCGGCCGGCTCCGCGCCCTCCTCGGCACCCTCCTCCGGCCCGCCGACGGCGCCCCTGCCGAGCACCTCGAGGTAGATGAAGGTGTCGCACGCGGCGACCAGCGACTGCGGCGTCTTGCGCAGCCCCAGCCCGTAGACGGTCTTGCCGGACTCCCGCAGCCGGGTCGCCAGCCGGGTGAAGTCGCTGTCGCTCGACACCAGGGCGAACGCCTCCAGGTTGCCGGAGTAGAGCAGGTCCATCGCGTCGATGATCAGCGCCGAGTCCGTCGCGTTCTTGCCCGTCGTGTACGCGAACTGCTGCACCGGGACGATGGCGTGCCGGTTCAGCTCGGCCTTCCAGCCGCCGAGCTGCGGCGTGGTCCAGTCGCCGTAGGCGCGCTTGACCGTGGCCACGCCGTACGTCGCCAGCTCCTCGAGCAGCGCGCTGACGTGCTTGGGCGAGGTGTTGTCGGCGTCGATGAGGACGGCGAGCCGGGTGGTGCTCGGGGTGGTGGTCACGCCCTCATCATGGCCGACCGATCCCCGCCCGCTCAGGAGGCGGCGCTGGCGGTGGACGCCCGGTACTCGCTGGCCCGCGTCGTGAGCGCGGCCTGCAGCTCCCGCACGGGCAGCGGCTGCTGGAGCGCCTTGCGCTGGCGCAGCTGGAGGGTGAGGAAGGTCTGGTCGCCGGCGATGGGGCGGGACTCGATCATGCCGACGCGGTGCAGCGGGTCGCCGAGCACGGAGTAGTCGGGCAGCACGGTGACGCCCACGCCCTCGGCGACCAGCGCCTTGCCCATCTCGGCGCCGTCGGTGCTGTGCGCGGCGGGCGGGACGTCGGGGCCGAAGGCCCGGTGGACGTAGCGGTGCATGACGTAGCCGGCCCGCATCATCACGAACCGCTCCTGGCGCAGCTCCTCGATGGTCACCTGGGGGCGCTCGGTGAGCGCATGCCCCGCAGGGAGTACGGCGACCGGTCGGCCGTGCAGCAGGTCGATCCCGTCGAGGCCGATCGGCGGGTCGTCGCCGTCCAGGACGTTGACCAGGCCCAGGTCGAGGGTCCCTTCCGCGAGCGCCTCGTCGATCTGGGCCTGCTGCATGGTGAGCACCTCGACCGTGGTCCCGGGGTGGCGCTCCTGGAACGACCGGACCGCGGGGACGAGGAGGGTCGAGGTGGCGGCGTGCACGGTGCCGAGCCGGATCACCCGGGTGTCGGTGCGCTGGTCGCCGGCGGCGGTGCGGAGCCGGTCGACGGCGGCGAGCACCTCGGACATGTAGGGGAGCAGCTCGCGGCCCTCCCGGCTGATCCGGGCGCCGGAGCGACGGCGGTCGAGGAGGGTCACCCGGAGCTCGCGCTCGAGCTTGGTCAGCGCCTCGCTGAGGGCCGGCTGGGAGAGGTGGAGCTTCTCGCTGGCGCGGCGCAGCGACCCGTGCTGGGTGACGGCGGTGAGGTACTCCAGCTGTTCGATGCGCATGGGTGCTGCCTTTCACATCCATCGGTGACGCCGTGGGTCGGAGTCCTTGTCCGCGAATTAAAGTCAAGTAAGTCTGTAGACAAACAATAACACGCGGGGTGCGCACAGATCGACCGAGGAGAGGAATCCATTTCCGATGACCGCAGATCTCACGACCCCGGCCGCAACGGCATCCGGCGCGCCCGGCGGCTGGACCGAGCACCCGACCACTCCCGAGGGCTGGCTCGAGCGCGCCCGTCAGGTGGCCACCACGCTCGCGGCCGACGCCGTCGAGCGCGACCGGGCGCTCGCCGTACCCGCTGCCGAGATCCGGCTGCTCAAGGACTCCGGCCTGGTCACCCTGCTCGGCCCGGGCGAGCACGGCGGCGCCGGCCAGGACTGGACCACCGCGCTGCGGGTGGTCCGCGCGGTGAGCGCCGGCGACGGCTCGATCGGCCAGCTGCTCGGCTACCACTACCTCTGGTTCTGGGCGGTGCGCCTGGTCGGCACGCCCGAGCAGATCGCGGCGGTCGAGGAGCAGGCCACCAGGGAGCAGTGGTTCTTCGGCGGCGCCGTCAACCCCCGTGACGCCGACCTGGTCATCGTCGACGAGGGCGACGAGCTGGTGTTCCGGGGCGAGAAGTCGTTCTCCACCGGCGGCCGGATCTCCGACGTCACCGTGCTCGAGGGCGTCATCGAGGGGACCGACAAGCACGTCTTCGCGATCGTCCCGACCGACCAGCCGGCGATCCGGTTCAAGGGGACTGGGACGCCCTCGGCCAGCGGCTGACCGAGAGTGGCGGCGTGGTGATCGACGGCGTGCGGGTGCCGTGGGCGGCCGCGGCGGGCTACGTGCGGACCGACGCCGGCTGGGAGTTCCGGCCGCGGGTCTACAACACGCTCAACGTGCCGCTGATCCAGATCATCTTCGCCAACCTCTACCTCGGCATCGCCGAGGGTGCGCTCGCCACCGCGGCGACGTACACGCGGGAGAGGACGCGGCCCTGGCCCTACACGCCGGACCTCAAGGAGTCCGCGACCCAGGAGTTCCACGTCCTCGAGACCTATGGCGACCTCCGCGCCAAGCTGTGGGCCGCCGAGGCGCTGACCGAGCGGGCCGTCACGCTGATCGAGGCCATCAACGCCCACGCCGACACGGTCACGCCGGAGGAGCGCGGCGAGGCGGAGGTCGTCATCGCCGCCGCCAAGCAGGTCGCCATCGACGTCGGGCTCGAGGTCGGCACCCGCGTGTACGACGTGACGGGCGCTCGCGCGACCGCCAGCTCGGTCGGGCTCGACATCTTCTGGCGCAACATCCGCACGCACAGCCTCCACGACCCGGTCGCGCACAAGCGCGCGGAGGTCGGTCGCCACGCGCTGCTCGGCGAGCTGCCCGAGCCGAGCTGGTACACGTGAGGAGGCGGGGATGAGCATCACCGACACCCGCCCCCTGCTCGAGGAGCTCCGGGCGGCGTATGGACCGCTCCTCGCCGAGATCGGCGCCGGCGCGCTGCAGCGCGAGCTCGACGACGTCCTGCCCGACCAGGAGGTGCGCCGGCTCAAGGAGGCCGGCTTCGGGGCGCTGCGCGTCCCGACCCAGTACGGCGGCCGCGAGGTCTCGATACCCGGGCTCACGCAGCTCTGGATCGACCTCGCGGCCGCAGACAGCAATCTGCCGCAGGCCCTGCGCGGGCACGCCGCGCTGGTCGAGGACCGGCTCTGGCAGCACGCGCAGGGCCGGGACCAGCGGGTGTGGTTCGACCGGTTCGCCGCGGGCGAGATCGCCGGGAACGCGTGGTCGGAGGTGGGGCCGACCACGATCGACACCCAGCGCACGATGCTGACCGGGCAGCAGGACGGCAGCTACCTGCTGAGCGGCAGCAAGTTCTACGCCACGGGCACGATCTACGCCGAGTGGGCCGACGTCTACGCCCGCATCGACGGCCCTGGCGCCGAGCCGCAGTTCGCGATCGCGCTGGTCGACACCCGCGACCCGGAGGTCACCGTGACCGACGACTGGGACGGCTTCGGGCAGCGCGGCTCCGGCAGCGGTACGACGACCTTCGACGCCGCGCCGGTGCCGGCCGAGAACGTGCTGCCGTTCGGCGAGCGGTTCCCCTACCAGACCGCGCTCTACCAGCTGAACCTGCTCGCCGTGCTGGCCGGGATCGGCCGCGCCGCGCTCGACGACTTCGTCGGCCACGTGCAGCAGCGCGACCGCAACTACTCCCACGCCAACGCCGCCCGGGTGCGGGACGACCCGCAGGTGCTGGCGCGGATCGGGGAGGCCTCGGCCGCGGTGTACGCCGCCGAGGCGGCGACCCTGCGGGTGGCGGACGCCGTCCAGCGGGTGGCCGACCTGGCGCCGTACGCGGCGGGGGTGCCGGACCGGGTGGCGGCGGCCAACGAGGCGGCCGAGATCGAGTCCTCGCAGGCGCAGGTGGTCGTCACCGAGCTCGTGCTCGGGCTCACCACGAGCCTGTTCGACACGCTCGGCGCCTCGGGCACCGCGCTCGCCAAGGGGCTGGACCGGCACTGGCGCAACGCCCGCACGGTGGCGTCGCACAACCCGCGGATCCTCAAGGCCCGCGTGGTCGGCGGTCATCTCGTCAACGGGACGCCGCCGCCGTACGCCTGGGCGATCGGGCGCACCGAGCGCTGATCGCCCGATCGGCGGCCGCACGGTGCAAGGTCCTGCCTGTCGCGGGGTCGTCGGTTCCACGGGGCCGGCGACCCCGTTCGCTCTTGCAGCGTGCGCTCCGTCCATTAATGTCTATCGAACTACTTGACTTATCTCACGGAGTGCAGCCATGACCGAGATCCTCGACCGCGAAGCCTTCGCGCAGCCGCTCAAGTTCGCCTACTGGGTCCCCAACGTCAGCGGGGGCCTGGTGGTCAGCAAGATCGAGCAGCGCACCGACTGGAGCTACGACTACAACGTCCGGCTCGCCCGCCTCGCCGAGAACAACGGCTTCGAGTACGCCCTCTCCCAGGTGCGCTACATCGCGTCGTACGGCGCCGCCTACCAGCACGAGTCGACCAGCTTCAGCCTCGCGCTGCTGCTCGCCACCGAGCGGCTCAAGGTGATCGCCGCCGTGCACCCGGGGCTGTGGCAGCCGGGCGTGCTCGCCAAGCTGGTCGCCACCGCCGACCAGATCTCTGGCGGCCGGGCGGCGATCAACGTCGTCAGCGGCTGGTTCAAGGACGAGTTCACCAAGCTCGGCGAGCCGTGGCTCGAGCACGGCGAGCGGTACCGCCGCGCCGAGGAGTTCATCCGCTACGTCCGCGAGATCTGGACCTCGGAGCACGCTGAGTTCAACGGCGACTTCTACAACCTGCACGACTTCGACCTCAAGCCCAAGCCGCTCGCCTCCGAGGGCCGGCCGCACCCGGAGATCTTCCAGGGCGGCAACTCCACCGACGCCCGCGGCATGGCCGGCCGGGTCTCCGACTGGTACTTCGCCAACGGCAACACCCCGACGGCATCGCCGAGCAGATCCGCGACGTCACCGACGTCGCCACCGTGCACGGCCGGACGGTGCGCTTCGGTGTCAACGGCTTCCTGATCGCCCGCGACACCGAGGCGGAGGCGCGCGACGTGCTGCGCGAGATCGTGGACAAGGCCGACCGCGAGGCGGTCGAGGGCTTCGGCGCCGCGGTCAAGCAGGCCGGCCAGAGCACCGGTGACAAGAAGGGGATGTGGCAGGACTCCGAGTTCGCCGACCTGGTGCAGTACAACGACGGCTTCCGCACCGGCCTGATCGGCACGCCCGAGCAGATCGCCACCCGGATGATCGAGTACAAGAAGCGCGGCGTGAACCTGCTCCTGCTCGGCTTCCTGCACTACCTCGAGGACGTCGAGTACTTCGGCCGCGAGGTGCTCCCGCTGGTCCGCGAGCTCGAGGCCGCGGAGTTGGAGCGGGTCTGATGACCGTCGCCGCACCGCCCCGCCATGTGCACACGGCCGCGTCGGCGATCGCGGCGGCCGCCGAGCTGGCGGACCGCTTCGCCGAGGAGTCGGCCCTCCGCGACCGCGAGCGGATCCTCCCGGTCGCCGAGGTCGACGCGTTGTCGGCGTCCGGGCTGCTGGCGATCACCGTGCCGGAGGAGTACGGCGGGCCGGGGCTCGGCGCCGCCGTCCTCACCGAGGTGGTGCGGCTGGTCGCGACCGGCGACCCGAGCATCGCGCAGATCCCGCACAGCCACTTCGTCTACGTCAACGCGCTGGTCGAGCAGGGCACCGAGGAGCAGAGGCGGTTCCTGCTCGGCGAGGTCGTCGCCGGCAGGAGGTTCGGCAACGCGCAGTCGGAGATCGGGAGCCGGCACGTGCGGGAGCACGCGACCACGCTGCGGCCCGACCCCGCCGCTCCCGGCGGCTGGGTGCTCGACGGCGAGAAGGGCTACGCGACCGGCGCGCTGCTGGCGCACTGGGTGCCGGTGCTGGCGCACCTCGGCGAGGGCGGACCGCTGTCCGTGGCCTGGGTGGAGCGCGACGCTCCCGGGCTCACCGTGATCGACGACTGGGACGGGCTCGGGCAGCGCACGACCGCCAGCGGGACCGTCCGGCTCGAGGGAGTGCGGGTCGCGGCGGACCGGGTGACGCCGTACCACCTGACCTTCGAGCGGCCGCAGGTGTACGGCGCCTTCGCGCAGCTGCTGCACGCCGCGATCGACGCGGGCATCGCCCGGGCTGCGGTGCGGGATGCCGCCGCGTTCGTGTCCACGAGCAGCCGGCCCTATCCCGACGCGCTCGCGCTCTACGACACCTCCGGCGCCGCCGACGACCCGCTCGTCGTGCAGGCCTTCGGCGAGGTCGAGCTGCAGGTGCGGGCCGCCGAGGCACTGCTGGCCGAGGCGGGCCGCGCCGTCGACCGGGCCCGCGCCGACCTCACCGCGGCCACCGCGGCCGAGGCGAGCCTCGCGGTCGCCGCCGCCCGGGCCTCGACGACCGCCGCCTCGCTGGAGGCGTCCAGCCGGCTGTTCGAGGTGTCCGGCACCCGCTCCGCGCTGCGCGGTCTCGACCTCGACCGGCACTGGCGCAACGCCCGTACCCACACCCTGCACGACCCCGCCGCGTGGAAGGTGCACCACCTCGGTCGCTTCGCGATCGACGGCACCCCGCCGCCCAACCACGGCCAAGTCTGATGGGCCGAGCGTGTCGCAGACGCCGCTCGCCGCACGGACCTCGCTCCGCTCGGCCAGCGGGCTTCGCACCGTGCCGCTTCGCGGCCGTGCGCCACGCTGCCGGCCGAGTTCCTCCGCTCCGCGCTCGATGAAGGAAGCCTCATGTCCCTCAAGTTCCACTGGTTCCTGCCCACCAACGGCGGCGACGGCCGCCACGTCGTCGGCGGCGGTCACGGCGTCAACCCCGGCCAGGCGGGCCGTCCCGCCGACGTCGCCTATCTCACCCAGGTGGCGCGCGCGGCCGAGGACAACGGCTTCGAGGCGGCGCTGACGCCCACCGGCGCGTGGTGCGAGGACGCCTGGCTGACCACCGCGATGCTCAGCCAGACCAGCGATCGGCTGAAGTTCCTGGTCGCGTTCCGGCCGGGCATCGTCGCGCCGTACCTCGCCGCCCAGATGGCCGGCACCTTCCAGAACCTCACCGGAGGCCGGCTGCTGCTCAACGTCGTGACCGGCGGGGAGAGCCACGAGCAGCGGATGTTCGGCGACTTCCTCGACAAGGAGGAGCGGTACGAGCGGTGCGGCGAGTTCCTCGAGATCGTGCGCCGGCTCTGGGCCGGCGAGACCGTCGACTTCGCCGGGAAGCACCTCTCGGTCGAGGCGGCGCGGCTCGACCAGATCCCCGACCCCGTCCCGGACATCTACTTCGGCGGCTCCTCGCCGGCCGCCGGCCGGGTCGCCGCCGACCACGCCGACGTCTACCTCACCTGGGGCGAGCCGCCGCAGGCCGTCGCCGAGAAGATCGCGTGGATCCGCTCGCTCGTGGCCGGGGCCGGTCGCGGCGCGGACCACCGGCCGATCCGGTTCGGCATCCGGATGCACGTGATCACCCGCGACACCTCCGCGGAGGCGTGGGCGGAGGCCGACCGGCTGCTGGCCGGCATCGACCCGGCCGCGATCCGGTCGGTGCAGGAGGGACTGCGTCGCAGCGAGTCCGAGGGACAGCGGCGGATGCTGGACCTGCACAGCGGCAGCACCGACGACCTGCAGATCTACCCGAACGTCTGGGCCGGCGTCGGCCTGGTCCGCGGCGGTGCCGGCACCGCCCTCGTCGGCAGCCACGAGGAGGTCGCCGACCGGATCGCCGAGTACGCCGCGCTCGGCCTCGACGAGTTCGTGCTCTCCGCCTACCCGCACCTCGAGGGCGCCTACTGGTTCGGCGAGGGCGTGCTGCCGATCCTCGCCGAGCGCGGCCTGTGGAAGCACGCCGGCCCCGAGCGCCGGGTCAGCGCCTCGGTGCCGTTCGGCGCGGTCGGGCGGTGAGCACTGCGGTCGTCGTCGGCGTGACCTGACGGGCCTTGCTTCCGGGGCCTGTGGATGACGCCCGCGGGGAATCGCGGGGTCCGGCAGGGTGGCGGGATGCCGTCCGCGGAGCACGAGACGCCGATCGCCCTGGTGCAGCGCGACCCGGAGGTGGTGGCGTGGCTGCTGTCCGAGGTCGCGGGCGTGCCGCTGCCGGCGCATGCCTCGGTGCGGCCCCATCCGACCGAGGCGCGGATCACGGTGCCGAGCACCTACCACGCCGATGCGGTCCTGGTGCTGTGCGACGAGGCGGACCGGCCGGTGCTGGCGGTGGTCCTCGAGGTGCAGCGCGCGTGGGATCCCGGGAAGCTCCGTTCCTGGCGGATCTACCTGGCCCACGTCGAGATGGAGCTCGAGGTCTCCGCGGCGCTCCTGCTCTACATCCCGCGCCGCCCCCTGGCGGAGCGCCATCCGGCGGTGGCCGTCCTGGGCGCCCTGGCCCATGGCTCCGAGGCCGAGATCGACGACGTGTTCCCGGCGCTGGCCGCCGCTCTGGACTCGCTTGGGGAGACCGACCGGATTTCGTACTATGACATCGTGCTCGCCGGGCTCCCGGCGGGTGCTCGTTCTCGTTGGGAGGACTTCATGACCGCGACGACGCAGCGCTGGTACAGCGAGAAGTTCCGCAAGATGGAGGCGGACGCGCTCGCCGCGGGCGCCGCCCAGGGCAAGTCCCAGGACGTGCTGCTCGTGCTGGCGGCCCGAGAGATCACGGTTCCCGCCGACGTCCGGGACAAGGTGCTGGCGACGACCGATACCGACCTGCTCGAGCGCTGGCTCCGGCGGGCGGCGACCGCCGCGACCCTCGACGAGGTCTTCGCCTCCTGAGCCGGGCCGCCGCGGGTCAGGGGCCGGCCGGTGTCGCCGGGGGCGTGACGCCGCGCCGGCGGCGCCGGACGACGACCCACACCGGCGTGGCCAGGAGGGCGAGGAGCACGAGCCAGGGGAGCAGGAACCCGACGACGAGGAGCACGGCGCCGAACCCGTCGACGAAGGCGTCCCAGCCCCGGGCGAGCCCGCCGAGGAAGCCGTCGGCGGTGTCCTCCTCGGACGACTCGTCCTTCTCGGCCGGCTGCTCGATGTAGACGGTGACCGTCGACAGGCTGGTCTGGTCGGCGAGCCAGCGCTGGCGGGACTCGAGGGCGTCGAGGTCGGCCTGGCGGCTGGCGAGCTGGGCCTCGATCGCGACGATCTGCTCGATGCTCTCGGCGCGGGCGAGGAGCGCCTCGATCCGGCCCACGCTCTTGCGCTGCGCCCGGATCCGGGCGTCGACGTCGACCACCTCGGCGGTGACGTCCTGGCCGTTGGTGGTCGTGCCCGTCGGCGTCGCGACCTCCTCCAGCGCCGCCACCAGGTCGTCGAAGCGATCGCTCGGCACCCGGAGCACCAGCCGCGCGGTGCTCAGCTCGCCCTTCTCGCCGGTCGTGGTCTCCTGCTCGCCGACGGTGCCCTGGTACTGGTCCACCAGCTTGCGGACCCCCAGCCGCGCCTTGCCGACGTCCTCGGCCTCCAGGGAGACGGTGCCCGTGGAGATGACGGCGGGCTGCTGGGCCGCTGCGTTCTTCCCGGCGTCCCTGCCTCCGGCGTCGTCGGCCGGCGCTCCGGCCGGCGCCTCGGCCGCCGCGTCGGCGTCCTGCACGGCCGAGCGCTCGCCCGCCTGCTCGGTCATCTCCAGGTCGGCGGTCGCGGGCCGTGAGTCGCCGCCGGAGGCGGAGCGGTCGGAGCTGCTGCAGCCGGCGAGGGCCACGACCGTGGCGAGGCCGGCGAGGACGAGTGCGGTACGTCGGGGTCCGGGTGTCGTGTGCATGGCACTCCGACGCCGCGCTCCGCCTACCGGTTCCCCGCTGCCGGTTCCCACGGCGCGGCGGAGGTCAGGAGACCAGTGCGGCGGGCGCCTTCCAGGTGTTGCAGGCCTTGACCCGGGCGTGGGTGCGGCCACGGGTGATCCAGTACTGCTGGCTGGTCGTGCTGCCGTGGTTCGCCACCGCGATGGTGCTCCAGCCGAAGTCTGCCGCCTCGGCGGGCGTCAGCCCGACGCTGGCCGCCTCGGCCTGCAGGAACAGGTTGCCCAGGCAGCTGGCCTGCAGCTCGAGACGGCGCTCGAGGGTGGCCCTCTTGGCAGCCCCCGCGCGGATCGAGGAGCGATGCCACGCGCCGAGCACACCGGAGAGGTGCTGGATGTGATGGCCGTACTCATGGGCGAGGGTGTGCAGCGCGGCGAGCCTGATGTTGCGCTGGGCGACCGGGTTGCCGGGCCATGCGGCCCACAGTTGGGTGATCTCGTCGGCGTACATGAAGACGGTGCCGCGCTTCGCGCTGCAGTAGAAGGACAGCCCGGTGTAGGCGCCGCACTTGCTCTTCTTGGACACGCCCGTCCAGACCACCAGCTTCGGCGCGTGGAACCGCTTCTTGGCGCTCTTGACGACCTTCTTCCAATCGCGCTTCAAGCACGGCGCGAGCGCCTGGTAGTAGGCGGTGACGTTCGCCGTCGTGTCCAGGGGGATGGTCGGGATCGCGCAGCCGTGGCCCTTGATCTTCTTGGCGTGGTAGATCGAGGCGTGCTTCAGGACGCGCGCATCGCCGGCGGTGGCCGGGGGCGCCGACGTGCCGACCAGCGCGACGATCAGCGCCGTGAGGCAGACCAGGACCGAGAGTCTCCGTGCTCGCACGAGCCGACGCTGCCCGCCGCGCGGTGGCGCCAAACCCGGGCCTACAACAGCCCCTGTGCCTTGAGGGCGAGGTAGTGGTCGGCCAGGGCGGGCGGCAGCTCGCCGGCGTCGGCGTCGACGACGTCCACGCCGAGGCGGACCAGCATGTCGCGGGTGCGGGCGCGGCGGTGCAGCTCGTGGGAGGCCGCCGCGGCGGCGTAGACGTCGTCGGCGGTGGGCACGAGATCGTCGGACACGGAGGCGGTCCGGTTCAGCTCCGGGTCGCGTACCGAGGCGATCACCACGCGGTGGTGGCGGGTGAGGACGGGCAGCACGGGCAGCAGGCCGTCGGCGACGGCGGAGGGCTCCAGCGCCGTCAGGAGGACGACGAGGGCGCGCTGCCGCCCGAAGCCCTGGACCGCGCCGGCGAGCAGGTCCCAGTCGGCCTCGACCAGGACCGGGTCCAGCTCGGCCATCTGCTCCTGCAGCCGGGCGGCGACGTCGCGGGTGCCGTGCAGTCGCTGGCGGGCCCGGACCCGACGGTCGCCGGCGACGAAGTCGACCCGGTCGCCGGCGCGCGAGGCCAGCGCCGCGAGCAGCAGTGCGGAGTCCATCGCGGCGTCGAGTCGCGGCATCCCGTCGGTCTCCGACTCTCCGACAGTGCGCGCGACCCGCCCGGCCGACGTACGCGAGGTGTCGAGGACCAGGACGACGCGGCGGTCCCGCTCCGGCTGCCAGGTGCGGACCACGACGTGCGGGCTGCGGGCGGAGGCGCGCCAGTCGATGGACCGGACGTCGTCGCCGCGGACGTACTCCCGCAGCGAGTCGAACTCGGTGCCCTGCCCGCGCACGCGGACCGCCGCCCGGCCGTCGAGGTCGCGCAGCCGGGCGAGCCGGGACGGCAGGTGCTTGCGGGACTCGAACGGCGGCAGCGCCCGCACCGAGCCGGGCACGTCATAGGTCCGCTGCCGCGCGACCAGCCCGAGCGGTCCCCAGGACCGGACGGTGACGCCGTCGCCGCGCAGGTCGCCACGCCGGCGCGGGAGCAGCGGCGTGGTCAGCCGGCGCCGGTCGCCGGGAGCGAGCCGGAGCCGGAAGCGGTTGTCGTGGGCGCCGGCGGAGGGCTGCCAGGCGTCGCGGACCTGCAGATGGAGGGGCCGGCCGCTGCCGGCCACGACCAGCTCGGACG
Source organism: Nocardioides humi (assembly GCF_006494775.1). Lineage (NCBI taxonomy): Bacteria > Bacillati > Actinomycetota > Actinomycetes > Propionibacteriales > Nocardioidaceae > Nocardioides > Nocardioides humi. The sequence goes on along the minus strand of NZ_CP041146.1, from coordinate 1,462,640 downwards.
TGGCCGGGTCGCCCAGCCGCACCGACCCGGGCGGCCGCCGGCTCAGCGAGGCGAGGGCGGGCGAGGGTGCCAGCAGCCGGTCGAGCCCGACCAGCAGGAGCACGCCGAGCAGCCAGAGCCAGACCGTGCCCGCCTGCGGGCGCAGCGCGACCGCCACCACCCCCAGGAGGAGCAGCAGCGGGACCCGGCCGGAGATGACCATCAGGAGACCCTCAGCGCGGCACCGGGACGGACGCGATCGCGGAGGCCAGCACCTGCGCGACGTCCACCCCCTCGAGCTCGGCCTCGGGCCGGACACCGAGCCGGTGGGCCAGGGACGCCTGGGCCAGCGCCTTCACGTCGTCGGGCGTCACGAAGTCGCGCCCCGACAGCCAGGCCCAGGCGCGGGCCGCGCGCAGCAGCGCCGTCGCACCGCGCGGGCTCACCCCCAGCGACAGCGAGGGGGACTGCCGGGTCGCCCGCGCGATGTCGACGATGTACGACGCCACCTCGGGCGAGACCTGCACCTTCGTGACCGCCGCCTGGCCGGCCTCCAGGTCCGCGGACCCGGCGACGGCCCGCACCCCGGCGCCGGCGACGTCGCGGGGGTCGAAGCCCTCGGCGTGCCGGGTGAGGATGGTGATCTCGTCCTCGCGCGGCGGGACGGGCAGGACCACCTTCAGCAGGAACCGGTCCAGCTGGGCCTCCGGCAGCGGGTAGGTGCCCTCGAACTCGACCGGGTTCTGCGTCGCGGCGACCAGGAACGGCCGCGGCAGCGGCCGGGTCACGCCGTCGGCGGACACCTGGCCCTCCTCCATCGCCTCCAGCAGCGCCGACTGGGTCTTCGGGGGCGTGCGGTTGATCTCGTCGGCGAGCAGCAGGTTGGTGAAGATCGGCCCCTCGCGGAAGCTGAGCTCGCCGCCGCCGGCGGAGTCGATCACCAGCGAGCCGGTGATGTCGCCCGGCATCAGGTCCGGCGTGAACTGCACCCGCCGGGTCTGCACCTCCAGGCTCTGCGCGAGGGTCCGCACCAGCAGCGTCTTCGCCGTGCCGGGCACACCCTCCATCAGCACGTGGCCCCCGCACAGCAGCGCGACCAGCAGCCCGGACACGGCGGCGTCCTGGCCGACCACGGCCTTGGCCACCTCCTGGCGTACGGCGAGCAGCCGCTCGCGCACGGCGTGCTCGTCCCCGCGGGTCGGGGGTGGCGGTGGCATCTGGGTCATGAGCGTCGTACCTCTCTCCTGAGTCGGGCCAGGTCCTGCGCGAACCGGACCAGGTCCTGGTCGGTGGCCGGGGGCGTGCGGTCGTCGTCGAGCAGTGCGGCCACGGTGGCGACGGGGGCGCCGAGGTGGCGCGCGGCGGCCTCGGCGACCGCCGGGGGAGCGGTGCCGCGGTCGAGGCGGAGCCGGCCGGCGATGTCGGCGCACGCGGCCCGGCGCAGCGCGCGGGCGGCGTGGGCGCGGTCGCCGCTGCGGCGGTACATGCGGCCCCGGCTGCGCGCCGTCTCCACCGCGCGGACGACCACCGGCAGCGGCTCGGTCGAGAGCGGTCCCAGCCGGCGGAACCGCCACAGCACCAGCGCGACGCCGCTCAGCGCCAGCACCCACAGCCCCGGACCGATCCAGTCCGGCAGTAGCGTGCCGATGGTCACCGCGTCGTCGGCGACGGCGTCGGCGGCGTCGGGGACGTACCAGACCAGCCGTGGGTCGTGCCCGAGCAGCCGCAGTGCCACCGCGGCGTTGTCGCCGCGGGTCACCTGGTCATTGGTCAGCGCCTGCCCCGCCCCGAACAGGACCAGCCCGTCGACGGTGCGCACCAGCGAGCCGGCCTCGCGGGGGAAGCACTCCTCACCGTCGCCGTCGAGGCGGTACGACGTCGCCCGGTCCACCTCGACCGTCAGCCCGTCGAGGCCCACGCCCGCAACGCCGTCGGGGCACCGGGCGGCGACGGCGTCCGCGTCGTCGGCCGCGACGGGGAGCGTGCCGAGCTCCTCGTCGATCTCCCGCGCCAGCGCGTAGCCCGGCTCCACCAGCACCACCCGCGCTGCGGAGGCGGCGTGCTCGCGCAGTCGCGCGAGCGTGCTCGGCGCGAGCTCGTGGGTGCTGCTGACCACGACCGTGGTCCCGTCGTCGACCACAGCGTCCTCGAAGGCGTCGGCCGAGCGGGCGATCGTCACGTCCACGCCCTGGTCCTCCAGCACCCGCGCCACCGCCTGGGCGCCCTCGGGCGCCGGGTTCCGCGGATCGGCCGTGCCGGGGTACTCCTCCGCGCCGCGGGTCAGCCACACGCCGACCACGAGGGCGAGCACGATCGCCGCGATGACCACGACCCGCGCGCGGCCGACGCGCAGCCGGGTCATCGGCGGGCCGCCCGGGCGGCCAGGGCGTCGTCGAGCGCCAGCAGCTCACCGGCCTGGTCGGGCGTGGCCGGGCGCTCGCCGTACAGGACGCCGTCGAAGAGGTCGGCCCCGCGCAGGACCGCGGCCCGGTGGTCGGGGAAGACCGCTACGAGCGCGGTGGCCAGCTCGTGCGCGGTCGCCTGCGGAAGGTCCTCGACCCGGCCACGCTCGATCTGCCGCACCGCGGCCGACCGGAAGGCGTCCACCAGGGCGCCGGCGGCGTCGCCGGCGGCCAGCGCCGCCTCCGCCCGGGCGCGCAGCTCGTCGGCGGTCACGACCTCGTCGGTGAGCGCGGGGGCGTCGGCGGCCCGCCCGGTCGCCGTACGGCGGGCGCGGCTGACCAGGAACAGCACCCCCGCCGCGAGGAGCAGCACCACCAGGATCGCGACGGCGGTGGTCAGGCCCGAGGAGCCCGAGGCGGCGTCGACGGTGTTGGTGATCAGCCGGTCGAGCCAGCGGGCCAGCCGGTCGAGGACGTCGTCCTGGTGGTACTCCGGCCGGAACAGCTCGCGGCGCAGCTCGCGGCGCGCCTCGTCGCCGCTCGGGTCGAGCGGAGGGTCGAGCCGCAGGGCCGGGAGCACCGGGAGGACCGCGTGGTTCATGCGGGGACGATCCCCGCCTCACGCATCAGCTCGACGTCGAAGGCCTCCTTGCGCATGCGGAGGTCGACGTACTGGACGGAGGTGACGGCCGCGAGGAACGGGGCGATGAACGCGTTCTGGACCACCAGCGCGATCGCCTGGGTCAGGACCAGCAGCAGGGTGGCGTACTCCGGCGCGGCGAGCGCCGCGACATTGCCGACGATGCTGACCGGGACGGTGAGCAGCCCGCCGGCGAACTGGGCGACGAGCACGGTGAGCAGCGCGATCCCGAACGTCCGCCAGTACTGCCGTGCGGTGAGCGTCCAGCCCCGGCCGATCGCCGCGAACATGCCGATCGGCTCCAGCATCAGCGCCGGCACCGGCAGGTAGTAGAAGCGGATCCACAGCCAGCAGCACAGGGCGATGAACGCGGGGACGCTCAGCAGGCCCCAGATGACGATCGGCCACGGGTCGCCGCTGACCGCCACCACGACGACCCACAGCAGCACGTAGACGAACAGCAGGAGCCCGAAGGCCAGGTTGAGGAGCAGGGTGAGCCCCAGCAGCCGCCACCTCTTGCCGCGGGTCGCCGCCCAGGCCTCGCCGAGCCCGAGCCGGCGGCCGACCGCCGCCGCGTGGGTGACGTGGGCGACCATGCCGGTCACGAACACCACCCCGATCTGGGCGACGACCAGGGACACCAGCAGCGTGCCGTACGCCGCGAGCACGCCGAGCGCGTCGGCGGTGGTCGCGTCGGGGTCCAGCTCGCCGGACGCGTCCACCGCGAGCCCGACCGTGAAGGTCAGCACCAGCGTCACCACGACCGGGATCAGCATCGCCACGGCCGTCACCAGCACCGCCGCGCCGACCGTCGCCTTCGGGTTGAACCGGATGATCCGGAACGCGCCGTCGTAGATGTTGCCGAGGTTGAGCGGCCGCAGGGGGAGCGCGCCGGGCTTGTGGGCGGCGCCGAGCAGCAGTCCCGGCGCCGGGCGAGGCCCCGGCCCGGTCGGGTACGGCGCCCAGCCGGCCGGTCCGGGCCCCGTCGCCGACCCCGGGGCGGTCCCGGGCGCGTGACCCGGCGCGGGGGCTGCCGCCGGCTCCGGCACACCGCCGGGCGGGGGGAAGCCGCCGGGCGGCGGGTAGGGGTCCGCAGGCGGCGGCGCACCCGGGGGCGGGTACTGCTGCGAGGGGCCGTCGGTCATGCGCGCCATCCTTGCATCCACCCCCTGCGGAGACCGGGGGCGTCGCAGATTTGGCGACCCCCGCGAACTCTGCCAAGATGTTCCGGTTGCCCCGGGCAGGTCGTCGGGGTGCGCGCTAGACCTTGACTACTGAATCGTGTCTCCCCAGCGTCAGCGTTCGGCCCTGCCGAGCCGAAGCCGCGTGGAGCGTGCCCGGTCGTCGAGATTCCAGCTCGTACCGCACGCCAGGAGACCCGAGGCAGCCGAGAACAACAGCTCCACTTCCCCCTCCGGGAGACGTGCGTGCCACGAACAAGGCGCGACACGCCCGACCGCGGGGGTCGGAGCTGAAGGACCCAGAGTCGTACGACGAGTAAGGACGAGAGAGACCTATGGCGGGACAGAAGATCCGCATCAGGCTCAAGGCCTATGACCACGAGGTGATCGACACCTCGGCGCGCAAGATCGTGGACACGGTCACCCGCACGGGTGCGAAGGTCGCCGGCCCGGTGCCGCTGCCGACCGAGAAGAACGTCTTCTGTGTCATCCGCTCGCCGCACAAGTACAAGGACTCGCGCGAGCACTTCGAGATGCGCACGCACAAGCGTCTCATCGACATCATCGACCCCACGCCGAAGACGGTCGACAGCCTCATGCGTCTCGACCTGCCGGCCGGTGTCGACATCGAGATCAAGCTCTGAGGTTCGAGACATGACTATTGAGCGCAACGTGAAGGGGCTGCTGGGCACCAAGCTCGGCATGACCCAGCTCTGGGACGAGAACAACCGGGTCATCCCGGTGACCGTGATCGCCGCCGGCACGAACGTCGTCACCCAGGTCCGCCAGCCCGAGCCGGACGGCTACAACGCCATCCAGATCGGCTACGGCGAGATCGAGGGCCGCAAGGTCAACAAGCCGCAGGCGGGTCACTTCGCCAAGGCCGGGACGACGCCGCGTCGCCACGTGGTCGAGATCCGCACCGCCGACGCCAGCGAGTACACCGTCGGCCAGGAGCTGCCCGTCGACACGTTCGAGGCCGGCCAGGCCGTCGACGTGACCGGCACCAGCAAGGGCAAGGGCTTCGCCGGTGTCATGAAGCGCCACGGCTTCGCCGGCGTGAGCGCCTCGCACGGTGCCCACCGCAACCACCGCAAGCCGGGCTCGATCGGCGCGTGCGCCACCCCCGGCCGCGTGTTCAAGGGCCTGCGCATGGCCGGCCGGATGGGTACCGACACCGTCACCACCCAGAACGTCACCGTCCACGCCGTCGACGTCGAGAAGGGCATCGTCCTGGTCAAGGGCGCCGTCCCCGGCCCCAAGGGCGGTCTCGTCGTTCTCCGCACGGCTGCGAAGAAGGGCTGATCGAGATGGCCAAGACTGTTTCCGTCGACTTCCCCGCCGAGATCTTCGACGTCGAGGTCAACATCCCGCTGATCCACCAGGTCGTCGTCGCCCAGCAGGCCGCTGCGCGTCAGGGCACCCACGCCACCAAGACCCGCGGCGAGGTCCGCGGCGGTGGCAAGAAGCCCTACAAGCAGAAGGGCACCGGCCGCGCCCGCCAGGGCTCGACCCGGGCGCCGCAGTTCGCCGGCGGTGGCACCGTCCACGGCCCGCAGCCGCGCGACTACAGCCAGCGCACCCCCAAGAAGATGAAGGCCGCCGCGCTGCGCTCGGCCCTCTCCGACCGGGCCCGCAACGAGCGGATCCACGTCGTCGAGGGCCTGGTCTCCGGCGACAAGCCGTCGACCAAGGCCGCGCTCGCCTCGCTCTTCGAGCTGACCGACCGCCGCAAGTTCCTCGTGGTGCTCGAGCGCGCCGACAGCCTCACCTGGCTCTCGCTGCGCAACGCGCCCGAGGTGCACATCGTGGCCGTCGACCAGCTCAACACCCGCGACGTCCTCGTGAGCGACGACGTGGTCTTCAGCAAGGCCGCCTACGAGGCGTTCGTCGCCGGCGGCAGCGCGGGCGCGAGCGAGGAGGACAACTGATGAGCACCCTGCACAAGGACCACCGCGACGTCCTGATCGCGCCGGTGGTGTCGGAGAAGAGCTACAGCCTCCTCGACGCCAACAAGTACACCTTCCTGGTGCACCCGGACGCCAACAAGACCGAGATCAAGATCGCCGTCGAGAAGATCTTCGGCGTCAAGGTCACCTCGGTGAACACGCTCAACCGTCCGGGCAAGGTCCGCCGCACCCGCAACGGCCTCGGCAAGCGCAAGGACACCAAGCGCGCCATCGTGAGCCTGGCCGACGGTCACCGCATCGACATCTTCGGAGGTCCGGTCTCCTGACCGGGCCAGGTAGAGGAATCTGACATGGCTATCCGCAAGTACAAGCCGACCACCCCGGGCCGCCGTGGCTCCTCGGTGGCCGACTTCGCCGAGATCACCCGGACCACCCCCGAGAAGTCGCTGACCCGTCCGCTCCCCAAGAAGGGCGGTCGCAACAACCAGGGCCGGATCACCACCCGGCACCAGGGCGGCGGTCACAAGCGTGCCTACCGCATCATCGACTTCCGTCGCTACGACAAGGACGGGGTGCCGGCCAAGGTCGCGCACATCGAGTACGACCCCAACCGCACCGCACGCATCGCGCTGCTGCACTACGCCGACGGCGAGAAGCGCTACATCGTGGCGCCCAAGGACCTGACGCAGGGCATGCGCGTGGAGTCGGGCGTCGGCGCCGACATCAAGCCGGGCAACAACCTGCCGCTGCGCAACATCCCCGTCGGTACGACGATCCACTGCGTCGAGCTCCGCCCCGGCGGCGGCGCCAAGCTGGCCCGCTCGGCCGGCAACAGCGCGCAGCTGGTCGCCCGCGAGGGCTCGCGCGCCACGCTGCGCCTGCCCTCGGGCGAGATGCGCTACGTCGACGTGCGCTGCCGCGCGACGATCGGCGAGGTCGGCAACGCCGAGCAGTCGAACATCAACTGGGGCAAGGCCGGCCGCATGCGCTGGAAGGGCAAGCGCCCGACCGTCCGCGGTGTCGTCATGAACCCGGTCGACCACCCGCACGGTGGTGGTGAGGGCAAGACCTCCGGTGGTCGCCACCCGGTCTCGCCGTGGGGCAAGCCCGAGGGCCGCACGCGCAAGCGCAAGGCCAGCGACTCCCAGATCATCCGTCGCCGCAAGTCCGGCAAGAACAAGCGCTGAAGGAATTAGACGATGCCTCGCAGCCTGAAGAAGGGCCCCTTCGTCGACGGCCACCTGCTCAAGAAGGTGGACGCCGAGAACGACAAGGGCACCCACAACGTCATCAAGACCTGGTCGCGCCGGTCGATGATCATCCCCTCGATGATCGGCCACACGATCGCGGTCCACGACGGCCGCAAGCACGTGCCGGTCTTCATCTCCGACTCGATGGTCGGCCACAAGCTCGGTGAGTTCGCGCCGACCCGCACCTACCGCGGCCACGTCAAGGAAGACCGGAAGGGACGCCGTCGATGAGCACCACTGAGCGTCACCGCACCAGCGCGCGCCGCGAGTCGCTCCTGGGCGACGCGCCCGGCGCGTTCGCGAGCGCCCGCTTCGTGCGGATCACCCCGATGAAGGCGCGCCGCGTCGTCGACCTGGTCCGCGGCCTGCCCGCCGACGAGGCGCTGACGCTGCTGCAGTTCGCGCCGCAGTCGGCCTCCGAGACCGTCTACAAGGTGCTGCAGAGCGCCGTCGCGAACGCCGCGACCACCGAGGGCCTGCCCACCGGCGACCTGGTCGTCTCGGTCGCGCGGGTCGACGAGGGCCCCACGATGAAGCGCTGGCGTCCGCGTGCGCAGGGCCGGGCCACCCGGATCAACAAGCGCACCAGCCACATCACCATCGCGGTCCAGCCGGCCGACGTCGTCAACGCTGCCGGGAAGAAGGGCAAGAAGTAATGGGCCAGAAGATCAACCCGAACGGCTTCCGCCTCGGCATCTCCACCGACCACAAGTCGCGCTGGTACGCCGACAAGCTCTACAAGGCGTACGTCGGCGAGGACGTCGCCATCCGCAAGCTGCTCAGCAAGGGCATGGAGCGGGCCGGCATCGCCAAGGTCGAGATCGAGCGCACCCGGGACCGGGTCCGCGTCGACATCCACACCGCGCGTCCGGGCATCGTCATCGGCCGCCGCGGCGCGGAGGCCGACCGGATCCGCGGCGAGCTCGAGAAGCTCACCGGCAAGCAGGTCCAGCTGAACATCCTCGAGGTCAAGAACCCCGAGATCGACGCGCAGCTCGTCGCCCAGGGCGTCGCCGAGCAGCTCTCGGGCCGCGTGCAGTTCCGCCGTGCGATGCGCAAGGCGATGCAGACCTCGATGCGCTCCGGTGCCAAGGGCATCCGGATCCAGTGCTCCGGCCGCCTCAACGGCGCCGAGATGTCGCGCACCGAGTTCTACCGCGAGGGTCGCGTCCCGCTGCACACGCTGCGCGCCGACATCGACTACGGCTTCTACGAGGCCCGCACCACCTTCGGCCGGATCGGCGTGAAGGTCTGGATCTACAAGGGCGAGGTCGCCGGCACCCGTGCCGAGCGTCAGGCCCAGGCCGCTGCCCGCGCCGGCGTCCCCGGTCGCGGCGGCCGTCCCAGCCGCGGCGGCGACCGTCCGACCCGTGGGTCGCGCGGTGACCGCCCGAACCGCTCGGACCGCAACGCCGAGGCTGCCGCTCCCGCCGTGGAGAGCAACCCCGAGGCCGCGCCGGCTGCCGAGCCCAGCACCGGAACGGAGTCCTGACCCATGTTGATGCCGCGTCGCGTCAAGCACCGCAAGCAGCACCACCCGAAGCGCCGGGGTGCTGCCAAGGGCGGTACGTCGCTCGCGTTCGGCGACTTCGGGATCCAGGCGATCGAGGGTCACTACGTGACCAACCGCCAGATCGAGTCGGCCCGTATCGCGATGACCCGCCACATCAAGCGTGGCGGCAAGGTCTGGATCAACATCTACCCGGACCGCCCGCTGACCAAGAAGCCGGCCGAGACCCGCATGGGCTCCGGCAAGGGCTCCCCGGAGTGGTGGGTCGCCAACGTCAAGCCCGGTCGCGTCATGTTCGAGCTGTCCGGCGTCCCGGAGGACGTGGCCCGCGAGGCCATGCGCCGGGCGATCCACAAGCTGCCCATGAAGTGCCGTTTCATCACGCGAGAGGCTGGTGAGTTCTGATGGCGAACGTCATCCGCGCCCACGAGCTGGACGAGCTCAACGAGATCGACCTCGAGGCCAAGCTGCGCGAGGCCAAGGAGGAGCTGTTCAACCTGCGCTTCCAGGCGGCCACCGGCCAGCTGGAGAGCCACGGCCGGCTCCGCACGGTCAAGAAGGACATCGCCCGGATCTACACGGTCGTTCGCGAGCGTGAGCTCGGGATTCGCACCGCGCCGGGTGCCGAGGAGGAGAACTGATGGCTGAGAACACCGACGCCACGACGGTCGAGCGCAACGCTCGCAAGACCCGCGAGGGCCTGGTCGTCAGCGACAAGATGGACAAGACCGTGGTCGTGTCCGTCGAGGACCGCGTCAAGCACGCCCTGTACGGCAAGGTCATGCGCCGCAACACGCGGCTCAAGGCCCACGACGAGCAGAACGACTGCGGCGTCGGCGACCGCGTCCTCATCATGGAGACCCGCCCGCTGTCGGCCACCAAGCGCTGGCGCGTGGTGGAGATCCTCGAGCGCGCCAAGTAGTCCACACGTTCGGCCAGGCTCGGCTTCGGCGTTGAGAAGTCGAGAACCGGCACGACAACCAGGAGAAATCGATGATTCAGCAGGAGTCGCGACTCAAGGTCGCCGACAACACCGGTGCGAAGGAGATCCTCTGCATCCGGGTGCTCGGCGGCTCCGGTCGTCGCTACGCCGGGATCGGGGACGTCATCGTCGCCACCGTCAAGGACGCGATCCCCGGCGGCAACGTCAAGAAGGGCGACGTCGTCAAGGCCGTCGTCGTGCGCACCGTCAAGGAGCGCCGGCGTCCCGACGGCTCGTACATCCGCTTCGACGAGAACGCCGCGGTGATCCTCAAGAGCGACGGCGAGCCTCGCGGCACCCGCATCTTCGGCCCCGTCGGCCGTGAGCTGCGTGAGAAGAAGTTCATGAAGATCATCTCGCTCGCGCCGGAGGTGCTGTGATGGCCAGCAAGTTCATTCGGAGCACCCGCAAGAAGTCCGAGCAGAACCGCAAGAAGCCCAACCTGCGGGTCAAGAAGGGCGACACCGTCAAGGTCATCGCCGGCAAGGACAAGGGCGCCGAGGGCAAGATCATCAAGGTCCTCCGTGAGGAGGAGCGGGTGATCGTCGAGGGCGTCAACCGGATCAAGAAGCACACCAAGGTCGTCGACCAGGGTGGGCGCTCCGGCAACACCGGCGGCATCATCACCACCGAGGCCCCGATCCACGTGTCCAACGTGATGCTCGTCGAGGGCGACGGCGTGACCAAGGTCGGCTACAAGCGGGTCGAGGTCACCAAGCGTCGTCCCGACGGTTCCGAGTACAGCTCGACGCGCAGCGTGCGCATCTCCCGCAAGACCGGGAAGGAAATCTGATGACCGAGAGCACCATCGAGAAGGTCACGCCCCGGCTCAAGACGAAGTACCGCGAGGAGATCCTCCCGGCGCTCAAGGCCGAGTTCGAGATCGCCAACGTCATGCAGGTGCCCGGCCTGACCAAGATCGTGGTCAACATGGGCGTCGGCGAGGCCGCACGCGACTCGAAGCTGATCGAGGGCGCGATCCGCGACCTGACCGCGATCACCGGCCAGAAGCCGGCGGTCACCAAGGCCCGCAAGTCGATCGCCCAGTTCAAGCTGCGCGAGGGCATGCCGATCGGCACGCACGTCACGCTGCGGGGCGACCGCATGTGGGAGTTCCTCGACCGCCTGCTGGCGCTCGCGCTGCCCCGCATCCGCGACTTCCGCGGCCTCTCGCCGAAGCAGTTCGACGGTCGCGGCAACTACACCTTCGGGCTGACCGAGCAGGTCATGTTCCACGAGATCGACCAGGACAAGGTCGACCGCCAGCGGGGCATGGACATCACCATCGTCACCACGGCGACCAACGACGAGCAGGGGCGCGCGCTGCTGAAGCAGCTCGGCTTCCCGTTCGCGGAGCGCTGACATGACCAACAATCGCGAAGCGGTCATGTCGGGGCGCGCAGCGAACCATCAGCAGAGCAAGGAGAACTGACATGGCGAAGACTGCGCTCAAGGTCAAGGCGGCGCGCAAGCCGAAGTTCGCGGTGCGCGGCTACACCCGCTGCCAGCGCTGCGGCCGTCCGAAGGCGGTCTACCGCAAGTTCGGCCTGTGCCGGATCTGCCTGCGGGAGATGGCCCACCGCGGCGAGCTGCCCGGCGTCACCAAGTCGAGCTGGTAATACCCAACGACGTTGCAGGTCCGCACGCCGGTGAGCGCGCGGAAACCACAGCAGAAGGAAACACATCATGACGATGACTGACCCGATCGCAGACATGCTCACGCGTCTGCGCAACGCCAACCAGGCGTACCACGACGCGGTGACCATGCCGTACAGCAAGCTCAAGGAGGGCGTGGCGGAGATCCTCAAGCAGGAGGGCTACATCACCTCCTACGGGGTCGCCGACAACGAGAACGGCGTCGGCAAGCTGCTGACCGTCACCCTCAAGTACGGCCGCAACCGCGAGCGCTCGATCGCCGGCGTGCGCCGGATCAGCAAGCCCGGCCTGCGGGTGTACGCCAAGCACACCGGCCTGCCGAAGGTGCTCGGCGGCCTGGGCGTGGCGATCATCTCGACCAGCCAGGGTCTGCTGACCGACCGCCAGGCCAACCAGAAGGGCGTGGGTGGGGAAGTCCTCGCCTACGTCTGGTGACAAGGGAAGGAGAGAGAAGAACATGTCGCGCATCGGCAAGCTCCCCGTCCCGGTCCCGGCTGGGGTCGACGTCCAGATCGACGGCGCCACCGTCACGGTCAAGGGCCCGAAGGGCACCCTGAGCCACACCGTGGTCGCCCCGATCACGGTCGAGAAGGGCGAGGGCGTCCTCGACGTCAAGCGTCCCGACGACGAGCGTCAGTCCAAGGCCTACCACGGCCTGTCCCGCACCCTGATCAACAACATGGTCGTCGGCGTGACCGAGGGCTACGAGAAGAAGCTCGAGATCGTGGGCGTCGGCTACCGCGTCCTGTCCAAGGGACCGACCCAGCTGGAGTTCCAGCTCGGCTACTCGCACCCGATCATCTTCGACGCGCCCGACGGCATCAGCTTCACCGTCGAGGGCCCGACCAAGCTCGGCGTCCAGGGCATCGACAAGCAGCTGGTCGGCGAGGTCGCCGCCAACATCCGCAAGCTCCGCAAGCCCGAGCCCTACAAGGGCAAGGGCGTCCGGTACGCCGGCGAGCACGTCCGTCGCAAGGTCGGAAAGGCTGGTAAGTGACCATGGCGATCACCCTCAAGCACCAGCGGAACCTCTCGGCTCGCGCCAGCTCCAAGCTGCGCCGCCAGATCCGCGGTCGCAAGAAGATTTCTGGCACTGACCTGCGGCCGCGGCTGGTGGTCACGAGGTCGAGCAAGCACATCACCGCGCAGGTCGTCGACGACCTGGTCGGCAAGACCCTGGTGTCGGCCTCGACCCTCGAGGGCGACCTGCGCGCCTTCGACGGCGACAAGACCGCCAAGGCCAAGAAGGTCGGCGAGCTCGTCGCCGCCCGCGCCAAGGAGCAGGGCGTGGAGTCGGTCGTCTTCGACCGGTCCGGCAACAAGTATCACGGTCGCATCGCGGCCCTGGCAGATGGCGCCCGCGAGGGCGGCCTGACCTTCTGACCGCGAACAGGACTGAGGAGAGATCATGAGCGGACCCCAGCGCGGACAGCGTTCGGGCGGCGACCGTGGTGGCCGTGGCGGTCGCGACGGCGGCCGTGGCGGCGCCGACAAGAACCAGTACGTCGAGCGCGTCGTCGCGATCAACCGCGTCGCCAAGGTCGTGAAGGGTGGTCGTCGCTTCAGCTTCACCGCCCTCGTGATCGTCGGTGACGGCGACGGCCTGGTCGGCGTCGGCTACGGCAAGGCCAAGGAAGTTCCCGCGGCGATCGCCAAGGGCGTCGAGGAGGCGAAGAAGAACTTCTTCCGCGTCCCCCGCGTCCAGGGCACGATCCCGCACCCGGTCCAGGGCGAGAAGGCCGCCGGCGTGGTGTTCCTGCGCCCGGCCGCCCCCGGTACCGGTGTCATCGCCGGTGGTCCGGTGCGCGCCGTCCTGGAGTGCGCCGGCATCCACGACGTGCTCAGCAAGTCGCTGGGCTCGTCCAACCAGATCAACATCGTGCACGCGACCGTCGCGGCGCTCCAGATGATGGAGCAGCCCGAGGCGGTGGCCGCACGCCGTGGTCTGCCCGTCGAGCACGTCGCCCCGGCGGCGCTGCTGAAGGCCAAGGCCGAGGGCGAGGCCGCCGCGGCGGCCGCCAAGGCGGCGGCCCCTGAGGCGGTGTCGGTCTGATGGCACAGCTGAAGGTCCAGCAGACCAGGTCGAAGATCGGCACGAAGGCCAACCAGCGCGAGACCCTGCGCAGCCTCGGCCTCAAGCGGATCGGCGACGTCGTGATCAAGGAGGACCGTCCCGAGATCCGGGGCATGGTCCACACCGTCCGTCACCTGGTGACGGTCGAGGTCGTCGGAGGCGAGTGAGATGACGCTCAAGCTGCACCACCTGCGCCCGGCACCGGGCGCCAAGACCGCCAAGACCCGCGTGGGTCGTGGTGAGGGCTCCAAGGGCAAGACCGCCGGTCGTGGTACGAAGGGCACCAAGGCCCGCTACCAGGTCCCGGTCGCGTTCGAGGGCGGCCAGATGCCGCTGCACATGCGGCTCCCGAAGCTCAAGGGCTTCAAGAACCCCTTCAAGGTGACCTTCCAGGTCGTCAACCTCGACAAGATCAGCACGCTGTTCCCCGAGGGTGGCGACGTCACCCCGGAGACGCTGGTCGCCAAGGGCGCGGTCCGCAAGGGCCACCCCGTCAAGGTGCTCGGCCAGGGTGACCTGACGGTCAAGGTCGCGGTGAGCGCGGATGCGTTCTCGGCCTCGGCCAAGGAGAAGATCGAGAGCGCCGGCGGGACCGTCACGGTCGTGTGACGGCGTGAGCCTTGATGCTGCGAGGGGCGCGTCGGTCCTGGGTTGTCCCAGGTCTCGCCGCGCCCCTCGTGTCGTCTCCGTACGTCGCCGGCCGGCCTGCTCGTCGTACCCCGTCAAGGGGCTGTGACCTCCCTGTTAGGCTTCCCGCTGGCCACAAGGCCAGCGATGAGAGAAGAGGACCCGCGTGCTCACCGCGTTCGTGAACGCCTTCCGGACCCCGGACCTGCGGCGCAAGCTGCTGTTCGTCCTGATGATCATCGTCATCTTCAGGGCCGGATCGCAGATCCCGGCCCCTGGCGTCCATGTGGCCAATGTCGAGAAGTGCATCAAGGTCGTCGAGGAGGGCAGCAACGCCAGCCTCTACAGCCTGGTCAACCTCTTCTCCGGTGGAGCGCTCCTCCAGCTGACGATCTTCGCGCTCGGCATCATGCCGTACATCACCGCGAGCATCATCCTGCAGCTGCTCGTCGTGGTGATCCCGCGGCTCGAGGCCCTCAAGAAGGAGGGCCAGGCCGGTCAGACGAAGATCACGCAGTACACCCGCTATCTCACCCTGGGCCTCGCGGTGCTGCAGGCGACCGGCATCGTCGCGCTCGCGCGCACCGGCAACCTGCTGCAGGGATGTGACAGCTCGCAATTCCCGTTGCTGCACAGCAACGACACCACGACCTTCCTCGTCATGGTCGTGACCATGACCGCCGGTACCGCCGTCATCATGTGGCTCGGCGAGCTCATCACCGAGCGCGGCGTCGGCAACGGCATGTCGATCCTGATCTTCTGCCAGGTCGTCGCGACCTTCCCGACCGCGCTGTGGCAGGTCAGGATCAGCCAGGGCTGGTGGACCTTCGGCATCGTGGTCGCGATCGGCCTCGTCCTGGTGGCCGCGGTCATCTTCATCGAACAGGCGCAGCGCCGCATCCCGGTGCAGTACGCCCGCCGGATGGTCGGCCGCAAGATGTTCGGCGGCAGCTCGACGTACATCCCGCTCAAGGTCAACCAGGCGGGCATCATCCCGGTCATCTTCGCCTCGTCGCTGCTCTACCTGCCGGCGATGGCGGTGCAGTTCAACCAGGAGAACCCCAACCAGATCATCCGGTGGGTCAACAAGTACCTCGTCGACCAGGGGAACCCGCTGCACATGGCGGCGTACTTCGCCCTGATCATCTTCTTCACCTACTTCTACGTGTCGATCACCTTCAACCCGCAAGAGGTGGCCGACAACATGAAGAAGTACGGCGGCTTCATCCCCGGGATCCGGGCGGGCAAGCCGACCCAGGACTATCTGTCCTACGTCCTGTCCCGCATCACGCTGCCGGGCGCTCTCTACCTGGGTCTGATCTCGCTCGTACCGCTGATCGCGTTCGTGATGATCAATGCCAATCAGAACTTCCCGTTCGGCGGCACGTCCATCCTGATCATGGTGGGCGTCGCACTCGACACGGTGAAGCAGATCGAGAGCCAGCTCCAGCAGCGCAACTACGAAGGATTCCTGCGTTGAGGCTTCTGATCATGGGCCCGCCCGGGGCCGGCAAGGGCACCCAGGCGAAGGCGGTCGCCGACCACTTCGGCGTCCCGGCCATCTCCACCGGCGACATCTTCCGCGCCAATGTCGGCCAGGGCACGCCGCTCGGCGTCGAGGCGAAGCGCTACATGGACGCCGGCGAGTACGTCCCCGACGAGATCACCAACAACATGGTCCGCGACCGGATCGCCGAGCCGGACGCCGAGCAGGGCTTCCTGCTCGACGGCTACCCCGGACGCTGGCCCAGGTCACCGAGCTCGACGGCATGATCGACGCGACCGGCCACCAGCTCGACGCCGTCCTCGTGCTCACCGTCGACACCGACGCCGTCGTCGGCCGCCTGCTCAAGCGGGCCGAGATCGAGGGCCGGCCCGACGACACCGAGGACGTCATCCGGCGCCGCCTCGAGGTGTACGCCGAGGAGACCGAGCCGCTCATCGAGGTCTACGCCACGCGGGGCCTGGTCGTCTCCGTCGACGGCATGGGCGACATCGCCGAGGTCCAGCAGCGGATCTTCGACGCGCTCGACTCCGTCCCGCAGAGTTGATCTGCCCGAGCGTGTCGCAGACGGCCTTCGCCGCCCGGGCGAGCTGATCATGTTCTTCGACCAGCGCCGGATCGAGATCAAGACCCCGGACCAGGTGCGCGTGATGCGTGCGGCCGGCCTCGTCGTCGGCCGCACCCTGGCCCGGCTGCGCGAGGCCGTCCGCCCCGGCATCTCCACCGCCGAGCTCGACACGCTGGCCGAGCAGAGCATCCGCGAGCAGGGCGGCGTCCCGTCCTTCCTCGGGTACGGCGAGCCGCCGTTCCCCGCGAGCATCTGCGCCTCCGTCAACGACGAGGTCGTCCACGGCATCCCCGGTCCCCGGGTGCTCGCCGACGGCGACGTCATCTCCATCGACTGCGGCGCGATCGTGTTCGACGACGCCGGGCAGGGCTGGCACGGCGACGCCGCGATCACCGTCGCCGTCGGCACCGTGCGCGACGAGGTCGCCGAGCTGATGCGGGTGACCGAGGAGGCGCTGTGGCGCGGCCTGGCGGCGGCCCGCGCCGGCGGCCGGGTCGGCGACATCTCCCACGCGGTCGCGTCGTACGTCCACGGCCAGGGCGACTACGGCATCGTCGAGGGCTACACCGGCCACGGCATCGGCACCGCCATGCACATGGAGCCCGACGTCCCCAACCAGGGCCGGCCCGGCCGCGGGCCGCGGCTGCGGCAGGGCATCGCCCTGGCCGTCGAGCCGATGATCACCCTCGGCGCCCCCGACACCGACGTCGCCGACGACGACTGGACCGTCGTCACCACCGACGGCCGGTGGGCGGCGCACTACGAGCACACCTTCGCGTTGACCGAGGCGGGGGTGTGGGTGCTCACCGCCGAGGACGGCGGTGAGGCGCGGCTGAGCGCCCTGGGGGTGCCTTTCGGTGGGTCTGTGTAGTCCCTTCGGGTGACAAACCGGGTGAAACCGGTGCGACCTGCATAGCTTTTACCCGGATTCGGCCATGGGCGGCCTCCTTTCACCCGTACGGTCCTCGGCGGGAGAGGGAGTGAAGTGAAAATCGTGGATGACGTGCGCCCGCAGTCGGGTGGAAATGTTCGACGCTGGGGCATCGGGGTCCTGGCTGTGCTGTTGGCGGTGCTGGGTGTGGTGGCGGTGGTCTCGCCGTCGTCGGGGGCACCCAACTCGCTGCAGATCGACAAGACGGTGGACAAGGCGGAGCCGCAGCCCGGCGAGACCTTCACCTACCTGATCCAGGTGCGGTGCTCCGAGGACGACTGCCTCGACACCCGGGTCGTGGACGAGCTGCCCGCGGAGCTGGTGGGCTTCCCGATCCAGAACGTCACCTTCAGCCCGAACGCCGGCACGGTGCCGCGCACGGTGACCTGGCAGCCCGGCGGCGGGTCCGCGCCGCCGGCCGCGGTGACCGCGGGCACCAGCCTGACCGTCGACCTGGCCCAGCCGACCGACGGTCCCGTCGGCGTCGGTCTCGAGGCCGGTACGACATACACGATCTCGGTCTCGCTCAAGGTCCCCGACGACTACCCGCCGGGCCGCAGCCCCGACATCGTCAACACCGCTCGGGTGTCGGCGTCCAATGCGGACACCAAGCAGAGCAGCGCGACGATCAACGTCGAGGCGCCGGTCGGCATGGGCGTGACCGTCGACAAGTCGTGGACGCCGGCGAGCCAGTCGTTCGAGCCCGGCGCGGACTCGACCATCGGCCTCGACGTGCGCAACAACAGCAATGTCGCGGTCGACCGGCTGACGATCCAGGAGCCGAAGGCCGCGCCGGACGGCGCGTCCACCCTCGCCGCGAGCAACCCGTTCACCATCACCGACTTCACCGGCTTCGGCGACGTGTCGCTGCCCGCGGGCTGCACGACCGTGCGTGTCGACGCCTACGTCCGCACGGGCGGCACCTGGAGCTGGCAGCAGGGCGACGCGGCCCCCGCGACGGACCCGCTCAGCCTGCCGAGCGGTGTCACCGACGGCCAGGTCGGCGGCATCCGGCTGACCTGCGAGGGGACCATCGCGCCCGGCCAGCGGGTCGAGCTCGACCTCGGCCTCGAGCAGCGCGCCACCCACCGCAACGACGAAGCCGACCTGTCGACCGCGGAGCACCAGGTCGACAACACCGCGACCGGCAGCGCCCAGCTGAGCGGCCAGCCGACCGCGAACGACGACGGCACGGCGTCGTACGTCGTGCGGCCGGCCATCCCCTCGGTGGAGGCCAACAAGGACATCTCCCCGGGCAGCATCACCGCCGGCCAGCAGGCCACGGCGACGATCACCGGCACCAACGGCGGCGTCCCGGTCACCCGGCTGCACGTGGCCGACCTGGACTTCTTCGACGACGAGGTCACCTTCGGCGGGTTCACCGCTGCGCTGAACTGGCCCGCCGCGGCGACCGAGGCGACCATCACCTACCACCTGCTGGGCGGCGGTCAGGAGAGCGAGACCGTCACGAGCGGCCAGCTGCCGACCGGCCCGAGCGCGAGGATCTCCGGGTTCGAGATCACCTGGACCGGCCCGATCGGCGCCGACGAGTCCGGCGGCGCCACCTTCACCATCGCCACCACGGAGGACGCCACCGGCGGCCTGCCCGAGAAGACGCTCACCAACCGGGTCGACGCGGACGTGCGCGCCGCCAACGGCCTCACCGACGCCGACGACGACAGCGACACGCTGCGGATCGTCGACCCGGCGATCACCACGACCCTGACCAAGACGGTCCGGCCCTCGGCGGCGGTCGAGCCCGGCGACGCCGTGATCTCGTCGCTGTCGGCCAACGCGGTCGCGCACGGCGACGGCGCGCTCGTGCACGACATCGTCGTGGAGGACGCCGTCGGCGGCGGCAGCGCGGAGTTCTGGGACGCCTTCGACCTGGTCTCCATCGCGCCGACCCAGGTCCCGGCCGGAACCGTCCTGACGGTCGAGGTCCAGGACACCGCCGGTGCCTGGCACGAGCTGGTCGTGCACGGTCCGCAGGCAGGCGCCTCGGTCCTGCGGCTCGACGCCGCCGCGACCGCGGCCGCGCTGGCGCCGCTCACCGGCGAGGACGTGCAGGGCATCCGCTTCTCGTTCCACAACGCCGCGGGCTTCGCGTCCGACACGACGGTCACCCCGAACATCGAGTTCGAGGCGCGCAGCGACCTGCGCGGCGGGGGCGCCATCACGCCCGGACCCGACCAGCCGACCCCCTACGTCAACTCGGCCACGGTCGAGGCCGACGGCGAGTCCGCCGGCGGCAACGACCTGCACGACGCCGACGGCGACACCGGCACGGGCACCGTCGTCACCGATCCCGACGGCCCCGGCACCGGCGTCCACCTCCGCAAGAACTGGGTCGAGGCGGCCGTGGACGCGCAGTCCGGCGACCGGGCCACGACCCACCTGGACTGGCACGTCGGCCGCGGCCTCTCGCCGGTGACGATCACCGACGGCGCCGCCGACCCGGCCACCACGCCGGTCGCCCAGACGGTGTACGACGCCTTCGACCTGGTCCGGATCGAGCCGGTCGCGGCCAGCGGCACGCCGTACACCAACGGCTGGTACCTCCGCTACGACACCGTCACCGAGGTCGCTCTCTACAACGACGTCACCGACCAGTGGGAGCCGGTCGCCCCGCCCGGCGGCTCCTGGATGGAGGGCTCCCGCGGCTTCAAGGGCTACGAGCTCAGTGGTCCGCAGCGCGCCTCGACCACCGGGGTGCGGATCACGCTCGCCGAGACGGCGGCCGACACCGCGGCGCGGCAGGCGGCCCAGCAGCCCGGCGCGGCCTTCGACCCGTACGCGCCCGACGCCGGCACCGGCGTCGGGGCCGGCAGCACCGACCGCCGGTTCTCGCTGCTGTGGCAGGTGCGCGACAAGGCCCGCTCCGACGGCGCGTTCGTCGTCGAGGAGCGGGACTACAACACCCCCGACCAGGGCCTGGTCGAGAACGACGTCCGGATCACCGGCATGCCGCTGGGGGCGGCATGCCGGTGACCGGCACTGACGACGACACCATCCAGATCCTCGACCCCGACCCGGCGGTCGCGGTGACCAAGACCGTCGCGCCCACGGACCCGGTGCACGTGCCGCCCGTCGGCACCTCCGCGGGCGACTACCCGACCGCGACCTGGACGATGGTCGGCCACAACGGCTCGACCGCGCGGGCGTCGTACGTCCGGCTGACCGACCCGGCGGCCTGCACCGACACCACGCTGGCGGCCTGCGCGAGCACTGCCGACGCGACCGGCGCCCACGCCAACCCGTTCGACCTGGCCGAGGACCACCTCGGCGACCCGTCGCGGCCGAACCCGCTCAACCGCTTCGACGTCACCGGCATCACCATCGCGGCCAGCCGGCCGGGCCAGGTGGACCTCGCCGCGAGCGTCGTCTGGCTGCTGCGGTACGACGCGTCCGCCGGCACCTACACGGCCGAGCAGACCACGGCGGCCGCCGTCAACGGCGGCGTGACCAGCCCGGGCACCATCGTCGGCATCAGCGTGACCTTCCAGGACACCGCCCCGGCGACCGGCGGCGGCACGATCACCCAGGACAACGACCTCAGCATCACCCTGGCGACCCGCCTGCGACCGACCCTGCGCGACACCGGGGCCGACCAGGTGCTGCGGGCCGGCGACACGCTCGACGTCGTGAACCGGGTCTTCGCGCAGTCCTACGACCCGGTCACCAGCCCCGGCGTCGCGACCGGCGACGTCGCCGACGCGACCATCCGGCTCACCGGCGGCATCGTCAACATCACGCCCAGCAAGTCGGTCAGCCCCACCCTGATCAACGAGCCGTCGCCCGACGTACCGGTGACCGTGACGCTCGGCGCCAACCAGGGCAGCGGCCCGCGCAGCACGCTCTCGCCGCAGCGCCTGGTCATCGAGGACCAGGCGGAGTCGCCCGACTTCTGGGACGTCTTCACCTTCACCGGCCTCGGCACGGTGAGCCTGCCGGCGGGCGCCGACCGCGTCCAGGTCGACGTGTACGACGGCCAGCAGTGGGTCACGGGCACGCCCGCGGCCGCCGCGACCCTGCCCGGGCAGGTGCCCGGCGACCTCCCGCTCGCCGACATCCAGGGCGTCCGGTTCACCTTCACCCGGGCCGACGGCCGGCTCTTCTCCACCACCGTCCCGGCCCCGAACTGGTCCGCGACCGCGCGCTTCCAGGTGAGGCTGCGGGAGACCCACCGCGGCTCGGGCGACCCCGTCGTGTTCGCCGGCACCGTCCCGAACACCCAGACGTCCTGGACGACCCGGCCCGACGGCAACGACTCCGAGCGCAAGGACGCCGCCGCGGCGATCCAGCTCTCGCCGGGCACCCGCGAGATCGCCGTCCGCAAGCTCACCAACGACGGCAACCGGCTGGCCTCGGTCGGCGACGCGGTCCCGTTCGACCTGACCGTGCAGAACACGGGCACCGGCTTCCTCACCCTCACCGACCTGACCGACACGCTCCCGCCGGAGCTGCTCTACACGGGCACGCCGGCGCCGGTCTTCACCGCGGACCCCACCGGCACGCTGTCGGACCAGGTGACGGTGACGCCCGAGTCGGGCGGCACGGTGCTCCGGTTCGCCTGGCCGGCCGACGGCCGCCAGATGCGCCCGGGCGAGGTGTTCCGGATCCGGCTGTTCCTCGAGCTGCAGCCCGGCCTGTCCACCGGGCAGACCGCCACGAACACGATGACGGTGCGCACCGACGAGGTGCTGGGCGCCTGCCGCAACACCGTGGCCGGCGGCCCGCTCACCGGCGACTGGGGCCAGGACGCCCACACCTGCGGGACGACCGACTTCGTCGGCACCGTCACCGGGCCCAACCTGTACACGGTCAAGGGTGTGCGGGGCTCGCTCGCCGGCGCCTTCCAGCCGGCCAACCCGGCGGCGACGTGCGCGCAGAACCTCGCCGCGACGGGTGGCTCCTACTACCGCTCGCCGTGCGTGGCCAACAGCGAGGTCGACGGCACCGACGACTGGGTGCTGCACAGCGTCAACGCCGGCACCGTCGCCATCGACGAGATGACGGTCTTCGACCAGCTCCCGGTCCGCGGTGACCGGCAGCTGGTGTCGGGCAGCGCCCGGGGCTCGGCCTTCCGGCCGCAGCTGGTCGCCGGCTCGCTGCAGGTCTCCGCGCCGGCCGGCACGACCCGGACGGTCGAGGTGACCACGAGCGCGGGCGTGTGCGTCGACACCTGGACCGACCTCGCCACCCAGCCGGTCTGTGAGCAGAACGGCGAGACCTGGACCGTGGCCGACGGCAGCACGGACTGGTCGCAGGTGACCGGCATCCGCGTGCACCTCGACTTCCGGACGACGACGGCGGGCTCGCTGCGTGCCGGCCAGGCCGTCGACGTCACGTTCTCCACGACCAACGTGATGGCCTCGGACGCCGACCCGAGCGGCGTCTCGCGCACGGTCCCGGGCGACGACCTGCTGGCCTGGAACCAGCACGGCATCAAGTTCAAGTACACCGGGATCAACGGCTTCCGGCAGATCGCGCCCAACCGGGTCGGCGTGCACCTGCGCACCGGCTCGGTCGAGATCACCAAGCAGCTCACCGGCCCGGCGGCGTCGTACGCCCCCGAGGAGCTCCGGGTCGACGCCGCCTGCGAGGCCGGCGGCGTCGCGCTCGACCTCGGCGCCGCCGCGGTGACCGAGCTGCGCCAGGCCGACGGGCTGACCGCGCGCATCGACGGCGTGCCGATCAGCGCCCACGGCAGCTCCTGCACCTTCACCGAGCAGGGCGCCGTCGGGACGTTCGGCGAGACCTCGCGCTCGGGCACCCCGGTCACGGTGGCCGTCACCGACGTCCCGGCGTCGGCGACCATCGCCAACGACTACCAGTTCACCGGGCTGACGGTGACCAAGCGGGTGCAGACCCAGGCGAGCGGCACCACCTTCGGGCCGTTCACCTTCACCCTGAGCTGCGTGTCGATCTCCGGCCGGGACGTCACCTTCGACGGCGCCGGCACCACCGAGCTGGAGTTCACGCTGGAGGCCGACGAGACGTTCGTGGCGCCGACGGACACCATCCCGGTCGGCGCGACCTGCGAGCTCACCGAGACCGACCGGTTCTTCGCCGACCAGATCGTGGTCACCGGCGACAATGTCGTCGACCACGGTGACGGCTCGGCGAGCATCACTCCCGGCACGGACGTGGCCGGCGTCGAGGTGACCAACGCCTACGACGCGGGCACCGTGACCGTGGAGAAGAAGGTCGACGGCGACGGTGCGACGCGCTACGGCACGGCCACGTTCACCTTCCCGGTGCGCTGCACCTACCGCGGCCAGACGCCGTACGACGACACGATCCGGCTCGCGGCCGGGGAGTCGCGCACCATCGGCCCGTTCGCGATCGGCACGTCCTGCACGGTGACCGAGTCCGGCTCCGGCGGCGCCACGTCGACGGTGCTCGCCCCGGTGGACGGCATCGTCGAGGTGCCGCCGCCCGCCCAGCAGGGCGGCGTGAGCCAGGTGACGCTCACCGCGACGAACACCTTCCGGCTGACCTCGCTCGAGGTGACCAAGGAGGTGGTCGGGGACGCGACCGCCCCGGGGGCGAAGGGGCCGTTCCGGGTCTCGCTCTCCTGCACCTGGATCGTCGACGGCCAGCGAGTGGCCTTCGACGTGCCCGGCGGTGCGGACCGGCTGCTGTCGCGCGGCAACGGCTACCGGGCGTCGTACGACGACCTGCCGTCGAGCGCGGCCTGCACGCTCACCGAGACCAAGGACGGCGGTGCCGCGTCGACGACGATGACGGCGACCGTCGCGGGGGCGGTGACCAAGGCCCGCAAGCCGGCGATCGCCGTCGACCTCACGCCCACCGCTGGGCCCGGCGAGGCATCGGTCCGGGTCGTCAACCGGTTCGACTCCGTGGCGGGCGGCGAGGGCTCGCGCGGCGACGGCGGTCTTCCGAATGCCGGCGCGTCGTTCCGCCCGTGGCATCTGGCTCTCGGCCTGCTTCTCCTGCTGGCGGGTGTCGGCCTTGCGATCGGAGGACGTCGTCGGCGCGCCGTCTGACGGATGGACGCCGATGGACGCCTAGGTAAGGTGCGCCTTATTATCATCACATGATTCGCGAGTCCGTTGCGGCACCGGTGCTGGTCACCGGTGCCGCTTCGGGCATCGGGTGGGCGGTCGCCCGGCAGCTGGGCGCCGGCGGGACGCCGCTGGCGCTGCTCGACCGCGACGAGGCCGGGCTGCGCGCGGTCGCGGCCGAGCTGACCGGCTCCGTGCTGGAGGTCGTCGCGGACGTCGCCGACGCGGTCGCCGTACGCGATGGCTTCGGGCGGGCGGCCGAGACCCTCGGACCGCTGGGCGGGGTGGTCTCCGCCGCGGGCGTCCTGGTCCCGGGCGGGCTGGCGGAGGTCACCGAGGCCGACTGGCAGCGGCACCTCGCCGTCAACGCCGGCGGGGCGCTGCACTGCCTCCAGGGCGCCGCCCGCCACGTGCGCGACGGCGGCTCGGTCGTCGTGGTCAGTTCCAACGCGGCCCGGGTGCCGCGGACCGGGATGATCGCGTACGCCGCCTCCAAGGCAGCCGCGTCGGCGGCCACGCGGGCCGCCGGGCTCGAGCTCGCCGCCCGCGGCGTGCGCTGCAATGTGGTCGAGCCGGGCTCGACGGACACCCCCATGCAACGCGACCTGTGGCCGGACCCGGAGGATGGTGCGGCACGCGCTGTCCACGGCGACCCGCAGGCCTTCCGGGTCGGCATCCCGCTGGGCCGGATCGCCTCGCCCGAGGACGTGGCCTCGGTCGTGACCTTCCTGTTGTCGGACGCTGCGCGGCATGTGACGCTGCAACAGATGTTCGTCGACGGAGGAGCCTCGCTGTGAACGATCGAGAGACCGCACCGATCACCCCTGCCGCACTGGCGGCGCGGCCGCTGCTGTTCGCGTCCGGCGAGCAGGCGTACGTCGCCGACCGGGTGCTCCGCACCTGGCAGACGCCCGACGGCGCCGACGTCGCCTGGGCCGACGAGGTCGTCGACGCCCTCGCCGAGGGGGAGCGGGCGCTGGTGGCGCTGTCCTTCGCCTCCGGCGCGCCCGGCATCGCCCACCAGGTCGCCGGCTCCGAGCGCGCGCTCCTGCGCCACGAGCACGACGGAGTCGTCGAGCGCCGGTACGACGTGACCGCGTTCCCCACGCCCGCGGAGTACGCCGCCATGGTGACCGCCGCGCTGGAGCGGATCGCCGAGGGCTCCCTGCACAAGGTCGTCCTGGGCCGCTGCCTCGACGTGGTGAGCACCCCGCCGCTGGTGCCCGCCGAGATCATCGACCGGCTGCTGACCACCCGGCCCGGGCGCTACGTGTTCAGCGTCCCGCTGGTGCCGGCCGCCGGCGACGGCAGCCTGCCGGGGGAGGGCGCGATCCTCGTCGGCGCCAGTCCCGAGCTGCTGGTCCGGCGCGAGGGCCGGTCCATCGCGTGCACCCCGCTCGCCGGCTCGGTGCCCCGCTCGGACGACCCGGCCGAGGACGCCCGCCGGGCGGAGGGCCTGCAGGCCTCGGCGAAGGACCTCGCCGAGCACGCCTTCGTGGTCGAGGCGATCGTGCACGCCCTGAAGGACGTCTGCGTCGAGATCGAGTACCCCGCGACGCCGGAGCTGCTCTCGACCGACACCGTGTGGCACCTCGCCACCCCGATCCACGCCCGGCTGGCGCCCGGGGTCGACGGCCCGAGCGCGCTGCGCCTGGCCCAGCTGCTGCACCCCACCCCGGCCGTGGGCGGCGTGCCCACCGCCGCGGCCAATGCGGTCATCGCCGACCTCGAGGGCGACCTGCGCGACTGGTTCGCCGGGTGCGTCGGCTGGGTCGACGGCGACGGCGACGGCGAGTTCGCCATCACCATCCGCGCCGCCGTGATGGACGGCGACCGGCTGCGGCTGTTCGCCGGCGCCGGCATCGTCGCCGGCTCCGACCCCCTCCTCGAGGTGCGCGAGACCGGCGCCAAGCTCGCCACGATGGCGCGCGTCACCGGCTTCACCCCGCCGCCCGACACCACCGAGCCACCGGGGTGAGCCGCGCGTCCGCGCGGTCACCGCTCGCTCCTGTGGCTGCCCATCCCGAGGAATTCGCTGCGCGCTACCGCGCAGCCGGCTACTGGATCGACGAGACCTTCGCGGACTTCGTCGCCGACCGGACCACCCGGTTCGCGGACCGTACGGCGGTCGTCGGCGTCGACGCCCACGGCACGCCCGTGCGCTGGACGTACGCCGAGCTGGCGGCCGCCGCCGACGCGGCCGCCGCCCGGCTGGCGGGCGCGGGCGTCGTACCGGGTGACCGGGTGGTGCTCGCCCTGCCCAATGTCGTGGAGTTCGTGGCCGTCGTCCTCGGCTGCTTCCGGGCCGGGATCCTGCCCGTCTTCGCGCAGCCCGGGCACCGCGAGACCGAGCTGAGCCAGTTCTGCGCGATCGCCGACGCCGCGGCGATCGTGGTCTCCGGCGACACCGACGGCCACGACCACCGCGCGCTGGTGGACCGGGTGGCCGAGCGGCTGCGGGCGCAGGGGGTCGAGCCGCCGGCGCTGGTCGACGTCCAACAATGGCCCCGACCCGGCTCATCCGAACCCCGAATTCACGCCGACCCGGCGCATCCTGACCTGGGGACGGGTCGGGTCGGCGTCCTCCGGAGGTCAGGATGCGCCGGGTCGACGTCTTCTGAAGGTCTGTTTGCGCCGGGTCGGGCGGAGGAGGTGGCGTTCCTCCAGCTGTCAGGGGGGACGACGGGGGTGGCGAAGCTGATCCCGCGGACCCATGCCGACTACCTGTACTCGGTGCGGGCCTCGGCGGAGATCTGCGGGCTCGGCGAGGAGACCGTGCTGCTCGTCGTGCTCCCGGCGGCGCACAATTTCGCGATGAGCTCGCCCGGCATCCTCGGCGTCCTGCACGTCGGCGGCACCGTGGTGCTGGCCCGGGATCCCAGTCCGCGCACGGCGTTCCGGCTGGTGGCCGAGGAGCGGGTGACCTGGACCTCGCTCGTCCCGCCGCTGGCGCAGGCGTGGATCTCGTCGGCCCGCCGTCGTACGCCGGACCTGTCCTCGCTGGAGGTGATCCAGGTCGGCGGCGCCCGGCTCTCCGACGCCGTCGCCGCCGAGATCGGGCCGGTGCTCGGCGCCCGGGTGCAGCAGGTGTTCGGGATGGCCGAGGGCCTGGTCAACTACACCCGGCTCGACGACCCCGACGAGCTGGTGCTCACCACGCAGGGCCGCCCGATCAGCCCCGACGACGAGATCCGGATCGTCGACCCGGCCGACCCCGACGAGGCCGAGGTGCCCGACGGGGAGGAGGGCGCGTTGCAGACCCGCGGGCCGTACACGATCCGCGGCTACTACGCCCCCGGCGGCGCCGACGACCCGGTGAACCGCGACGCGTTCACCGCCGACGGGTTCTACCGCACCGGCGACCTGGTCCGCCGACTGCCGAGCGGGCACCTCGTCGTCACCGGACGCGCCAAGGACCAGATCAACCGCGGCGGCGAGAAGGTCGCCACCGAGGAGATCGAGGGCCCGCTGCTCGCGCGCCCCGACGTCCTCGACGCGGTCGTCGTCGGGCTGCCCGACCCCTACCTCGGCGAGCGGATCTGCGTCGTCGTCCGCCCCGAGGCCGGCGTCCGGTCCGGGCCGGATCTCGGCGCCGAGCTCACCGAGCACCTGCGGGCCAGCGGCCTGGCCACCTACAAGCTCCCCGACCAGTTCGAGTTCCTCGACCAGTTCCCGGTCACCCACGTCGGCAAGAACAGCCGGCGCGACCTGCGCCGGCTGCTCGCCGCCCGTCTGTCCGATGAGTAGTCCCAAGGTCTCGCGCGCTGCGCGGCGCCCAGAGCGCACGCTGGCGGCGTTGCCGACGCTCACCAGACGACCCGGTATGCCCTCGCGCCGAGGTCTGAACGAAGTGGCCTTTGCCAGCGCGCGCCCTGAGCACCACTCGCTGCACGATCCCTTGGACCTACCCATCGAGGAGCCCTGATGCCCCTGCCGCCGTCGATCGACTACGCCGGTCCCGACCTGTCCGCCCTGCCCGTCAGCCGGGCCGGATGGACGCTGCGGGCCGAGCGGGCCGCGGTCCTGGTCCACGACCTGCAGCGGTACTTCACCCGGCCCTACGCGCCCGACTGCGCCGCCCTGCACCAGGCGGTACGCCGCACCGCGGAGATCCTGGGCGCCGCGCGCGCCGCCGGCGTACCCGTCTTCTACACCGCGCAGCGCGGCGACCAGGACCAGACCGCGCGGGCCTGCAGCGGGACCTGTGGGGCCCCGGGATGCGCGCGGTGCCCGAGCACACCGACATCCTCGACGCCGTCGCGCCCGAGGCGGGGGAGCGGGTGCTGGTGAAGCACCGCTACAGCGCCTTCGCGCGCAGCGAGCTCGCCGAGGAGCTGGCCGCGGCCGGTCGCGACCAGCTGGTGATCACCGGCGTCTACGCCCACATCGGCGTCACCGCCACCGCGCTGGAGGCCTTCCAGCGCGAGGTGCACCCGTTCGTCGTGGCCGACGCCGTCGCCGACTTCGGGCCCGAGGAGCATGCGCTCGCGCTGCGCCAGATCGCCAGCTGTTGCGGGGTGGTCGCCACGGCCGACAGCGTCGTCGCGGCCCTCACGCCGGCGGCGCCGGCCGCCGCCGGTGCCGGCGCTGGGCTCGACGCCGTGCTGCGCGACGAGCTCGCCGTCCACCTGGACGCCGACCTGGTCGCGACCGCGTTCGCGGACCCGGAGACCGACCTGTTCTCTCTTGGCCTGGACTCGCTGCGCGCCTTCGAGGTGCTCGACGTGCTCGCCGAGTCCGGCGTCGACGTCGACTTCGGCGAGTTCACCCGCCGGCCCACGATCTCCTTCCTCCGTGAGCGCGCGCTCGTCGTCGGTGTCTGACCTTCCGCTCACCAGCGCGCAGCTGGGCCTGTTCTTCGCCCACGAGCTCGCGCCGGACAACCCCTGCTACACCACCGCCGAGGTCGTCGAGCTCGCCGGCCCGGTCGACGCCGACGTGCTCCGCGAGGCGCACCGGCGGGCGTACGCCGAGCACGAGCAGGTCCGCGTCGAGCTGGCCGTGGCCCCGGACGGGCCGCGGCAGCGCGTCACGGAGTTGATTGAAGGGCAGGTGCCGGAGGTGGCGCTGCCCGTGGTCGACGTCGCCGGCGAGCAGGCCGCCGAGGCGTGGCTGCGCGACGACCTCGCCGTCCCGATGCGCCTGACCGGGGGCGATCCGCTGGTGCGGTCGGCGCTGCTCCGGCTCCCGGACGGCCGCTGCTGGTGGTACCACGCGGCGCACCACCTGGTCGCCGACGGGTACGCCGCGCAGCAGCTGCTCCGCCGCATCGCCGAGCACCACGACGCGATCGTGGAGCAGCGCGCACCCCGTGCCGAGCCGGGCGCCGTTCTCGCGGACGTGGTCGCCGAGGACGCCGCCCGCGACGACACCGCCGCCACGTCGGCCTGGCAGGAGCGGCTGGCCGGCATGACGGGCGTCGTCGCGCTCGCCGGGCGGACGTCGTCCCCGGCAGCCCGCGCCCGACGCGCGGTGGTCCCGCTCGACGAGGAGGCCCAGACCGCGCTGGTGCAGGGCGCCCGCCGGCTCGGCGTCGGCTGGACCGACCTGGTGACCGCCGCGGTGGGCGCCTACCTGGCCCGGATGGCCGGCCGCGACGCCACCCGGATCGGGCTGCCGCTGATGAACCGGGCCGTCCCCGGCGTCGGCCAGCTGGCTGCGGCCCGCACCGTGTGCACCGCGACGAACGTGCTGCCCCTGACCATCCCCGGCCGCGGCACCGTCGCGGACGTCCTGGCCGCCGTGGCGGCCGGCCAGCGCGAGGTGCGCGAGCACCCGTTCGTCCGGCAGGAGGCGCTCCAGCGGATGCTGGCCCGTGAGCATCCGGGCGCTCAGCTGTTCGGCGCTCAGCTCAACCTGATCCCGTTCGACCTCGAGATCTCGCTGGGCGAGGTCGCGGGTGCGGTCCGCAATCTCACCGCCGGCCCGGTCGAGGACATGACCATCGGGCTGCGCGGCACGCCCGGCCGCGGCCGCGCCGTACGCCTCGAGCTCGACGCCCACCCCGACCTGTACGACGCCGGCGAGCTGGCCGCCCACCTGGCGCGCCTGCGGTCGTGGCTGGTCGCCCTCGCCGGCGCCGAGCCCGACCTCCCGGTCGAGGCGCTGCCGCTCGCGACGCCGGACGAGCTGCGCATGATCGACGGCTTCAACGCCACGGCCCACCCGCACGACGCGGCGACCCTCGCGCAGCGGTTCGTCCGGCAGGCGGAGGCCACCCCGGAGGCGCCGGCCCTGGTGTTCGCCGGCGCGACCCGGACCTACGGCGAGCTGCTCGATCGCAGCCGCCGGATCGCCGGCGGGCTGCGCGAGCGGGGCGTCGGCCCGGGCGATGTCGTCGGCGTCCGCCTGCCCCGCGGGCTCGGGCTCTACGAGACGATCCACGCGGTCCAGCTGCTCGGCGCGGTGTACCTGCCGCTCGACCCGGACCTCCCCGAGGCGCGGCTGGCCGCGATGTGCGAGGACGCCGACGTGGCGCTGGTGGTCACCGACCCCGCCCGCCCCGCGCCGCCCATGACGCGCGCTGGCGGCGTTGCCGACGCTCGACGTGCGCCCAGCATGCCTTCGCGCCGAGGTCTGAACGAAGTGGCCTTTGCCATCACCCGCCCTGGACGACGCGGAACTGGGCAAGCGTTCCCGCTCGAGGAGCTCGCGGCCGCCGAGCCGGTGGCCGACGTCTTCGCCGACCCCGCCGCGCCGGCGTACCTGCTCTTCACCTCCGGCTCGACCGGCCGGCCCAAGGGCGTCCTGGTCGGGCACGCGGCGATCGACAACCGGCTGGCCTGGATGCAGCACTACTTCCGGCTCGCGCCCGGCGAGCGGGTGCTGCACAAGACGCCGATCTCCTTCGACGTCTCGGTGTGGGAGCTGTTCTGGCCGCTGCAGGCCGGAGGCTGCGTCGTGATCGCCGAGCCCGGCGCCCACCGCGATCCGCGGCGACTGGCCGAGCTCGTGGTCGAGGAGCGGGTGACCACGCTGCACTTCGTGCCGTCGATGCTGCGCGCCTTTCTCGCCGACCGGGTCAGCCGCGAGCGGGTGCGCTCCGGCGTAGTCCGCTCCCTGGTGTGCAGCGGCGAGGCGCTGACGCCGGACCTGGTGGCGGGCTGCGTGGAGTGGTTCGGCGTCGCGCCGACCAACCTCTACGGACCCACCGAGGCCGCGGTCGACGTCACCGTCTGGGACTGCTCGCCGGACGACGAGCGAGCGGTGCCGATCGGCCGGCCGGTGTGGAACACCACCTGTCACGTGCTCGATCCGGGCGGCCGGCCGGTGCCGATCGGGGTGGTCGGCGAGCTGTGGCTCGGCGGCGTCCAGCTCGCCGAGGGGTATGTCGGGCGGCCCGATCTGACCGCCGAGCGGTTCGTGGACGTTCCGGGCCTCGGCCGCCTCTACCGCACCGGAGACCTCGCCGCCTGGCGCCCCGACGGCGCGCTGCGCTATCTCGGCCGCACCGACGACCAGGTCAAGGTCCGCGGCCAGCGGATCGAGCTCGGCGAGATCGAGGCCGCCGTCGCCGGGACGGACGGGGCCGACGCGGTGGCGGCCGGGGTCGTGGACGGCCGGCTGGTCGTCTGGTTCGTCCCGGCCCCGGGCGTCGGTGCGGACGAGGTGGTCGGCGGTCTGCGCGCACGGGCCGCCTCGGCGCTGCCCGAGGGCTGGATGCCCAGCCACTACGTGCCCGTCGCCGCGATGCCGCTGGGCACCAGCGGGAAGACCGACCGCGCGCGGCTGGCGGAGCTCGCGCCGCCCGACACCGGCGCCGCGGCCGGCGCCGAGGCGCCGTCGACACTGGTCGAGCAGCAGCTGTGCGCGATCTTCGGCGAGGTGCTCGGCGGCTCGCCGCTCGCCCCCGACGCCGACTTCTTCTCCAGCGGCGGCGACTCGCTCGGCGTACTGCGCCTGCTCGGGCGGGTCGAGGACGACCTCGGCGTCGAGCTCGGCCTGGCCGACGTGTTCGCGGCGCCCACCCCGGCCGGGCTGGCGGCCCTCGTGTCCGGCGGGAGCGCCGGCGGGGAGGCCTGGACGAGGTCCTCACCCTGCGCGCCGCCCGGGACAGCGACCGCGCGCCGCTGTTCCTGCTCCCGCCCGCCGGCGGCCTGGGCTGGTGCTACACGAGCCTGCTCGGCGCCCTGCCGGCCGACCTGCCCGTCCACGCCCTCCAGGCGGCCGGGCTCGCCACCGGCACGCCCACCGCTTTCGACGACCTCGAGGCCCTCGCCCGCCACCAGCTGGCCGCGATCCGGGCCGTGGTCGGCACCGGCCGGTTCCACGTCGCCGGCTGGTCGCTGGGCGGGATGGCCGCGCACGCCGTCGCCGCCCTCGCCCGCGCGGACGACCAGGACGTCGGCGCCGTGCTGCTGCTCGACGCCTATCCCTCCGAGCAGTGGCAGCACCTCGCCGAGCCCACCGAGCAGGAGGCGCTGCGCGGCATCCTGCGGATGGGCGGCGTCGAGGGACTCCTGCCCGACGACGCCGACGGTGCCCCCGTCCTCGACCGCGCCATCGTGGTGGACGTGCTGCGCGCCGGCGGCTCCGCCCTCGCCGCCCTGCCGCCCGACGTCCTCGCCGGCTGCATCGCCGGCGTCGTCAACGCCGCCCGGATCGTGCGCAGCTCCCGGCACCCGATCCTCGACGGCGACGTCGATGTCGTCGTCGCGACCGCCCGCGGGCGGAGATCTGGCTGGAGGCGACCGGCTGGTCGTCGTACACGAAGGGGGAGGTGCGCCGCCACGACGTCGCCGCCACCCACGGCGATCTCGTACGCCGCCCCGCGGTCGACCGGGTGGCCGACGTCCTCGCGGCCCTGCTGGACTGAGGGTGACCGACGTGCTGGCGTCCCGGGCCTAGACTCACCCCACGTGAGCATGGGTAGCGATCGGGCGCGCGAGACGGTGCGTCGCCTGCAGGCCGACATCACCTCGGGCCGGTGGCCGGTCAACGGCAAGATCCCGACCGAGGCCGAGCTGGCCGCGGAGCTGGGCGTCGGCCGCAGCACGGTCCGGGAGGCGGTGCGCAGCCTCGCCCATCTCGGCATGCTCGAGCCGGCGCCGGGACGCGGCACCTTCGTGCGCTCGCTGAACCCGGTGCGCAGCGTGCTGACCGACTTCGCCGCCGAGCACTCCTGGGAGGACCTGCTCATGGTGCGGCGCGCGCTGGAGGTGCAGGCCGCCGAGCTCGCCGCCGAGCTCGCCGACGCCGACGGCGTGGACCGGCTGCGCGCGGCGCACGAGGCGGATCTCGCCGCCAGCGACGGCTCGGAGCGCGGACGCACCCCCGGGCAGTTCCACGCGCTGCTGGTGGACCTGTCGGGCAACCGGCTGCTCTCCGAGCTCTACTCGGGCCTGATGGCCGCGCTGCGCCGGGGGATCGAGAGCGGTGCGCTGCACATCGGGCAGGACGAGCAGGAGCGCCACGACGCGCACGCCGGCCTGCTCGAGGCGATCGCGGCCGGGCGGGTCCGGGAGGCGGGCGAGCTGGCGGGCACCCACGCGTGCCGCGACATCGCCCCCGGGAGCGGCGCGCCGGCCCGGTAGCAACTCAAGATCCGATGAATGTTAGGGTCGGCTTAGTTTCGCAGGGGTCCAGGTCGTCCTGCGCCGTCCCCGGAAGTCATCTTGTCGCCAGTCGCCCGCCGCCCGCTGCTGCTCGGCGGTGCGTTCCTGGTGCTGCTGGGGGCGATCGTGCTCAGCCTGTCCTTCGGGTCCAACCCGATCCCGCTCGGCGACGTGTGGCGCCTGCTGCTGCACCCCGACGGGAGTACGGCGTCCGGCGTCGTCCACGACCAGCGGATCCCGCGGACGGTGGTGGCCGGGGTGGTGGGGGCCGCGCTCGGCGTCGCCGGCGCGCTCATGCAGTCGCTGACCCGCAACCCGCTCGCCGACCCCGGCATCCTCGGCATCAACGCCGGCGCCACCCTGGCCGTGGTGCTCGCGGTCGCGGTCGCGGGCGTCGCCGGGATCTGGTTCTACCTCTGGTTCGCCTTCACCGGGGCCGCGGTCGCGGCGGTCGCCGTCTACGTCCTGGCCGGCACCGGCCGCACCAACGCCAGCCCGGCGCGGCTCGCTCTCGCCGGCATCGCGGTCAGCGCGGCGCTGACCGCGATCGTGCAGACCGTGATGCTGCTCGACCAGGTCGTCTTCAACGAGCTCCGCTTCTGGGTCGTCGGCTCGACCGAGGGCCGCGGCTGGCCGGTCCTGCAGGCGGTGGGGCCGTTCCTCGTCCTGGGCGTGGCCGTCGCGGTGCTCCTCGGGCCGGCGCTCAACGCGCTGGCGCTGGGCGACGAGACCGCGCAGGGCCTGGGGGTGCGCCTGGGCCGGGCGCGCACCCTCGCGATCGTCGCGGTGACCCTGCTGGCGGGCGCCGCGACCGCCGCCGTGGGCCCGATCGGGTTCGTCGGGCTCGGCGTGCCGCTGATCGCCCGGACGCTGGTCGGGGCGGACCAGCGCTGGATCACCGCGCTGTGCCTGCTGCTGGGGCCGGCGTGGCTGCTGGCGGCCGACACGCTCGCCCGGGTCGTCGTACCCCGGGCCGAGATCGAGGTCGGCATCGTGGCCGCGCTGCTGGGCGCCCCGGTCTTCGTCGCCGTCGTGTCGCGCCGGAAGGTGCCGGCACTGTGAGGCACCTGCTCGTGGGCCGCGGCGCGGTGACCCTGCGCCTCCCCGTCCGTACGACCGTCGCCGTCCTCGTCGGGCTGGTCGTCCTGGCCGGGCTGTCCGTCGCCTGCCTGCTCGTCGGCGACTACGACATGACGCTGGGCGAGACGCTCCGGGCCCTGGTCGGCCGGGGGGACGACGGCCTCGGCATCTACTTCGTGCAGGAGACCCGCGCGCCCCGGGTCGCGGCGGCCGCGCTCGTCGGCATCGCCCTGGGCGTCGCCGGCGCGATCTTCCAGAACGTCACCGGCAACCCGCTCGGCAGCCCCGACATCATCGGCTTCACGACGGGTGCGGCGACCGGTGCGCTGGTGCAGATCCTGCTGCTGGGCGGCGACACCGACGCGGTGGCGCTCGGCGCGCTCCTCGGCGGCTTCGGCACGGCGGCGCTCGTCTTCGGGCTCACCCGCGCCGCCGGGCTGACCGGCAACCGCCTGGTGCTGGTCGGCATCGGCGTCGGCGCGGTCCTCGCGGCGATCAACTCGCTGCTGATCGTGCGCGCCTCACTCGACGCCGCGCAGACCGCCGCCCAGTGGACGGCGGGCTCGCTCAACGCGGTGCTCTGGCCGCGCACCGCGCTGCTGGCGGTCTCGGTCGCCGTGCTGCTGGTGCCGGCCGCGCTGCTCGCCCGTCCGCTGGGGATGCTCGCCCTGGGCGACGACCTCGCCGCGGGGACCGGCGTACGCGTCCAGCGGGTGCGGAACGCCTCGGTCGTCGTCGCCGTCGCGCTGGTGTCGGTCGCGATCGCCGTGACCGGACCGCTCGCCTTCGTCGCCCTCGCCGCCCCGCAGGTCGCGCGCCGGGTCGGCGGCCAGCCCACGCCCGGGCTGCTGTCGTCGGCGGTGACGGGCGCGGTCCTGGTCGTGGCCAGCGACCTCGCCGCCCAGCGGCTCTTCGCGCCGACCCAGCTCGCCGTCGGTGTCGTCACCGGCGCGGTCGGCGGGGTCTACCTGGTCCTGCTGCTGGCAGGGGAGTGGAGGAAGCAACGTGGCTGAGCCGGCACCCGTGCCCGAGTCCGCCGAGGGGCGGCTGCGGGCCGACGGACTCGCGGTCCGGTACGGCGACCGCGTCGTGATCGAGGACCTCGACGTGGTGATCCCCGACGGCCGGATGACGGTCGTCGTCGGGCCCAACGCCTGCGGCAAGTCCACCCTGCTGCGGGCCCTGGCCCGGCTGGTGCCGGCGGCCGCCGGCACGCTGACCCTGGACGACCGGCCGTTGGCGGACTACGGCGCCAAGGAGCTGGCCCGCCGCCTCGGCCTGCTCCCGCAGTCGCCGACCGCACCGGACGGCCTGACCGTCGCCGACCTCGTCGCCCGGGGCCGCTACCCGCACCAGAGCCTGCTGCGGCAGTGGTCGCCCGCGGACCGCGCCGCCGTCGACGCGGCCATGGCGGCCGCCGACGTCACCGACCTGGCCGACCGCGGGGTCGGCGAGCTGTCGGGTGGCCAGCGGCAGCGGGTCTGGCTGGCCATGGTGCTGGCCCAGGAGACCGGGCTGCTGCTGCTCGACGAGCCCACGACGTACCTCGACATCGCCCACCAGGTGGAGGTTCTCGAGCTCGCCCGGCGGCTGAGCGTCGAGGGACGTACCGTCGTGACGGTGCTGCACGAGCTGAACCTGGCGTTCCGGTACGCCGACCACCTGGTCGTGATGTCACGAGGGGCGATCGTGGCCCAGGGCGACCCGACCCGGATCGTCACCCCCGAGCTGATCGAGTCCGTCTACGACCTGCCCTGCCGGATCATCCCGGACCCGCTGACCGGCACGCCGCTGGTGATCCCGGCCGTCATGACGACCCGGGAGCTGCGATGACGACCCGCCGCCAGCCCCCGAAGGTGCCGCGGCCCGAGCCCGTCGAGCGCGCCGACTCGCCGACCGTCACCGCCCTGCTCGCGTCCGCCGACCCGGCGGCCGCCGTCGCGGCGTGGTGGGACGGCGTCCGGCTGCCGCTGGTCGAGGACGTCGGCGTCCCCGGCCGGGTGCTGGTGACCTTCTGCTGGCGCGACCCGGACGCGGAGCAGGTGCTGCTGTTCGCCAACCGGCTCACCGACGAGACCCGGCTCGCCGAGAGCCTGCTCGAGCGAGCACCCGGGACCGACCTGTGGCACGTCGGCTACCTGATGGAGCCGGACTGGCGGGCGTCGTACTCCTTCCTGGTGCGGGCCGCGGACGCCGCGGCGCCGTGGGAGCAGGAGGGCGACCAGGTGTCGATCCGGGCGGCGCTCGACCGCGGGCATCCCGACCCGCGCAACCCGCAGACCTGCCGCAACCGCGCCGGCGTCGTCCAGTCGGTGGCCGCGCTCCCCGAGGCCCCCGCCCAGCCGTGGCTCGAGCCCCGGCCGGACGTCGCGCGCGGCGTCCTCGCCGAGGAGACCGGTCCGCTGGGCCGCGAGCTGATCACCTACGAGGCCCCCGGTGCCGACATCGGCTCCCCGTTGCTCCTCGTGCTCGACGGCGAGGTGTGGACGTCCGTCCAGTCCCTCCCGACCACCCTCGACCACCTGGTCGCCGACGCCGTCGTCCCGCCCCTGCGCGCGGTCTTCCTCCCCTCCGGCGGCCGGGACGCCCGGTGGACGGAGATGGGCGGCACCGAGGGCGACGCCACCGCCGCCTACGTCCTCGACCACCTGCTGCCGGACCTGACCCGCCGGGGCTGGGTGCCGGCGCCGGAGCGGGTGAGTGTCGTCGGCCAGAGCCTCGGCGGCCTCACCGCGCTGCGCATCGCCCTCGCCCGCCCCGACCTCGTGGGCATCGCGCTGAGCCAGTCCGCCTCCCTGTGGCTCGACGACCTCGGGACGGAGCTCGCCGCCCTCGCCGCGCGCCCCGGCCCGCGCCCGCGCGTCGACCTGGCCCACGGCCGGCAGGAGTGGGTCCTCGCCGGCCCCCACCACGACCTCGCCCGCCGCCTCCGCGAGGCCGGGGTGGAGGTGAGCGCCACCGGCTACAACGGCGGTCACGACTACGCCTGGTGGCGCGGCGCGGTCGCCGACGCCCTGGCCCGGACGTGGCACTGGCGCCGCTGAGGTTCCGCGTGGGGCGTCTGCTCGTCGAGTAGCCCGAGCCCCTGGGCGAGGGCGTATCGAGACGCACATACCCGGCCTCTCGACACGCTCGCTACTCGACGAGCAGAACGGTGTGGCGCCCTTTTCGATCAGTGTTTCCTGTCCGGCCTCATGTGCGTCGGTGGAAGCGGATGCCGTCGGGCAGCCGTTCGTGGGTGTAGCGGTGGTCGTGGATGCGTTGGTGGTGGTGCGCGCAGAGGGTGACGGCCTGGTCGAGGTCGGTGGTGCCGCCGCGGGACCAGGGGTCGTGGTGGTGCAGGTGGCACCAGCGGGCGGGGATGGTGCAGCCCTCAGCCCGGCAGGTGTGGTCGCGCAGGCGGATCGCGACCCGTTGGGCGGGTTGGAAGAGTCGTGCGGAGCGGCCGAGGTCGAGCACCCGCCCCCGGCCGTCGAGGACTGCCGGGAGGATCTTGGCCTGGCAGGCCAGACGCCGTGCCTCGGACGCCGACATCGACTCTTCGCCCTCGGTGGTGAGGATCCCCGCGGTGGCGAGGTCGGTGCGGAGTTCGTCG
Organism: Nocardioides humi; assembly: GCF_006494775.1. NCBI lineage: Bacteria > Bacillati > Actinomycetota > Actinomycetes > Propionibacteriales > Nocardioidaceae > Nocardioides > Nocardioides humi. The sequence goes on along the minus strand of NZ_CP041146.1, from coordinate 1,424,166 downwards.
ATACCGATGGTCACCACCACGGTGGTGGCGTCCCCGCCGTGGACGGGCAGTGCGTCGGGGTCGATCAGCTCGAGCAGGTCCATGAACGCCCAGGCCCGGCGGCGGTGGAACGGGGTCCGCGCGAGATCAGGATTCCCGTCCACCGCCTCCGCCACGTCCGTACCGTCGGTGATGCGCCGCGGGTTGGTGTGGGCGTCGAGGTAGGTCTTGAGCCGCTCGACGGCGGTGGTAGGCAAGACCCCGGACAGGCGTGAGCTGCCGTCGCCGAGGTCGCGGAACTTCAACGACGCCTTGTCGCGAGCCTTCTGCTCCTCGGCTTCCAGACGCCTGGCTTCCTCGGCCTCGGCGATCTCGGGCGCCAGCACGTCGAGGATCCGCCGCCCCAGACGGCGCAGCTCGACCGGACCGAACTCCGCGGCATAGGCCACCAGCCGGGCCTCGGCGTCGTCGAGGATCTCGGGCCCGAGCCGGTCGGGCAGATCCCCGACGGCCGCCGTGATCACGCGTGCCTGCGCTGGGCTCACCGTCCCGGTGCGCATCGCCTCGACCACGTGCGGTCGCTGCTCGAGCGCGTGGGCGAGGTGCAGGTCGGCTCGGGCGGGCGCGGGGTCGATGTGGGCGGCGTGGGCCAGCCACGCGGCTGTGTCCCGCGCACCGTGAACAACAGCCACATCACCTGCGTCGGCCAGGGTCCGCAGCCGCAGCTCCTCGACCTGCGCCGCCAGTCGCGTGGCCTGGATCAGCAACTGCTCCTTCTCGGTGGTCGACAGGTACAGCGGCTGGGCGTCAGCCACCTCGGCCAGCGCCTCACGACACGTCTCCACCGCGGCCAGCAGAGGCTGCTGAACGAGCGATGCGACGGTCACGGATGGTCGCCTTTCCCGAGTGGTCGACGTACGTCGATCCTACCACGGATTCGAACATGTGTTTGAACAGAATGATCGGAGTCTGTCCAACTCTTCGGTTCTCCTGACAGGTGCGTGGCGGGAGACAAGCATGGACGCAGTCCTGGTGTGAGAAAGATCTGCACGTGATCGACGCGTCAATCGGCCAAGAACTCCGCGGGCTTCGCCTGTTGTGGACCGCTTCGGGATGTTCCGGGCGGAGCATCGATGCGGCCGCCGCCGCACGCTTCGTCTCCTCGCTCGGCGAGAAGAAGGTCGCGCAGCTCCTCGCCAGGTCGCGACCTTCCATGAGATCTGCGAACGCAACGGACTCCACGCTGCCATCGCAGAGTGGCTCGCGGCACGAGGCGGGCCACGTCCGAGTGGGTGGGGCTCGGACTGGAATCGATGACCGCCGGCTGGGTCTGATTCTCTGGCACGCCTGTGCGGACGCCCGCCGAAGGTCGATTCAGTTGCGACAGGCTGGAGATCGGCTTTGCCGATGCGGTGAACAACGTGCTCGGGCTCGAGGGAACGGTCGACCCCAGAATCTTCTCCGGGACAGTGGTGCCGGTGCGCACGCACATCACCATCGAACCGTGGATCAGATCTACCAGGGCCTGGGGCCTGAGCCTCGACAAGACCTGCCCTACGCCCGCAGCCCGTTCCTCTCCCGTCTTGAGAAGGCGGCCGCCGTGAACAGCCAGTCACGGGCCTGGCAGGACCTGCGGAAACGCCATGGCTTTCGCTACGTGAGCCTCGCGGTGGAGTGCTGGCGTGACCTCCAGGGACGAATCGGATCTCCTCGCGCGGATCGAGGATTTCGCGTCGCTCCCTCTCGAGTTGAGGGGGATCCGGGTCGGCTGAGCATCGTGTCCCCCGCAAACGCAACGAGGGCCCTCCCCGCATCGGGGAGGGCCCTCGGGTCAGCGCTGGCGCGCAGCCACTACTTCGTGACCTTCACCTTCACCGTGGAGCTGGTCGAGCCCGCGTGGGTGGGGCTGCCGGCGTAGGTCGCCGTCACCTTCCACTTGCCCTTCTGCAGCTTGGGCAGCTTGACCTTGGCGACGCCGGTGGCCGACACGGTGGCCGTGGCGGTCTTGGTCTTCTTGCCCTTGGTCGCGGTGACCGTCACCTGGCCGCCGGCGGCGGGGGCCACCGTGACGGTGACCTTGGCGCGCTTGCTGGCCTTGACCTTCTTGGGGGCCTTGGCGGTGGTGGACGTGGCGGCCGGCGCCGGGGTCGACGGGACGTCGGTCTTGGCCGGGGCCTTGAGGGTGAACACGTCGGTCACTCCGCCGGCGGAGGTGCCGAAGCTCGACGCCCACACCTGGTGGGTCACCGGGTCGACGGCGAGCGCGGAGACGTTGCCCGAGGTGGGCAGTCGCAGCAGCTCCTCGAAGGTCTCGGTGCTGTAGACCACGACCTCCTTGTCCTGCAGGTTGGCGGAGAAGAGCAGGTCACGCTCGGCGTCGACCTCGACCGAGTTGGTCTGGCCGGTCTGGATGGTCTCGATGACCGTGCCGTAGGACGGGCTCGCGAGGTCGGCGTCGACGACGGAGATCACCTTCGCCTGGTACGAGGAGACGTAGAGGCGCTTGTCCGTGGGGTCGTACGTCGGCCGGGCGTTGCCCGGCACGGCGGCGTCGAGCTCGACGACCTTGCTCGCGTTGAGGGTCTTGTCCTTCGGGTTGGAGGTGTTCAGCCCGTCGGCGTCGATCCGGAACAGCTTGGTGAGCTTGGTGTTGTCCTGGGTGATCTGACCGACGTAGACGTCGTTGTTGGCCTCGTCGACGGTGACCCCGATCGGGCCGCCGTCCTTGACCTCGTCCGTCACGGCGGCTGGCGCCGGGATCGCGATCCGCGCGTCGACGGTCTTGGTCGGCAGGTCGATCACGGTGATGTAGCCGCGTCGGCTGGACGGGTCGGCGGAGCGTCCCTGGGCGAAGTTCCCGATATAGGCCTTGTGGGTCTCCGAGTTGACCGCGATCCGGCGCGAGCCGTCGGAGATCTGCTCCCCGTCGTCGAACTTCCACAGCCGGTCGGCGTCGGTGGGGGCGCCCTGCGAGGCCTTCCAGATCACGATGCCGCCGCCGTAGCCCACCGACGTGTCGGTGACGGGGTCGTAGCCCTGCTGACGCACGTGGGTCGTGATGATCGTCGGGTCGTTGGTGCCGTCGTACGTCGTGTTCGGGTCGACCGCGATGCCGTTGGGCGAGAAGTGGGTGCGCAGGCTGCTCTGGCTCTGGACCTGACCGTCCGTGGTCGCCTCGGCGAAGCCGGTCCACGAGTGGGCGACGTTCTCCTTCACGCCCGTCAGTCGGGTCAGCCCGGTGTAGTCGACGTTGCGCTTGGTGCTGTTGGCGGTGTTGATCTCGACCACTTTGCCGGTGCCGGCGGTGAAGCCGTACTGGTAGGTGTAGCCGTTGACGGCACCGGAGGTGTCGTAGGTGGCGACCCGGGTTCGGGTGTCGGTCCGCTGGTTGCCGTCGGTGTAGTAGGCCTTGCGGTGCACCGGGTCGTACGCCATGTCGTAGGCGTTGGTGATGCCGGTGCTGAGGGTGGTGACCGAGTAGCTCCACCCGTCGCCCTCGGCTGCGTGCGCCGGGCTGGTGCCGGCCGTCAGCGCCAGGGGCGACGCCAGCAGCGCCAGACCGGTGGCGGATGCCAGCACGCGGCTGCGGAACCGCGGGGTGGCCGGGGACATGACCTTCATTTCTTCCCTTTCCTAGGTGGCACAGGTGCGCCTCTGCCGTGAGCACTCAATGAGCAGATGATGATTAGGTTAGCCTAATCTTGGACTACCCTACCGGTTCAGGATGTGGCTGCCAGCCAAAGATCAGATAATGGTCAGGTTAGGCTAAGCAAGGCTCGGGACCGACCGCTGCGGGGCTCCCGCCCCACCACCGATGAGGACGAACATGTTGAACACGATCAGGCGAGGATCCGGCCTGCTGGCCGGCCTCCTGGTGGCTGGCACGCTGGCCGTGGCCACCCCGGCGCAGGCGGCCGTGACGCCGTTGCCCGGGAGCAACGGCCTCGGCGGCACGATCACCTTGAGCGACGACCACTTCCACCCCGGCGACCGGATCGACATCTCCGGGACCGGGTTCACCGTCGCCGCCGGGACGGAGAGCGCGCCGGGACGCCCGGTGCTCGGCGTCAAGGTGCAGGACGACACCTACGAGGACGAGGGCTTCCCCTGGGAGGCCGGCGGTGCGTCCTACGTCGCGAGCCCCGGCGGCGCGGTCGACGGGCAGGGCGGCTATGCCGCGTTCCAGATCGAGGAGGACGGCACCTTCGACGGCTGGGTCGAGATCCCCGACGACTGGGACGTCCTCGGCCAGTCCCGGCTCACCTTCCTCGGCGGCTCGCTGACCACGGCGCCCGACGGGCTCGGCAAGAAGCTGCCGGCCCAGGTGACCCGGATCGACTTCCCGATCCTGGGACCCGACCAGCCGTGGGTCGAGATCACCTCGAAGAACCACACGCCCGGCAGCTTCATCGCCGACGGCAAGTCCCTGAGCGTGAAGGTCCGGAACTTCAAGAAGACCGGGGGCGGCGGGCAGCAGGTCGCATTCAAGATCGACGGCCAGGACATCGTGGTCGACGGCGAGGTCGTGCTGCCCTGCATCGCGACCGACGCCGACGGCGACGGCCAGGGCACCATCCCGCTGCCGACCGCGGCCAACAGCCTCGACGGGGCGGCCGACCACACGCTGAACGCGCTGGCCGGGACGGCCTGCGGCACCGCCAGCCCGGGAGACCCCGGCTTCGAGGCGCCCGGGCGGATGGTGCCGAAGACCTTCAAGGTCACCACGGCCAAGGTGACGAGCACGACCCACTACCCGGGCGGGCAGATCTCGGTGCAGCTCCACAACTACCTCAGCGCCTCCGGCTTCGGCGGGCAGAAGGTCGCCGTGCTGCGGGTCGGCGCGCCGTCGGACGTGCAGCTCGGGTGCGTCACCACCAACTCCGCCGGCAACGGCACCGGCACCTTCACCCTCCCCGCGAACACGGTCGTCGGCGAGGTGTCCGTCCAGTTCCTGGCCGGCACCGCCTGCGGCGCCGGAGCCGACGCGCCGGGACGCTCGCTGCGCCTGCCGCTCACCGTCACCGCGGCGCCGGCCCCGCCGCCCGCGCCCCAGGCCATCGCCAACACCGCCAAGCCGACGGTGAAGGGCAAGTTCAAGGTCGGCAAGGCGCTCAAGGCCAAGCCCGGCGCCTGGTCGGTCGGCGGCGTGGCCGTGTCCTACCAGTGGCTGCGCAACGGCAAGCCCATCAAGGGCGCCACCAAGGCCAAGTACAAGGTCACCAAGAAGGACCGCAAGAAGAAGGTCTCCGTGCAGGTCACGGCCACCGCGCCGGGCTACGCCGCGGCCGTGACGACCTCGAAGGCCAAGAAGGTCAAGTGAGTCCCAGGACCACGGTCAGGAGTACGGCGGCAGCCGCTGTCGTCGTACTCCTGGCGACCCTGCTCGCCGCCTGTGGCGGCGGCGCGGAGGGCGTCGACGGGCCCACGCGCACCGTCACCGACGTGCGCGGCGAGCAGGTCGAGGTCCCCGAGAGCCCGCAGCGGGTGGTGACGCTCAGCGAGCCCACGCTCGACGGGGCGCTCGCCCTCGGCGTCACCCCGGTCGGCACGGTCTCCGGCCGCGGCCAGTCGACGGTGCCCGGCTACCTCGTCGACCTCGCGGGGGACATCCCGCTCCTGGGCGGGATCGCCCAGCCGAACTTCGAGGAGATCGCCAACGCCGATCCCGACCTGATCCTGGTCGACGAGACCAGCATCAACAACAATCCGCCGGCGATCGAGGCGCTCGAGCACATCGCGCCCCTCGTCGTCACCGGCCGGGCCGGCGGCGACTGGCGCGCCAACCTCGCGCTCACCGCCGACGCCCTCAACCTCGCCGACAAGGGCCGCGAGGTCGTCGAGGAGTACGACGCCCAGGTGGCCGACGTCGCGGCGCGGCTCGACGCCGTGGCCGGCGACACCTTCTCCGTCGTGCGGTGGCAGGGCGGGGCCCCCTCGCTCATCCTCAAGGAGCTGCCGGCCGGCGTGGCCCTGGAGGATCTCGGGCTGAAGCGGCCCCCCAGCCAGGACAGGCGAGGGCGCGGCCACTCGAACCCGGTCTCGCTGGAGAACCTCGCCGAGATCGACGCCGACCACATGTTCTTCGGGACCCTCGGCGGGTCGAGCGTCACCAACCCGTCCGCCGGTGGCGGGACCGGTACCGACGCCGCGCGCCAAGCCCTCGCCGAGGCCGTCAAGGTGCCCGGCTTCACCGCCCTGAAGGCCTATCAGGACAACACCATCATCCCGGTCGACGGATCCCTGTGGACCTCGACCGGCGGCCCGATCCTGATGAGCCGGATCGTGGCCAACATCGAGGAGGCGCTGGTCCGATGACCACCCAGCTACGTACCTTCGTCGTCCTGTGCCTGCTGGCACCGTGGGCGGCGCTCCTGCTCGCGCCCCCGGCGTCGGGCACCACGGAGACCACGCCGGACGGCGCCGAGCTCGAGGTGCCGGACGAGGTCGTCTTCGGCACGTCCCTCCGGCTCGAGGGCCGTGGCTGGACCCACCCCGCCGGCGGCGGGTCCGGGGTGGTCGTGAAATTCGACGTACGCGGACCCGACGACACGCCCGTGACCACCCAGCGCGACATCACCGATCCGGTGAACGGCGGGGTCTACGCCGACAAGAGCATCCATGGAGCCGTCGTCGCTGACGACAACGGCAGTTGGTCGCTCACGATCCCGCTGCCGACGCTGGAGAACTCCGACGCGCTCTGGTTCCCCGGCGAGGTGCATCACGTCCGGGTGCTGTCCGGCTCGGCCAAGGACGGCGACACCGGCAGATCGGTCGGGGTCGACTTCACCGTGACCGCGCCCACCAGCACCTGCACCGCCGAGTCGGTGAGCCTCCAGGTCGCGTCCACCGCGGGCTTCGGCCAGCCGCTGCGCGTGCAGGGGACCGGATGGTGCCATCCCACCGACGGCGCCTCGCTGATCGCGGTGAAGATCGACGACGGGGCGTACTCGCGACTGGACGAGTCGCTCTACTCCGACCGCAGCGTGTGGGCCGTGATCCAGCCGGACCCGGCGACCGGTGACTTCGACACGACGATCACCATGCCCGACGGCACGACCGCCACCTCGACCCCGGCGCTGCCCTCGGGGGCGCACAAGCTGCGCTTCCTGACCGGCACGATGAAGCCCGGCGACCGGGTGCGCAGCCGCCTCTCGGGCGAGGTCGTGATCGGCGACTACAGCCCCAACGGCGCGCCCGAGCCGCTCGACCCCGCAGCGCTGTCCAAGGGCGCCAAGGGCGGGGTGAAGGCGAAGATCGTCAAGAAGAAGCTCGAGGTGACCGTCCCCGGCGCCCGGGCCGGCGACTGGATCTACCTCGACGCCTACGTCGACGGCGCACCGCGCGCGCCGTGGGGCCCGACCTGGTTCCAGGCGAGCGCGAAGGGCGTCGTCAGCGCCCCGCTCAAGGGAGTCACCCTGCCGGAGGGCGTCAGCAAGCTCACCGTGCAGTCCGGCAACCAGGGCGAGGTCGGCCGGCTCCGCGGCTGGGCGCGGCTGAAGATCGCCGGCGCCGACGAGACCACCAGCGGGTCGAAGACGACGTCGGCGTCCGCGAGCACCTCCGGCAGCAGTGCCGCGTCGAGCACGGCCGGCAGCACGGCGACCGCGACCGCGGCCTCGGCGCCGGTGACCGCGCCGTCCGCGCCGGTGGAGGACATCGGCCAGCTGACCTCCGACAACGCGGGCGAGGTCACCGGCACGCTCGAGGGCGGCCAGCTGCGGGTGAGCGTCCCCGGCGGGACTGTGGACCAGTGGCTGCACGTGTGGCTCTACGACGCGCAGGGCCACGCCGCGCTCGGATGGACCCGGCTCGACGCCGACCGCACCTTCGTCGTCGACGTCAGCGCGCTGGGCGACGCCCGGTTCAAGCTGGCGGTCCAGGACGAGCAGGGACAGCTGCTCGGCTGGACCGGCGGCGGCGTCGACGCCCCGGTCGACGAGCGGGCCGCCGGGGTGGTCACGGCGGCTCCGGCCGCCGCCGGCATCCCCGTCGACGACACGCCGGCCCCGCTGCTGCTCAACCTCGGCCTGTCCGGCATCGGGCTGGTCTCGCTCGTCGGCACCATGACGGCGCTCGCACTCGGCCGCCGCCCGGCCCCCGGAAAGGACTGACATGTCGACCACCTCGCCGAGCAGGCGCCGTACCCGCGCCGTCGTGGCCGCCTTCGTGACCGCCCTGGTCGCGGCGCTCCTCCTGCTGCCCGGGGCCCGGGAGAGCGGCGCCGCCGCGATCCCGCCCGGCGGCGCGGGCCCCGACACCCCCGGGACGGCGTCCAGCATCGCCACCAAGAAGGTCCCGGTCGGTGGCACGGTCAAGTTCACCGTGCAGGGGTTCCCGGGTGGGGAGACGCTCTACATCAAGATCGACGACGAGGCGTTCTGCACCTCGCCGCCCTTCGGTGCGTGCGTCTACCACCAGCAGAAGATCCCGGCCAACGGGACGGTCAACGGGTCGATGACGCTCCCGGCCGGCCTGCCGGCCGGATCGCACACGCTGCGGTTCCTCGCCTCCCAGACGGTGACGGAGAACGGCCAGGAGGTCCTCAAGGGGTACACCCGCAAGAGCCCGGCGTTCACCGTCGAGGCCGCCTCGGCCGAGAAGGCGGACAAGGGCGGTGCCGCCACGTCCGGCGCCGCTCCGGCCGAGGCCGGTGGGGACACGACCGGACAGGCCCCCGCCGCGGAGCCGTCGAGCGCCGGCGCCCTCGTGGTGACCGCGCCCAGCGGCGCGGCGGTCACCACGACCGAGGAGGCCGCCCCGCCGGCCGCCGAGCCGGTGCTCGTCGCGACGCCGACGACCTCCGCCACGGACGACGATCTGGTCCCCATGCCGTGGATCGGGCTCTACGTGCTCCTGGGGTGCCTGCTCGTCTCGAGCCTGATGACCACGATCGCGGTGTTCCGGCGGCGCTGACGCCCGCGATGCCGGGCGTGGAGGGCGCCCGTGCAATGATGTGCCGCACCAGGGGGGAGTACTCCTTCGCTGCGGGCTCGTCATCACGAGCGGACGATGTCGTCCGCTCCGGTCCCGTAGGCTGCTGGACGGCGTCAGCCGGCGGCAGCGGAAGAGACCTCGGGCGATCTGTCGACGCATCCGCCCCTGAAGGGACACCTCTATGGACGTGACCACCCTGGAATGGACGATCACCATCGCGGTGACCGTCGGAGTCCTCCTCTTCGACGTCATCGTCATCGCCCGCGACCCGCACGAGCCGTCCATGAAGGAGTGCGCGATCGCGCTCTGCTTCTACGTCGGCGGCGCGATCGCGTTCGGTGCGTTCATCCTCGCGCACCACGGACACGACTACGGCATCGAGTTCTACACCGGCTGGCTGACGGAGTACTCGCTGTCGATCGACAACCTCTTCGTCTTCATCATCTTGATGTCGGCGCTCAAGGTGCCCCGGAAGTACCAGCAGGAGGCGCTGCTCGTCGGCATCGTCCTGGCGCTGATCTTCCGCGGCATCTTCATCGCCCTCGGCTACGCGCTGATCGAGAACTTCAGCTGGGTCTTCTACATCTTCGGCGCGTTCCTGGTCTACACCGCGGTCAAGCTGGTGAAGTCCTACGGCAGCCACGACGACGAGCACCCCGAGGACAACGCGGTCGTCACCTTCGCCCGGCGCCACATGCGGGTCGGCGAGGCCTACCACGGCCTCAAGCTCTGGTACCACGAGAACGGTGTCCGGTTCGTCTCGCCGATCGTGATCGTCATCATCGCCCTCGGCGTCACCGACATCCTGTTCGCGCTCGACTCGATCCCCGCCATCTTCGGCATCACCCAGGAGCCCTACCTCGTCTTCACCGCGAACGTGTTCGCGCTGATGGGCCTGCGCCAGCTGTACTTCCTGCTCGGCGGACTGCTGAAGAAGCTCGTCTACCTCTCGCTCGGCCTGGCCTTCATCCTGGCCTTCATCGGCGTCAAGCTCGTGCTCCACGCCCTCCACGAGAACGAGCTGCCGTTCATCAACGACGGCCACGGCGTGCACGGCGCCCCGGAGATCTCGTCGCTGTTCAGCCTCGGCGTGATCGTCGTGACCCTGATCGTCACGGCGGTCGCGAGCCTGTGGAAGTCCTCGCGGGGCGGTGACGACCACGTCCCCGACCACGCGACCGGTCCGCGTGAGACCGCCGACGTCGACGACACCGCCGGTCCCGACTGGCGCTGATCGCCCGTGGGTCCGGAAGCGGATCGACTAGGGTTTCTCGACGTCATCCGCTCCCGAACCCGAGGACGCTTGTCGTGGATCGAATCCAGGTGCAGTGGGCCGGGCAGACCCGGACCTTCGACGGCCCGCGCGTCGTCATCGGGCGCGAGCTCGACTGCGACGTGCCGGTCACCGACGCCAAGGCGTCGCGGCACCACGCGTTCCTCCAGGTCGAGGACGGCGGCTGGGTCGCCGTCGACGGCAGCAGCAACGGCACCTTCGTCTCCGGCCAGCGGATCACCCGCCTCCAGCTGACCGGCGCGCCGGTCAGCCTCCACCTCGGTGGCCCGGCCGGGGAGCCGGTGGTCGTGACGGTGCTGGTCTCGGCGGTGCAGGCGGCACCCGCTGCGCCCGCGGCCCCCGCCGCGTCCGCGCCCCCTCCACCGCCGCCGCCTCCGCCGTCCCCGTCCTCGTCGTCGCGGCCGGTCCCGGTGTCCTCCGAGCCCGCCCCCCAGGGCGAGTTCTGGAAGAACCTCCCGCCGCCCCAGGTCCCCGCCAGCGGCGGTCCGGTCGACGCCTGGCGCCCGGCCGGCGTCCTGCCTCCGGGACAGCTCCCGCACGGCCACTCCGTCGTCCTGCCCCAGCAGCTCCAGGCCGGCCGGTCGCTCACCATCGGCCGCGACCACGGCAACGACATCATGCTGGCGGACCCGCTGGTCTCCCGCCGGCACGCGCGACTCGACCCGGCCACCCCGACGACGCTCGCGGTCCTGCACGACCTCGGCTCCTTCAACGGCACCTTCGTCAACGGCCAGCGGGTGGAGGGCTCGGTGCCGCTGGCGCTCGGCTCCGAGGTCATCTTCGGCAACCAGACCTTCCGCTGGGACGGCCACCAGCTGATCGCCTCGGCGACGGCCCACGAGTTCACGCTGTACGCCGACGGGCTGACCCGCGTCGTCGGCGGCGGCAAGCGGCTGATCGAGAACATCTCCTTCAAGCTCGAGCCGCGCAGCCTCACCGCCGTGATCGGCCCTTCGGGCTCGGGCAAGTCGACCCTGCTCGGGGCGCTGACCGGTCTCAAGCCGGCCAGCCACGGCCGGGTGATCTGGCAGGGCCACGACCTCTACCAGCACTACGACCAGCTGCGCTTCCAGATCGGCCTGGTGCCGCAGCAGGACATCCTGCATCCGCAGCTGAAGGTCAAGCAGGGCCTGCGCTTCGCCGCCCAGCTCCGGCTCCCGCCCGACACCACGGCGCAGGAGTGGGACCACCGCGTGCAGACCGTCGCGGACCAGATGCAGCTCACCCAGCGGCTCGACAACCGGATCGGCACCCAGCTCTCCGGAGGCCAGCGCAAGCGAGTCTCCATCGCCACCGAGCTGCTCACCGCGCCGCCGCTGCTCTTCCTCGACGAGCCGACGTCGGGCCTCGACCCGGGCCTCGACCTCGAGGTGATGCGCCAGCTGCGCAGCCTCGCCGACGACGGCCGCGTCGTCATGGTCGTCACCCACTCCGTGCTGGCGCTCGACGTGTGCGACAACGTGCTCGTGCTCGCCCCGGGCGGCCGGGTCGCGTACTTCGGCCCACCCGACGGCGTCCTGGCCCACTTCGGGAAGACCAACTACCCCGAGGTGTTCGACCTCCTCGACGAGCCGGACCTGTGGCAGCGGATCCCGGCGCCCCAGCACGCCGTCGACACGTCGTCGCTGCCGCAGCAGTCGTACGGCGCCGCCGTCCCCGCGCCGCCCCACCAGTCGGTCTCCCGGCAGCTGAGCACGCTGGTCAAGCGCAACCTCGCGGTCGTGCTCGCCGACCGGCTGCTGCTCGGCATGCTCGTGCTGCTGCCGCTCATCCTCGGCGGGCTGAGCCGCGTGGTGCCCGGCAAGGACGGCATCTCCGTCGCGGCGGCGGGCTTCCGCGGGGCGGAGGCCCAGCAGCGGCTGACGGTGCTCATCGTCGCGGCCTGCCTGATGGGCACAGCCCTGTCCATCCGCGAGCTGGTGGGGGAGCGGCCGATCTTCCGGCGCGAGTACGCCGTCGGCCTCTCGCCCGGCATCTACTTCACCAGCAAGGTCCTCGTCCTCGGCACCGCCGCGTTCGCCCAGGGCCTCGTGGTCACCTTCCTCGCCACCGTCGGCCTGCCGGGCGCGGACGGCACCGCCGGCACCTTCCGGGTCGCGTTCGCCATCGCCGTCCTGTCCTCCGTGATGGTCGTGATCGGCCTGGCGCTCTCTGCCCTGGTGACCAGCACCGAGCAGACCATGCCGGCCCTCGTGGGCCTGGTGATGCTGCAGCTGGTCCTCTCCGGCGCGCTGTTCGAGATCGCGGGGCGGGTGCTGCTCGAGCAGATCGCCTGGCTCTCGCCGTCGCGCTGGGGGTACGCCGCCTCCGCCTCGGCGATCCAGCTCGTCGACCGGTTCGAGGGCGGCGACAGGGCGGACTGGATCGCCCAGAGCGGCGCCGGGCACTACCTGATGGACCTGTTCATGCTGGTCCTGCTGGGCGTCGGGGCGTTCGGGGCCGGCCTGCTGCTCGTGCGCCGCAGCGCGACCGGCGACGATTGAGAGGCATCCCGGGAATGCCTGGGTGCGCGAGCGCCTTGGACCAGCGATGTCCCTCGCACTCTCCGTCCTCGACCTCGTCCCCGTCCGCAGCGACCAGACCACCGGCGACGCCCTCGCCGCCACGCTGGAGCTGGCCCGGACCGCCGACCAGCTGGGCTACCACCGCTACTGGCTGGCCGAGCACCACAACATGCCGGCCGTCGCGGCGACCAACCCGCCCGTCCTGATCGGCCTGGTGGCCGGCGCCACCGAGCGGATCCGGGTCGGCTCGGGCGGCGTGATGCTGCCCAACCACGCACCGCTCGTGGTCGCCGAGCAGTTCGCGCTGCTCGAGGCAGCCTTCCCGGGCCGGATCGACCTCGGCATCGGCCGGGCGCCCGGATCCGACCCGGTCACCGGCTGGGCGCTGCGCCACGGCGCCGGCGGCGTGAGCGACGAGGCCGTCTCCCGCTTCCCCGAGTACGTCGACAACGTGCTCGCCATGATGGAGCCGGCCGGCGTCGGGCTGGCCCTGCGCGGGTCGCAGCACGTCCTCCGGGCCACGCCCGCGGCGCAGTCGGTCCCGCAGATCTGGCTGCTCGGATCCTCCGACTACTCCGCGCGCCTCGCCGCCGCCAAGGGCATGCCCTACGTCTTCGCCCACCACTTCTCCGGCTCCGGGACCGCCGAGGCGCTCGCGCTCTACCGGTCGAGCTTCCAGCCCTCGCCGGAGTTGAGGGAGCCGCGCACCTTCCTCACCGTGAACGCCTCGGTGGCCGACACCGCCGAGGAGGCGCAGCGGCTGGCGCTCCCGCAGCTGCTGCAGATGGTCGCGCTGCGCACCGGCCAGCCCCTGGTCGCCCAGCGCACGGTCGAGGACGCCGAGACGATCGTCGACGCCGGCCTGCCGGAGGCACAGGACGCGCTGATCGACGCGATGCGCCGGCGCTGGGTGATCGGCGACGCCGCCACGGCCCGGGCCGAGCTCGAGGAGCTCGCGGCGTCGTACGGCGTCGACGAGGTGATGGTCAACCCGGTCGGCGGCGCGCTCCGCGACACCGACCCCCGGACCGCCCCGGCCCGGGTGCGGACCCTCGAGCTCCTGGCCTGACTCCGCGGCCGGGCTCGCCGGTCAGGACAGGCGCAGCGTCACCGACCAGTGGACGGTGCGCCCGTTCCGGGTCGTGGTGCCCCGCAGCCGGTACTGCTCGGCCACGACCTTCGAGCGCAGCACGAGCTGACCGCCCTTCCCGACCACCCGGGTCCGGGTCGCGAGGGCCTTGCCGCCGTGCCGCAGGGTCGCGGACAGCCGGGCGTGCCGGGCGCGGACCAGCTTGACCTTGCACTTCACCTTGGTCCGGCTCTTGTTGACCTTGCAGGTGACCTTGGCGTCGGCTCCCGCGGGGCCCGTCGCCCCGACGGGGCCCTGCGGTCCGACGGGGCCCTGGGGGCCGGCGGGCCCCTGCGGGCCGGGGGGAGCGGCGTACCCGCAGTCGGTGTCGGGGACGCAGCCCACGACGAGGTCGGAGAGCCCGGACACGTAGCGGCCGCCCCGGACGTCGCCGGAGACCACCAGGCGCGGCGTCGAGGTGGTGGGGATGCCGTCGGCGGTCTCCAGCAGGGACACCTGCAGCACCTTGCCGGCGAGGCGCTCGCCGGGGGTGACGACGGCGATGTACCCGTCGGTCGACGCGACGCCCGCCACCCAGGCCACCTGGTCGGGGACATAGCCCGCGCGGCGCAGCACGGTCTCGAGCAGCGGCCCGGTCTCCGTGCGGGTCTGCGGGGTGGTGCCCTGGTTGTAGTGGACGGTGCGGGTCGTGCTCGGCAGCGCGGCCAGGTCGGCGGCGCTCAGCGTCGTGCCGGCCGCGTCCGGGCCGCGGACGGTCACCGAGCCGGTCGGGGCGTCCAGGGTCGGCTCCGGGCTGCGGACCGTCACCTCCACGCGCGTGACCAGCGCGAGCATCCGCGACGCGTCGGCGTCGTCACCGACGACGAGGGTGGGCCCGGACGCGTTGAGGTCCGTGCCGTCCTTCTGCAGCGCGAGGACCGCCGGGTGGTTGCCGAAGTTGGCCGTCAGCTCGCCCAGCGCCAGCGTGACGGTGCGGCCCGCGGCACCGGTCACGGCCAGCGTCACCTGCAGGCTCGGGTTGTGCCCCTCCGGCAGGTCCGGGCCGGCGGCCGTGACGAGCGCCTCCAGCGAGGGGCCGGTGAAGGCGTGGACGTCGCCGCCGGTGACCGCCTCGACCGTCACCTGGGGCAGCATCCTCAGGTCGGCGACCTCGTACGTCGTGGGCGCGGTGACGTCGCCCGCCACGGCCACCGTCGCGGTGTCCTCGAGCGCCGCGGCGGGCTGCACGACGGCGGCCTCCCCGACGAACGCCAGTGCCAGTCCGACTCCCAAGATCCATCGTCTCATCGCACCCATGAGCCGCACCGTAGGTCAACACCTAGGAAATGCCTAGAGTCTGTCGAGGATCGCCTGGGGATCGCCCGGGGGAGGAGTCGCATCCGCGCGGGGTGAGCGCCGCCGATTGGGAGTTGTCAACACCCCGCGCATAGACTGGCGTGTCGGTCCAACGTGGGTTCGTGTGTGGTGCACGGGCTTCACGAGGTCCACTCCGCCGCCCACGGGCGACGGAGAGGTTCCCGGGCCACCGGTAGACAACATCCCCGAGCAGATTGTGAGACATGGCGAAGAAAGAAGGCGTCATCGAGATGGAGGGCTCCGTCGTGGAGGCCCTTCCGAACGCCATGTTCCGCGTCGAGCTGAGCAACGGCCACAAGGTCCTCGCTCACATCAGCGGCAAGATGCGTCAGCACTACATCCGGATCCTCCCCGAGGACCGCGTGGTGGTGGAGCTCTCGCCGTACGACCTCTCCCGCGGGCGGATCGTCTACCGCTACAAGTGACGCCCACCGGCGTCACTTCCCGCCACTAGCAAGGAAGGGCTGACATGAAGGTCAACCCGAGCGTGAAGCCGATCTGTGACAAGTGCAAGGTGATCCGTCGCCACGGCCGCGTCATGGTGATCTGCGAGAACCCGCGCCACAAGCAGCGCCAGGGCTGAGCCCCGGTCGCGACAACTGAATACCTCTTGCAGCGTGACCGCACCTTCGTCGTACCGAACCATCGGACGGAGGCCACCGCCGGACCTGAGGCCGGCGCCCCCGCGGGGGACGCATCACGCACGACACCTCAGAGACACCAAGGAGAACGCCTTTCATGGCACGCCTCGTCGGAGTCGACCTGCCGCGCGACAAGCGCATCGAGGTCGCTCTCACCTACATCTACGGCATCGGCCGTACCCGCGCCCAGCAGCTGCTGAAGGCCACCGGCGTCAGCCCGGACCTTCGCGTCCACGAGCTGGGCGACGAGGAGCTGGTCAAGCTCCGCGACGAGATCGAAGCGAACTTCAAGATCGAGGGTGACCTCCGTCGCGAGGTCCAGGCCGACATCCGTCGCAAGATCGAGATCGGCAGCTACCAGGGTCGCCGTCACCGCATGGGCCTTCCGGTCCGCGGCCAGCGCACCAAGACCAACGCTCGTACCCGCAAGGGCCCGAAGCGCACGGTTGCCGGCAAGAAGAAGGCCAAGTGATCGCACGCCGTAGGGCGTCTCACTGACCTCACGACCAGCTTTCTCAAAGGAGATAACGCATGCCTCCCAAGGCTCGCGCGGGCGCCAAGAAGGTGCGCCGCAAGGAGAAGAAGAACGTCGCTCAGGGCGAGGCCCACATCAAGAGCACGTTCAACAACACGATCGTCACGATCACCGACCCGACCGGTGCGGTGATCTCGTGGGCCTCTGCCGGCACCGTCGGCTTCAAGGGCTCCCGCAAGTCCACCCCGTACGCCGCTCAGATGGCCGCCGAGGCCGCCGGCCGGCGGGCGATGGAGCACGGCATGAAGAAGATCGACGTCTTCGTCAAGGGCCCGGGCTCGGGTCGCGAGACGGCGATCCGCTCGCTGGGTGCGATCGGCCTCGAGGTCGGCACCATCCAGGACGTGACCCCCGCCCCGCACAACGGCTGCCGCCCGCCGAAGCGCCGTCGCGTCTGACCTGAGGACTTGAAGGAGAACTGAGATGGCCCGCTACACCGGACCCCTGACCAAGAAGTCGCGCCGCCTCGGCGTCGACCTCGTGGGCGGCGACGCCGCCTTCGAGAAGCGCCCCTACCCCCGGGCCAGCACGGCCGCGCGCGGGTCAAGGAGAGCGAGTACCGCAACCAGCTGCAGGAGAAGCAGAAGGCCCGCTTCACCTACGGCGTGCTGGAGAAGCAGTTCCACCGCTACTACGAAGAGGCCGCCCGTCGCCAGGGCAAGACCGGCGACAACCTGCTCCAGCTGCTGGAGTGCCGCCTCGACAACGTGGTCTACCGCGCCGGCTTCGCCCGGACGCGTCGCCACGCCCGCCAGCTGGTGACCCACGGTCACTTCCTGGTCAACGGCAGGAAGGTCGACATCCCGTCCTTCCAGGTGACCCAGTACGACATCATCGACGTGCGCGAGAAGTCGCTCGAGATGACCCCCTTCATCGTGGCTCGCGAGACCCACGGCGAGCGGCTCGTCCCGGCGTGGCTCGAGGCGCTGCCGTCGCGGATGCGGATCCTGGTGCACCAGCTGCCCGTCCGCGAGCAGATCGACATGCCGATCCAGGAGCAGCTCATCGTGGAGTACTACTCCAAGAAGTGATCGCGAGCCCGTCCCGGTCCACCTCCACCGCGTGAGGGCACCGGGGCGGGCAGCGTCATCCCGCAGTCCCTCTTCTCCATCCGCACCACGTCTGGGTCCTCATATAGCGGTCGGCCCGGAAAGGAACGAAACAAGTGCTCATCGCACAGCGCCCCACCCTGTCGGAGGAGACCGTCGACCAGTTCCGGTCGCGCTTCGTCATCGAGCCGCTCGAGCCCGGCTTCGGCTACACGCTCGGCAACTCGCTGCGTCGTACCCTCCTCTCCTCGATCCCCGGTGCCTCGGTCACGAGCATCAAGATCGACGGCGTCCTCCACGAGTTCTCGACCATCGAGGGCGTCAAGGAGGATGTCACCGAGATCATCCTCAACCTCAAGGGCCTCGTCGTCTCCTCCGAGCACGACGAGCCGGTCACCATGTACCTGCGCAAGTCGGGTGCCGGTGACGTCACGGGTGCCGACATCGCGCCGCCCGCCGGCGTCGAGGTCCACAACCCCGACCTGAAGATCGCCACCCTCTCCGACAACGGCAAGCTCGAGCTCGAGCTGGTCGTGGAGCGGGGCCGCGGCTACGTCTCGGCCGTCCAGAACAAGGGCGCCGACAACGAGATCGGCCGGATCCCGGTCGACTCGATCTACAGCCCGGTCCTCAAGGTGACCTACAAGGTCGAGGCCACCCGTGTCGAGCAGCGCACCGACTTCGACAAGCTCGTCATCGACGTCGAGACCAAGCCGTCGATCCTGCCCCGCGACGCCATCGCGTCGGCCGGCAAGACGCTGGTCGAGCTCTTCGGCCTGGCCCGTGAGCTCAACGTCGAGGCCGAGGGCATCGACATCGGCCCCTCGCCCGTCGACGAGCAGCTCGCCGCCGACCTCGCCCTGCCGGTCGAGGACCTGCAGCTGACCGTCCGGTCCTACAACTGCCTCAAGCGCGAGGGCATCCACACCGTGGGCGAGCTCATCAGCCGCTCCGAGCAGGACCTGCTGGACATCCGCAACTTCGGTGCGAAGTCCATCGACGAGGTCAAGGCCAAGCTGCACGAGATGGGCCTGTCCCTCAAGGACAGCGCGCCGGGCTTCGACCCGTCCGCCGCCCTGGCGAACTACTCCGACGATGACGAGGACGACACCTCGTTCATCGAGGACGAGAGCTTCTGACCCACCCCACCCTCCGGTACCTCGCACGGCCGGACCTATCTCCCGGTACCTGACACGGCCGGGGAGAAACGAGAGAAGCAATGCCCAAGCCCAAGAAGGGCCCCCGCCTCGGCGGCGGCGCCGCGCACCAGCGCCTCATCCTGTCGAACCTGGCCACCGCGCTCTTCGAGCACGGCCGGATCACGACCACCGAGGCCAAGGCGCGCACCCTGCGTCCGTACGCCGAGAAGCTGATCACCAAGGCGAAGAAGGCTCACGCCGGCGAGAACCCGCTGCACCAGCGCCGCGAGGTCCTCAAGGTCATCCGCGACAAGGGCGTCGTCCACTCCCTGTTCGAGGAGATCGCGCCCACCTTCGCCGACCGTCCCGGCGGCTACACCCGGATCACCAAGATCGGTCCGCGCCAGGGCGACAACGCGCCCATGGCCGTGATCGAGCTGGTGACCGAGGCGTACACCCCGTCCGCGCCGAAGTCGGCCAAGGCCGAGCCGGCCGCTGAGGCCGCCCCGGCTCCGGTCGAGGAGACCGCCGACGAGGTCGTCGAGACCGAGGAGACCGAGGCCGCCGAGGTCGAGGAGACCGAGGCCGCCGAGGCCGCCGAGGTCGAGGAGACCGAGGCCGCCGAGGCCGAGGCCGAGGTCACCGCGGAGGCCGCCGAGGAGGCGCCCGCCGAGGAGTCCGACGAGGACGCCGACAAGGCCTGATCTGCTGTTCCATCACCGACCCGTCGCGTTCGAACGCGACGGGTCGGTGCGTTTTCGGCGCTCAGATGCCACGGGTCGGTGGATTGGGGCGGGAGAGAAGGGCGTCCGTAGACTGGGGGCCATGACGATCGACCTGGGAACGCCGCGTCTGCTCGAGGACGCCGAGCGCGAGGTGCTGCTGGCCGACCCGCGCGGCTACTGCGCCGGGGTCGACCGGGCCGTGGTGACCGTCGAGCAGGCGCTGGACCTGTACGGCTCGCCCGTCTACGTCCGCAAGCAGATCGTCCACAACAAGCACGTCGTGTCCAACCTCGAGTCGCGCGGCGCGATCTTCGTCGAGGAGCTCGACGAGGTGCCGGCCGGGGCGACCGTCGTCTTCTCCGCCCACGGCGTCTCGCCGGCGGTGCACCGCCAGGCGGCCGAGCGCGAGCTGAAGACCATCGACGCGACCTGCCCGTTGGTGACCAAGGTGCACCGCGAGGCGGTCCGCTTCGCGCGGGAGGGCTACACCATCCTGCTGATCGGGCACGCGGGGCACGAGGAGGTCGAGGGCACGGCCGGCGAGGCGCCCGAGCAGACGGTCCTCGTCGAGCACCCCGACGACGTCGCCACGCTGGAGTTCCCGGCCGACGCCAAGCTCGCCTGGCTCTCCCAGACCACGCTCAGCGTCGACGAGACGATGGAGACGGTACGCCGGCTGCGGGCCAAGTTCCCGCAGCTGGAGGACCCGCCCAGCGACGACATCTGCTACGCCACCCAGAACCGCCAGGTCGCGGTCAAGGAGATCGGCGCCACCGCAGACCTGGTGATCGTGGTGGGCTCGGCCAACTCCTCGAACTCGGTCCGCCTGGTCGAGGTCGCGCTGGAGGCCGGCGCGAAGGCGTCGTACCGCATCGACGACGTCTCCGAGCTCGACGAGGCCTGGCTCGACGGCGTGCAGAGCGTCAGCGTGACGTCGGGGGCGTCGGTGCCGGACCACCTCGTGCAGGAGGTGCTGGGCTATCTCGCCGAGCGCGGCTACCCCGACGCCCGGCCGGTGCAGACGGCGGAGGAGACGCTCGCGTTCTCGCTGCCCAAGGAGCTGCACCGCGACCTCAAGGCCGCCGGCCGGGTCTGAGCGGCAGACACCGATGGCCCGCTACCTCGACGTCCACCCGGACAACCCGCAGCCGCGCCTGCTGCAGCAGATCGTCGACGCGCTGCAGGACGACGCGCTGATCGCCTACCCGACCGACTCCGGGTACGCCCTGGGCTGCCGGATCGGCAACCGCGACGGGCGCGACCGGATCCTGCGCATCCGCGGCCTCGACGAGAAGCACCACTTCACGCTGGTGTGCCGGGACTTCTCCCAGCTCGGCCAGCTGGTCCACGTGGACAACGCCGCGTTCCGGGCGATCCGCGCCGCGACCCCGGGGCCGTACACCTTCATCCTGCCGGCGATGCCCGAGGTGCCGCGCCGCCTGCTGCACCCGAAGAAGCGCACGGTCGGCGTCCGGATCCCCGACCACACCTTCGTACAGGCGCTCCTGGCCGAGCTCGGCGAGCCGCTGCTGACCTCGACGCTGATCCTGCCGGGCGAGACCGAGCCGCGCACCATGGGCTGGGAGATCAAGGAGGACCTCGACCACGACGTCGACATCGTCGTCGAGGCGGGCGAGACCCCGGCCGAGCCGACCACGGTCGTCGACTGGTCCGAGGGCGCGCCCGAGGTGCTCCGCCGCGGCGCCGGGGATCCCGACCGGTTCTGAGTCGTCTGGGTCGGTCAGCGCGGGTGGCGCTCGACGAAGGAGCGCCGCATCGCCAGCAGGCCCAGGCAGGCGGCGTACCCGAACGCCAGGGCGAGGCCGTGCCGGGAGAGCCCGGAGATCGCGGCCTGCGCGAGACCGTCGTCCGGGCGGGCGATGCTGGCCCGGTCGCTGACGGCGAGGAGCAGGACGACGAGCGCCATCGCCAGCGGCGGCAGCACGCCGATCACGAAGAAGTCGCGGGGGCGCACGGTGAGCGCGGCGCCCACGCACAGCGACACGAACGCCAGGTCGAAGAACAGGCCCAGCCCGTCGGAGAGCAGCAGGTCGAGCACGGTCGCGGTGAGCAGCAGCGCGACGGTCAGGGAGGCGACCTCCTGGCCGGGACGACGCCCCTCCTCCCACAGGGTCTTGGAGCACTGGTGCGCCGCGCTGCTCACGCCTCCACGCTAGGGCATGCCGGCGGCCATTTCAGGGACTGAGCCGGCGTCCGCCGGCCGTGTCGAAGACGTGCGCCCCGCTGGGCACGGCGACGTGGAGGACGTCGTCCGGGCCGACGTGCCCGCGCGAGGGCAGCCGGACGGCGACGGGGGCGGTGGTGTCGCCGAGGTCGGCGGTGCCGTGGGCGAAGCCGTCGGAGCCGAGCTCCTCGACCAGGTGGACCCGGACCGGTACGCCGGCGCCGGGCGCCACGAGCGTCCAGGCCTCCGGCCGGACGCCGACCGTCACCTCCGGCGTCAGCGCGGCGCGGGTGCCGGGGTCGAGCGGGACGTCGTACCCGCCCAGGCAGAGGCGCTCGCCGTCGACCCGGGCCGGCAGCAGGTTCATCTGCGGCGAGCCGATGAAGCCGGCCACGAACAGGTTGGCCGGGCGGTCGTAGAGGGCCAGGGGAGCGTCGACCTGCTGGATCTCGCCGGCGTTCATCACCGCGACCCGGTCGCCCATGGTCATCGCCTCGACCTGGTCGTGGGTGACGTAGACCGTGGTGACGCCGAGCTCGCGCTGCAGCCGGGCGATGTCGCTGCGGGTCTGCACGCGCATCTTGGCGTCGAGGTTGGACAGCGGCTCGTCCATGCAGAAGACCTGGGGGAGCGGACGATCGCCCGTCCCATCGCGACCCGCTGCCGCTGGCCGCCGGAGAGCTGCTTGGGCTTGCGGTCGAGCAGCTCGGTCAGCCCGAGGAGCGCGGCGGCCTCGGCGACCCGGCGCTCCCGCTCGTCCTTGCCGACGCGGGCGATCCGCAGCGCGAAGCCGAGGTTCTCGCGCACCGACTTGTGGGGGTAGAGCGCATAGCTCTGGAACACCATCGCGATGTCGCGGTCCTTCGGCGCGAGCCGGGTGACGTCGCGCTCGCCGATCAGGATCCGGCCGGCGTCGACCTCCTCGAGCCCGGCGAGCATGCGCAGGGTGGTGGTCTTCCCGCAGCCGGACGGGCCGACGAGGACGAGGAACTCGCCGTCCTCGACCACGAGGTCGATGCCGGGCACGGCGGGGGCGTCCGCGCCATCGTACCACCGCTGCGCGCCCTCGAAGGTGATGCTGGCCATCGCTGCTCCTCGCCCTGATCTGTGACCTGGATCGCATTCTGCCCTTGCGAGGGTATATGTAAGTGTGCTGAACTAACAAACATGTCCTGGCGCAGCCCGACCTCCCGGTCGCCCCGAGAGCGGATCAAGCTCGACCGTGCCGACTCCCGTCGCCACCACCGCTCGATGCTGCTCCAGGAGCTCTTCGCGGCGGGCCCGGCCAGCCGGGCCGACCTCGCCCGCAGCAGCGGCCTGACCCGGGTCACCGTCTCCGACCTGGTCGCGGAGCTGCTCGCCGAGGGCCTGGTCGAGGAGCTGGGTACGCCGACCGAGAGCCGCGTGGGCAAGCCGCCGACGCTCGTGGGACTGGTCGCCGACGCCAAGCACGTCGTCGCCATCGACCTCTCCGTCGACGACCAGATCGCCGGGGCCGTGCTCACCCTCGAGGGGCAGGTCGTGCTCCGCGACGCCCGCCCGCGGGAGGGCCGGATCGGGGCGAACGCGGTGGCGCTGGTGCGGGAGTTCGCGGCGGACCTGATCGCGCGCAGCAGCCGCCCGCTGCTCGGCGTCGCCGTCGCGACCCCGGGCGTCGTCACGCCCGAGGGCGTCGTCCTCGACGCGCCCAACCTGGGCTGGCACGACCTCCACCTCGCCGACGACCTGGCCGCCGCGCTCGACCTGCCGGTCTACGTCGCCAACGACGCCAACACCGCGGTGATGGGGGAGTTCGTCTTCGGCAGCCGGGGCGAGGGCGGCCTGCTGCTGCTCCGGCTCAGCACCGGTCTCGGCGCCGGGCTGGTGCTGGGCGGCGCGCTCCTGCACGGGCAGGGCGGGGCCGCCGGCGAGATCGGCCACGTCCAGGTCGACCCCGACGGTCCCCTCTGCGGCTGCGGCCGGCCGGGCTGCCTGGAGACCTACCTGGCGGTGCCGCGGCTGCGGCGCGAGCTCGCCGACGCGTCCGCGGACCGGGCCGATGCCGTGCTCGCCGACGCCGGCGCCCGGCTCGGGCAGGCGCTCGCGCCGGTCGTCGCCACGCTCAACCTCGGCGAGGTGGTGCTCAGCGGACCGGCCGACCTGGTCGAGCCGCTGGCCCGCGTGGCCGAGCAGGCGGTCCGGGACCGGGTGATGCCGGTCTCGGCCCAGCAATTCGTCGTCCGTACGTCGTCCCTGGGCGACGACGGCGTGCTCGCCGGAGCCACGGGCGTGGTGCTCGCCGGCGAGCTGGGGGTGTCCTGAACCATGAGGAAGATCGAAGGGAAACTAGCCGTGCGACTCAAGAAGACCCTGGCCCTGGCGGCCGTCACCGCCCTGCTGGGCGTGACCAGCGCATGCGGATCCGACACGGACGAGCCGAGCAGCGGCGGTCCCGACAAGGCCGAGATCGTCGTCTGGCTCAACGGCGCCGACACGCCCGACGCGGCGCGCGCCTGGCTGAAGAAGACCTTCGAGGACGAGCACCCCGGCTCCACCCTCACCATCGAGCAGCAGGAGTGGGAGGGCCTCGTCGAGCGGCTGACCACCGCGCTGACCTCCGCCGACCAGACGCCCGACGTGGTCGAGGTCGGCAACACCCAGGCGGCGACCTTCACCACCGTCGGCGCGTTCAGCGACCTCACCGGCGACCTCGCCGACCTCGGCGGGGACGACCTGCTGCAGGGCTTCGTCGAGGCGGGCACGGCCGACGGCAAGACCTATGCCGTGCCGTACTACGCCGGCTCGACGTACGTCTTCTACCGCAAGGACCTGTTCGAGAAGGCCGGCATCACCGAGGTCCCCGCCACCATGGCCGACTTCGTCACGGCGGCCAAGAAGCTCAAGCAGGACAGCGGGCAGGGCGACTTCTCCGGCTACTGGCTGCCCGGCAAGGACTGGCGCGACGGCGCGGCCTTCCTGTGGGACGCCGGCGGCGACTTCGCCGAGCCCGACGGCGACGGCTGGAAGGCGACCCTGTCCACGCCGGACTCGATCAAGGGCCTCGAGGCCTTCCAGGACCTCTACACCTCCGCGTCCGGCGCGCCCGCCGACGCCAACGAGTCCGACCCGGTGACGCCGTTCTGCGCCGGCAAGATCGGCATGATGTCCCGCCCCGGCTGGGTCTACGGCATGCTCACCGACCCCGAGAGCGGCTGCCCCGACCTGGCCGAGCAGGTCGGCGTCTTCGCCCTCCCGGGCAGCGACGGCGAGCCCGCCCCGGTGCTCCTCGGCGGCTCGAACATCGCCGTGTCGGCCAAGTCGCCCAACCAGGATCTCGCGCACGACGTGGTCGCGCTGATGCTGAGCGAGGACTACCAGACCATCCTCGCCGAGAACGGCCTCACCCCGGCCCGGCAGTCGTACGCCGGCAAGCTCGGCGACGACGAGTTCGCCCAGGCGACCATCGAGGCCGCCTCGAACGCCAAGCTCACCCCGGCCGCGGCCAGCTGGGCCACCGTCGAGGGCAAGTTCGTGCTGGAGGACCTGTTCAGCCGGATCGCCCAGGGTGGCGATGTCACCAAGCTCGCGGCCGAGGCCGACCAGCAGATCGACTCCGAGTTGAACTGAGGGCGATGATCGACGGCGTCCGGCCGGACCTCCAGCCGGCCGGACGCCGTTCCCTGCCCGCCTGCCCCGATCCCCGGCCCGAGAGGAGGAGCCCGATGACCCGCCGCGCCGCCGTACGCCGCCAGGGCCTGCCGCTCGGCCTGGTGCTGCCCGCGGCTGCGCTGCTGGCGCTGGCCCTGGGCTATCCGCTCGTCCGGCAGGTGGTGCTGTCGCTGCAGGAGTTCGGGCTCGCCCAGCAGTTCGGGCAGCCGCCGGAGTGGATCGGGCTCGGCAACTACCGCGACCTGCTCACCGACAGCGGGCTGTGGGTCGTGGTGCTGCGGACCATCGCGTTCTGCTTCGTCAACGCCGGGCTGACCTTCGGGATCGGGCTCGGACTGGCGCTGCTGATGGCCCGGATGAGCCGCCCGGTGCGGATCCTCGCGCAGTGCGGGCTGCTGCTCGCGTGGGCGATGCCGGTGGTGGCGGCGATGACGGTGTGGCAGTTCCTCTTCGACACCGAGTACGGCGTCGTGAACTGGCTGCTGACCCAGGCCGGCGGCGACTTCCAGGGGCACGGCTGGCTGCTCGACCCGTGGTCGTTCTTCCTGGTGGCCACCATCGTCGTGGTCTGGATGAGCGTTCCGTTCGTGGTGTTCACCCTGTACGCCGCGCTCACCCAGGTCCCCGAGGACGTGCTGGAGGCGGCCGAGATCGACGGGGCGGGGCGGTGGCAGCGGTTCGTGCACGTCGTACTGCCGGCGATCCGGCCGGTGCTGCTCGTGGTGGTGCTGCTCCAGGTGATCTGGGACCTGCGGGTGTTCACGCAGATCTACACGCTCCAGAAGGCCGGCGGCGTCAGCAAGGACACCAACCTGCTCGGCACCTACATCTACACGCTCGGGATCAAGGGCGGCGACTTCGGCACGGCGGCCGCCGCCGCGATGTTCATGCTGGCGCTCACGGTGGTCCTCACCGCGCCGTACATCCGGCTGATGATCAAGCAGGAGGAGGACTGATGGCCCGTCGCACTCCCACTCCGGTGCGGATCGGCGCCGACCTGATCGGCATCGTGGTCCTGCTCGCCTGCGTGTTCCCGGTCTACTGGATGGTCAGCCGGTCCTTCCTGCCGCGCAACCGGATCAAGGGCGAGGAGCCGGTGCTGTTCCCGTGGCACGGCACCCTCGACAACTACCGCAAGATCCTCGGCAACGGCGGCTTCGGCGACGCGATGGTCACCAGCCTCAGCGTCACCCTGCTCACGGTGGTCGTGGCGCTCCTGTTCGCCTTCCTGGCGGCGGTGGCGGTGAGCCGGTTCCGGTCCCGCGGTCGGCGTACCTTCATCCTGACCCTGCTGCTCATCCAGATGATCCCGGCGGAGGCGCTGTTCATCAGCCAGTACAAGATGCTCGACGGGATGGGCCTGCTCAACTCGGTCATCGGCCTGACCCTCGTGTACGTCGCCGGCGTGCTGCCGTTCACCGTGTGGACCCTGCGCGGGTTCGTCGACGGGGTCCCGCGCGAGCTCGAGGAGGCGGCGATGATGGACGGCTGCTCGCGAACGGGGGCATTCTTCCGGGTCACCCTGCCGCTGCTCGCGCCGGGCCTGGTCGCCACCGGGGTCTTCGGATTCATCCAGGCGTGGAACGAGTTCACGCTCGCGGTGGTCGTGATGACCGACCCGGCCAGCAAGACGCTGCCGGTGTGGCTGGTGGCGTTCACCGACGCGCGCAGCCGAGGTGTCGACTGGGGCGCGATCATGGCGTCGTCGACGCTGATCACCATCCCGGTGATCGTGTTCTTCCTCCTCGTCCAGCGCCGGATGGTGACCGGCCTGACCGCGGGTGCGGTGAAGGGATGAGCCGGGACGCCGCAGCGCTGGCCCTGCAGGTGCAGCTCGCGTCCTTCGCGGGCCCGTCGCTGCCGCCTGCGTGGGCGGATCTGCTGGCGGAGGGACTGGGCGGGATCTGCCTGTTCGGCTCCAACCTGACCGGCTCGCTCGCCGACGCGGCGGCGCTCGTGGGGGAGATCCGGGCGGCCCGGCCGGACGCGCTGGTCGCCGCCGACGAGGAGGGCGGCGACGTCACGCGGCTCCATGCCTGGGAGGCCAGCCCGGTCCTGGGAGCCGGGGTGCTCGGCGCGGTGGACTCCGTGTCCCTGACCCGCCGGGTCGGTGCGGCGGTCGGGCGCGAGCTCGCCGCGGTCGGGATCGACCTCGACCTCGGCCCGGTCGCCGACGTCAACAGCGACCCGGACAACCCGGTGATCGGCACCCGCAGCTTCGGCTCCGACCCGGCGCTGGTGGCCCGGCACGTGGCCGCGTGGGTGGCCGGGCTGCAGTCGACGGGAGTGGCGGCCTGCGTGAAGCACTTCCCCGGCCACGGCGACACCGACCAGGACAGCCACCTGACCCTCCCCGTCGTGGGGGCGTCGATCGACGTGCTGCGGGCCCGTGAGCTGGTGCCCTTCGCGGCCGCGGTGGACGCCGGCGCGGCCGCGGTGATGACCTCGCACCTGATGGTCCCCTCCGTGGACCCCGCGCTCCCCGCCACGCTGTCGGCGCCGGTGCTGGCGCTGCTGCGCGACGAGCTGGGCTACGACGGCGCGGTCGTCAGCGACGCCCTCGACATGGCCGGCGCCTCCGCCGCGCGCGGCATCCCCGAGGCCGCCGTGCTCGCCCTCGCCGCCGGCTGCGACCTCCTCTGCACCGGCCCCGACAAGGACGCCGGCCTGGTCCGCCAGATCCAGACGGCGATCGTGGCCGCGGTGGACTCCGGCCGCCTCCCCCTCTCCCGCCTCACCACCGCCGCCGCCCGGGCCACCCTCCTCCACCAAGGTGTGGGAAAGGGGGGCGCGAGGTGTGAGGAATGGTCCCTCGAGGTGTCGGAGATGGTCGCGGCCGCGCGGCGGGCCTGCGTCGTCGAGGGGCCGCTGCCGGACCTGACGGGCGCCCGCGTCGTCAGCGTGGAGACCGAGGCGAATATCGCCGTCGGCCCGGGGCGCTGGGGATTGGTCGCCGATCTCACCGTGGGCGGTGGGGATCCGCTGCCGACCGGCTCGCTCGTCGTACAGGTCCGGGATGCGCACCGGCGCGCGGAGGTGACCGCGGCGATCGCCGCGCACCCCGGCCCGCTGGTCGTCGTCGAGTGGGGCTGGCCCGGCCCCGGACCGGGTGGGAGCGGGCGCCGCACGCGCGGATCTGCACGCGCGGCAATGGGCAGCCGTCGATCGCGGCGGTGACGGAGATCCTCGGAGAGGCGGGCTGGAGCAGGTGAGCGGCGTGCTCATGGGACTGGACATCGGGGCGACCAAGATCCTCGGCGTCGTCGCGTCGGCGGACGGCGAGGTGCTGGCGTCGCTGCGGGTGGCGAGCCCGACCGGTGGCGACCAGGTGGTCGCCGTGGCCGCCGAGGTGGTCGAGAAGCTGCGGGCGTCCGCGGGCGCGGAGGGCGGGGTGATCGGGGTCGGGATCCCGGGCCTGGTGGACGTCGTGCACGGGACGGTCCGGCACGCGGTGAACCTCGGCGTGGCCGACGGGTACCCGTTCAGCGACCGGCTCGCCGCCGCGACCGGCGCCCGGGTGGTGCTCGACAACGACGCCAACGCCGCCGCACTCGGGGCGGCGGCGGCGCTGGGGGTGGACGACCTCGGGTACCTCAGCCTCGGCACCGGCCTCGCCGCCGCGCTCGTCCTCGACGGCCGGCTGCGGCGCGGGTCCCGCAACGCCGCGGGGGAGATCGGGCACATCCCGGTCGACCCGGGCGGACCACGCTGCGAGTGCGGGCAGGTCGGCTGCCTGGAGACGGTGGCGTCGGGGTCCGCGGTCGCGGCGCTCTGGCCCGGCGACGGGCGGCCGGCGGCGCAGGCCCTCTTCGACGCGGCGGCCGCGGGCTCGGCCGAGGCGGTGGCAGTGCGGGACCGCTTCGCGGCGCGGGTCGCGGACGCCGTCCGGCTGGTGGCGCTGACCGTCGACCCGGCCGTCGTGGTCCTCGGCGGCGGGGTCGCGCAGGTGGGGGAGCGGCTGCGGGGCGCGGTCGCGCACGCGCTGGCCGAGCAGGCCGCGGCATCGCCCTTCCTCCGCTCGCTGGACCTGCCCGGCCGGCTGCGGCTGGCGCCGCTCGACGTACCGGTGGCGGCGCTGGGCGCGGCCCTGTTGGGGAGGGCGTCGTCGTGACCTCGCTGCGGGTGGTCGGGGGATCGGTGGACGTGGCGATCGCGGACGGTGTCGTGGTGGCCGGCGGCGCCGGGGACGCACCGGTGTACGACGCCAGCGGGCTGCACGTGCTGCCCGGACTCGTCGACCTGCAGGTCAACGGCGCGGCCGGCATCGACCTGACCCTCGAGCCGGAGCGGCTGTGGGAGGTGGCGGCGGCGCTGCCGGAGTACGGCGTGACGGCGTTCCTGCCGACGATCATCACCTCCGCGCCCGCGGCGCGGGTCTCGGCGCTGGCTGTGTTGGCGGCGGGCCCGCCGCCGGGCTGGGCGGGCGCCTGGCCGCTCGGCCTGCACTTCGAGGGGCCGATGATCGCGACCACGCGCAAGGGGGCGCACCCTGCCGACCGGCTGGTCCCGCCTTCCGGGGACCTGGTGGCGGGGTGGTCACGGGAGGCCGGCGTCGCGATGGTGACCATCGCGCCCGAGCTGCCGGGGGCGCTGGACGTCGTGTCGGCCCTGGTCGCCCGGGGCGTGGTCGTCGCGCTGGGTCACACCGAGGCGAGCGCCGAGCAGATGGCCGCCGCGGTCGACCGTGGCGCCCGGTCAGTGACGCACCTGGGCAATGCCATGCCCGCGCCGGCCGGCCGCGCCCCCGGGCCCGTGGCCGCCGCGCTGGCCGACCCCCGGCTGGTGGCCGGCGTGATCGCGGACGGCCACCACCTGCACCCCACGACGCTCGCGGCCTACGCCCGCGCACTCGGCCCCGACCGGCTGCTCGCGGTGACCGACTGCACCGCCGCACTCGGCATGCCGGACGGCCCGGCGCGGCTGGGGGACCAGCGCGTCGTCGTACGGGAGGGGACGGTGCGACTCGAGGACGGCACCCTCGCCGGCTCAGCGGCGTCCCTGCCGCAGTGCCTGCGGGTGCTGCGGTCCGCGACCGGCTGGTCGCTCGCCGAGGTGGTCGGCTGCGGTACGTCGGTCGCCGCCGATCTCGTCGGCGACTCCTCCCGCGGGCGGCTGGTCCTCGGCGCGCGCGGCGACCTGACCCTCGTGGACGACGGCCTGAACGTGGTCGCGACCGTCGTCGGCGGCCGGGTGCTCCACCAGTCGCAGGGAGGTGGGCGCTGATGGAGGTCGTGCCGCTCGACTCGGTCGAGGAGGTGGCAGCGCTGGGGGCGGACGTGATCGAGGCGGCCGTCCGCGCGCGGGCGGGTGCTGCCGTGCTCGGGTTGGCGACGGGGTCGACCCCGCTGCCGGCGTACCGGGAGCTGATCCGGCGTCATGCGGCGGGCTCGGGGCCTTCGTATGCCGGGGTGCGGTGCTTCACCCTCGACGAGTACGTCGGCCTGTCGCCCGGTCACCCCGAGAGCTACCGCGCCACCATCGCCCGCGAGCTCACCGATCCGCTCGGCATTCCCGCCGACCGCGTGCACGGCCCCGACCCCTCGCCGACCGGTCTGGCGACGGCGGGGGAGCGCTACGAGGAGGCGCTCGTCGCGGCTGGCGGGGTCGACGTCCAGGTGCTCGGGATCGGCTCCGACGGCCACCTCGCGTTCAACGAGCCCGGCTCCTCCCTCGCCTCGCTGACCCGGATCAAGACGCTCACCGAGGAGACCCGGCGCGACAACGCCCGGTTCTTCGGATCGGTCGACGAGGTGCCGCGGCACGTGCTCACCCAGGGCCTCGGCACCATCCTCCGCGCCCGGCACCTGCTGCTGCTCGCCACCGGTGCCGGCAAGGCCGCCGCGCTGGCCGCCGCCGTCGAGGGGCCGCTCACCGCCTCCTGCCCGGCGTCGGTCCTGCAGCTGCACCCGCACGTCACGGTCCTGTGCGACCCGGCCGCCGCCGACGGGCTGGCGCGGCGGGACCACTACCGGGAGGTGTACGACGCCAAGCCGGCCTGGCAGGGACTGTGAGCCGCGGCTCGGGCCGCGAGGTCGGCGGTTGTGTCGTGGCCCGCTGGCAGACTCCGCACCATGGAAGACGCACCGGAACTGAACCGCGAGTTGACCCGGCTGCTGTGCGAGGCGGGGGAGCTCTTCGGCTTCGGCGTGCAGCGGGAGTATGCCGTGCCGGGTGGCCGCATCGACGTCGTCTGGGTCGTCGACGTGCCGATCTGGTCACAGCCTTTGCCGGTTATCGGCTTCGAGGTCGAGTCATCGTGGCGCACTCGCAAGCACGTTAAGGGCGACCTGCTCAACCTGACCGATGCCGGGGTCAGCCTGGGAGTGATCGTGTTGGCCGGCGAGAGCGAGAAGGATGTCGGCCTCCGGAAGTTCGCCCAGACGCTCGTGGATCGCCCAGGTCCGCCGGTCGTGATCTGGACCCGTGAGGACGTCTATGCGCTTGCGGCGCGCAGCAGCTCGCCTGCACTCCCCGCCGGCGCCTTGTCGTGGGCGGGAGATCCGGACGGCGGCCGGGTGCCGTCGGCGTCCGGTGCAGGGCCGACTGTCATGCATGCCGGCAAGTACGCGCCCCTCTGGCGGTGGCTGAAGAGGCAGGACGCGGGCGAGGTCTTTGCGACCTTCGCCGAGGTCGAGGCCGTGCTCGGCTTCGCCTTGCCGAACTCGTCGATGGTGCACGTCGCCCATTGGCACAGCTACGAGGGAAGCGCCGTGGCGAGGGCGATCATCGATGCCGGCTGGAAGGCATCGCAGGTCGATCTCACTGGCAGGACGGTCGTCTTCCATCGTGCCTGAGTGACTGCGCCGCCGCGTCAGTCCGCCAGGTCGACGACCACCGGCGCGTGATCCGACGGCGCACCGCTGAACACCGACGGGTCGCGCTCCTCGCGGTCGATGAACGCGCCGGTGACCCGCTCGGCGAAGGACGCGGACCCGAGGACGAAGTCGATCTTCAGCCCGCGGTCGCGCTCGAACCGCTGGCGGTAGTAGTCCCAGTAGGTGTACGACGGCGCGTGCGTGCGCGTCACCTCGGTCCAGCCGCCGTCGAGGAACGCCTGGAAGGCGGCGCGCTCGGCGGGGGTGACGTGGGTGGAGTTCTTGAACTGGGCGATGTCGAAGACGTCGTCGTCGGTGGGGCAGATGTTCCAGTCGCCGACGAGGGCGGTGGGGACGTCCAGCCAGGACTCCGCGGCCGAGCGCAGGCGGGAGAGCCAGTCGAGCTTGTAGACGTAGTGGGGGTCGTCGGGCTTGCGGCCGTTGGGGACGTACAGGCTCCACACCCGCACCCCTCCGCAGGTGGCGCCGAGGGCGCGGGCCTCGACCTCGGCGGCGTCGCCGAAGCCGGGCTGGCCGGGGAAGCCGGCGGTGACGTCCTCGAGTCCCACCCGGCTGATCAGGGCGACGCCGTTCCACTGGTTGAGGCCGTGGGCGGCGACGTCGTACCCGCGTGCCTGCAGCCCCATCAGCGGCAGTTGGTCCTCGCGGGCCTTGGTCTCCTGGACGGCGAGCACGTCGATGTCGTGCCGGTCGAGGAAGGCTTCGACGCGGTCGATCCGCGTGCGGAGGGAGTTGACGTTCCAGGTGGCCAGTCGCACGCCGCAAGCCTAGGCTCAGGCGATGGACCGCGTACGGCGGGTTGCCGGACCGGCAGTCGTCGTCGCCGTGATCCTCGGCGCCCTGGCAGTCGGCGCGGCCGCCGGCGGGTTCCCCGACCTCCACGTCTACCGGTACGGCGGCGACGCGGTGCTCCACCAAGAGCGGCTCTACGCGACCGACGACCCGGTGACCGGCTATCCCTTCACGTTCCCGTGGTGTCCCGACCACCGCGCGGAGCTGGTGGAGAGCCGGGCGATCGGCGACGTCGCGCTGCTGCGGTACGCGTTGTCGGAGCGGTTCGAGGGCTGATCTGCTCGGCTTGCAGCTCCCTCGGCCGGGGTCTTCTTTACCGCTGACGTGATGGGGCGCCGCAGTGGTCGGCTGGGATCCGCTGCTGGCGCCCGCCGACCCGGCGCATCAGTGCGTGCTCGCTGGCGCTCGCCGCCCGGATCCGCCGGGTCGGCTACGGCGCCTCGCTGCGCGGGCGCTCAGGGGGTGCTGTGCTGCATGGGTCGGTGGACGGGCTTGGTCTGATGGGGTGGGTGCCGCGGTGGTCGACGCGGAACCGGAACCCGTTCGGGCTGGTCCACTCGTAGGTCGCCAGTGCGGTGATGTCGTAGCGCCACCGGGAGTGCGTCTTGGCACGATGATGCCGTCGACATAGGGCGACCTCGTTGCAGGGGCAGGTCGGTCCGCCCTCGCCGTGGGGCCGGGCATGATCGATGTCGCACTTCGCAGCGGGTCTCGTGCAGTGGGGGAAGCGGCAGGTGTGGTCGCGCAGGATCACGCGTGCCCGATGTCTGTCGGGGATCTCGTAGGAGTCGACCGGCACGTGGTCGGCGAGGTCGATCACCGGCCGCACGATGATCGTGGACGCCGATTTGAGCCAGTCGCGGATCTGCTCACTCGCGACCGGGCACCGGCCCTCCTCCCACCTGCCGACCGGATTCGCGAATGGTCCTGCTCCGGTGAGGGTGGTGTCGGTGATGTGGACGTTGAGCACTGCCTTGCGTCCGGGCGAGCCCTCCAGGTCGAGGGTGAGATCGGCCCGGGCGATCTCGCCGAGGGCGATCGAGCGGCGCACGTCCAGCGACTGCTCGTTGCCGAGGTCGCCCAGCAGGGACGCGCGGCGGGCGATCGCCTGATCGAGGTCGTGTCCGTCGGCGGCGTCCATCACGCCGGAGAGGTGGACCATGCCGTTGGTGTCGGGGTCCCCGACCTCCACATACCGCTGATCGCTCGCGACCTGTCGCTCGGTCTCGGCCTTCTCGGGGTCGTGTCGGACGATGGCCTCGGCGATGAGCCGGTCGAGCTGGGCCCAGCCGACGCCGGAGGCGTTGAAGAGTTGCCGGTCCACGAACGCGGCGGCGTCGGCGTTGAGGCTGTGGGTGAGGTCTGCGATCTTCTCGGCCCGCCACGGGGTCAGCCGCCCGGCGACCACGGCTGCGTAGACCTGCGGGAGTCGCCAGGCGCACTCGATGATCCGCCCGACATACGCCCGTCCGCCGTCGGGGGAGCGGCCGAGCACGGCGACGAGCTCCATGAGCGCGAACTCCGACACCAGCGGCGCACTCGCGCCGGCGATCGGGACGCCGGTGTCGAGGTATCCGTCGGTGATGGTCGCAGCGCCTTCCGGTGAGGTCACGATGTTGGCGCTGGCCCACGCGACGATCGCCTCCCACTCCCGGATCTGGGAGGCCTGACGGCCCTCGACCTCGGCACGGATCGCGGACAGCACGCCAGCCGTGGTGGCTGTCGAGCGGGGCGTGGTTCCGAGATCCATGACTGGATTCTCTCACCCGGCTCCGACACAACGAAACGAGGAACCCCGCCTGTGGACAGGCGAAAATCAATCGACGAAGTGGGCGAGACGACGGCTCGAGGCGCCGTCCCGACGGAAGTAGCGAGGCTAGTCCTCGACCGGCCGGGTGGCGCTGAGCAGCCCTTCCAGCGCGCCGACCAGGCGCTCGCGGTCGTACTTCTCCGGCTGGTCGAGCACGAGCCGGCCGAAGTGCTCGGCGGTGATCATCACCAGGTGGGCGAGGACGTCGACGTCGACGTACGGTCCGCCGCGCCGCTCGATGCCGACCTGCAGCGCGTCGGCGATGTAGCCGCGGATCAGCTCGCGGGTCGACTCGATCCGGTCCCGCACGATGGCCGGGGCGTTCCGGGTCATGCCGAGGACCGGACGCCACACCTCCGGCTCCTTCTGTACGACGTCGATGAGCCCGCCGGCCGCCTGGATGATCCACTCGTCGACGTCCCCCTCGAGGCCGCCGTCCGGCATCAGGCGCAGCGCGGAGGCCAGCGCCCGGCGCTGGGTCCGGTCGAGGAGTGCGTGGAGGAGGGGCTCGAGGCCGTCGTACGCGTTGTAGACGACCGGTCGGGTCACGCCGGCCTCGCGCGCGATCGCCTCGATGGAGACCTTCTCGTAGCCGTCGCGGACCAGGACGCGCAGTGCGGCGTCGAGGAGGTGCTCGCGGCGCTGCTCGACCGGCAGCCGCTTCGCGTAGCGCCGCTTCGGAGGAGCAGTGACCTCTTTCACCCGCTTGACAATATTCCACTGGTGTAAAGTTCGTGAACCTACGCATGTGTAGCAATCAGATGAGGAGAGCCCGATGTTGGGTGTGCAGAGCCGCAGGAAGATGCTCGCCAGCTACGAGCCGATGGCCGACTACGGCTTCCTCGGACCGGACTCGGTCTCGTGGAGGGTGTGGTCGCACCCGACGTCGTACGTCCTCGGGTTCGCGCGAGCCGTCACGATCGAGCACTTCGACCCGAACCTCGCCGCCGCGGTCGTGCAGTCCGGCGGCGTGAAGTACCGGCCGTCGACCCGCTACGGCCGTACCCTGCGCTACTTCGCCATGCAGCTCTTCGGCGGTGCCGAGCAGACGGCCAGGGCCGCCGACGTGCTGGTCAAGGTGCACTCGAAGGCGGTCGGCCACGACCCCGTCACCGGCAGCACGTACGACGCCAACAGCTCCTCGTCGCAGCTGTGGATCCACGTGACCGCGTGGCACTCGATCCTCAAGTGCTACGAGATGTTCGGCCCCGGCAAGCTCACCGAGGACGAGGAGAGCCGGTTCTGGACCGAGTGCGCCGAGATCGCGAAGCTGCAGACGATCGACCCGGCCGAGGTGCCGACGAGTCGCGCCGAGGTGCACCGGTACTTCGAGGAGTGGCGCCCGCGCCTGGCCGCCTCCGAGGCCGCGCAGGACATGATCCACTTCATCATGCCGCTCAGCGTGGCGCTGCCGCCGAGCATGCCGGGCTGGCAGAGGAGACTGCTCGGGCCGGCGATGTGGATCATGAGCAAGGGCGTCGTCTCGACGTACCCGAAGTACATGCGGGACATGGCGAACCTCCGCCAGAGCCGAGCGATCGACCTCGTCGCGCTGGTCGGCAACAAGGCGCTGCACGCGTTCTTCGAGCGCTCGATGAACGCTCGCCTGGCCCTCTTCAACCTGCTCGCGCCGCAGGCCGTGGAGATCGCCGCGCCGGCGATCCTCGGCATTCCGCCGAAGAGCGACCGGGTCTGGGGCGTGCGCGAGGCGCAGGCGCACTTCGGCTTCGACGTCCCGGCCGAGGCGCACCACGACGTCCGCGAGAAGCAGCGCGACCGGGTCTTCAACCAGGGCGTGGAGCCCTCGGACGAGGGGCTGGAGGAGTCGCAGCAGCACATCGGGTCGATGGACCCGCACCGCGCGGCCATGCCGGCCTGAGCGGCTCTACCGAGACCTTCCGCAGGGTCCGTGGTTCACCTTCGTGCAACCGCGGGCCTTGCTCCTTTCTGAGCCGCAGGATCTCTTGTCGCAGGCGGGGTGGCGGCGTTTCGATGAGCGCGAACCATCCCTTCCATCGAAAGGTTCTTGCATGTTCTCCTCTCGGGTCCACAAGATCTCCGCCGGGGTCGCGTGCCTCGTCGCCGCCCTCGCGGGCGCGGCGGTGTCGACGTCCGCGGGTGCCGACAGCACCGCGGACGTGCCGACGTTCAGCCAGTTCGAGGCCGCGACGTACGTCGACGTCGACGGCGCCTATGTCGTCAACGGCGACGAGGTGATCAGCACCAGGGCCGAGCTGCGGGCGTTCTACGACCGCATGGTCGGCAAGCGCGGCAAGGCCGGCAAGGACACCAGCCTCGTCGTCAACACCACCGACGGCCGCGACGACAAGTG
The DNA here is from genome assembly GCF_006494775.1 of Nocardioides humi. Classification (NCBI taxonomy): domain Bacteria; kingdom Bacillati; phylum Actinomycetota; class Actinomycetes; order Propionibacteriales; family Nocardioidaceae; genus Nocardioides; species Nocardioides humi. Next base: position 1,387,317 of record NZ_CP041146.1, on the reverse strand, counting down.
GAGCGCCGCGCAGGCGCTCAGCCTCACCTACTGCGTCAGCACGCGGTTCGGCTCGCGGCACGCCGACGTCGTCGCCGCGATGAGCGCCGGCGCCGGCCTGTGGGAGAGCGCCAGCTCGCGGATCGACTTCGTCTACGTGCCCGCCCAGGACGGCGCGTGCACCACGGCCAACAGCAGCGTGCTGTTCTCCGTCGAGCCGGTCGTGACGTCGCAGTACATCGCGCGCGCCTTCTTCCCCAGCACCCCCGAGAGCCAGCGCAACGTGCTCGTCGCCGACTCCATCTGGAGCTCCGGCAGCTGGGAGCCCGGCGACATCCTCGGCCACGAGCTCGGTCACGCGCTCGGGTTCCGCCACGAGCACACCCGCCCGGAGGCGGGCACCTGCTTCGAGGACAGCAGCTGGCGACCCCTGACGCCGTACGACGCGGCGTCGATCATGCACTACCCCCAGTGCAACGGCAGCTCGGCCGACCTGGAGTTCCAGGCCTCCGACGCGGCCGGCGTACGGGCCCTGTACGGCTCCTGAGCCGTCGCTGGTGAGCGCTCGGTGAGCGGCGAGGGGGCCCGGCGGTGATTCGGGCCCCTTCGTCGTACCGCCCTAGACTCAGCGCCCGTGGCACTCACCATCGGCATCGTCGGTCTCCCCAACGCGGGCAAGTCGACGCTCTTCAACGCGCTGACCAAGAACGACGTCCTCGCGGCGAACTACCCGTTCGCCACCATCGAGCCCAATGTCGGCGTCGTGGGCGTGCCCGACCCGCGCCTCGCGAGGCTCGCCGAGATCTTCGGCTCCGAGCGCCAGCTGCCCGCGACCGTGGAGTTCGTCGACATCGCCGGCATCGTTCGCGGCGCCTCGCAGGGCGAGGGCCTCGGCAACAAGTTCCTCGCCCACATCCGCGAGTCCGCCGCCATCTGCCAGGTGACCCGCGTCTTCCGCGACGAGGACGTCACCCACGTCGACGGCGAGGTCAACCCGGGCTCGGACATCGCGACCATCCAGACCGAGCTGATCCTCGCGGACCTGGAGACGGTCGAGAAGGCCGTCGTACGGCTGGAGAAGGAGGCGCGCAAGGTCAAGGACCTCGCCGCCAACCTGGAGGCCGCGCGTGCGGCGAAGGAGGCGCTGGAGGCGGGTACGCCGATCATCGCCACCTCCATCGACCGCGCCCTGCTGCGCGAGCTGTCGCTGCTCACCGCCAAGCCGTTCATCTACGTCTTCAACTGCGACGCCGACGAGCTCCAGGACGAGTCCTTGAAGGACAGGATGCGCGAGCTCGTGGCTCCCGCCGAGGCGATCTTCCTCGACGCCAAGTTCGAGGCCGAGCTGATCGAGCTCGACGACGAGGAGGCCGCGGAGTTCCTGGCGGAGGCCGGCGTGACCGAGCCCGGCCTCGAGGTCCTCGCCCGGGTCGGCTTCGACACCCTCGGTCTCCAGACCTATCTCACCGCCGGCCCCAAGGAGTCCCGCGCCTGGACCATCCCCAAGGGCGCCACCGCCCCGAGGCCGCCGGCGTCATCCACACCGACTTCCAGAAGGGCTTCATCAAGGCCGAGGTCGTCTCGTTCGACGATCTCGTCGCCGCGGGGTCCATGGCCAAGGCCAAGGAGGCCGGCCGGGTGCGGATGGAGGGCAAGGACTACGTCATGGCCGACGGGGACGTCGTGGAGTTCCGTCACAATAAGACATCTTGATCGTCTCGGCCCGACGCTCCTGAGTCGCCATTGCCAGCGGACAGAGCCCCGCGGGGTGGTGGGCTTTGAGGTGATCCTCGGTGCCTACGAGTCGCTGCCCTCGATGGCGGCGACGGGGTCAGTATCGCTGGTCTCGTAGAGCTTCGCCATCGAGCCTTCAGACAGGTAGCGGCGATCGGCGGCGATCCACTCGTCGTGCATGTCGATCAGCACGGCTCCGACCAGCCTGATGACCGCAGCGGGGTTGGGGAAGATCCCCACGACGCGGGAGCGGCGCTTGATCTCCTTGTTGACCCGCTCGAGCGGGTTGGTCGACCAGATCTTGCGCCAGTGCTCGCGCGGGAACGCGGTGAAGGCGAGGACCTCGGTCTTCGCGTCGTCCATGTAGGGACCGATCTTGGGCCACCTGAGGGCGAACTCCTCACGGGTGCGGTCCCAGGCCGCGTCGATGTCGGCTGGCTTGGCTTGGGCGAAGATCATCCGGAACGCTGCGGCGACGTAGTCGGCCTGACCCTTGGGGACGTGGGCGAGGAGGTTGCGGGCGAAGTGGACACGACACCGTTGGTGCGCGACGCCCTGGAACGCTCGGGACAGGGCTGCGACTAGCCCGGAGTGCTGGTCGCTGATCACCAGTTGTACCCCGCCCAGACCTCGCTGCTTGAGGCTGAGCAGGAACGCTCGCCAGAACGTCTCGTCCTCGCTGTCGCCGACGTCCAGTCCGAGGATCTCCCTGTCCCCACGGGCGGTAACGCCGGTCGCGACGACCACGGCCATGGACACGACTTGGCCACCCTTGCCGGGCTTGTTGCGGACGTGGAGGTAGGTCGCGTCGAGGTAGATGTAGGGGAACTCGACGTGGTCCAGGGTGCGGGTGCGGAACGCGCCGACGGTCTCGTCGAGGTTGGCGCAGATCCTGGAGACCTCGGACTTGGAGATCCCGGAGCCGCCCATCGCTTCGACCAGGTCGTCGACGCTGCGCGTGGAGATGCCGTGGACGTAGCACTCCATCACCACCGCGTAGAGCGCCTGGTCGATGCGGCGGCGGGGTTCGAGGATGATCGGGAAGAACGATCCCTTGCGGAGCTTGGGGATCCGCAGCTCGACGTCGCCGGCCTTGGTGGTCAACGGCCGCGTCCGGTGGCCGTTGCGCTCGTTGGTGCGGTCCTCGGTGCGCTCGTAGGGCGCGGCGCCGATCCGTTCGGTCGCTTCGAGTTCGATCAGCTCCTGGAGCGCGACACGGACCGATTCACGGATCAGGTCGACACCATCACCGGCACGAAACGCGTCGAGGATCTCGGACAGGGCAGACTGGGGCAAGGCCATCGGAGGGACTCCTTCTTCAGTGTGTTCTTGGTCGTTCACACCGAAGATCCCGCCGATGGCCGCCTACGTGCTGACGCCTCGCCGCTGGTCCCTCAAACCCCACCACTCCCGGGGACTCTTACTTGCCAGCGCCTGCGGTACCCGAGGTGGCCGCTTGGCAGCCCGTCCCCACTCGCACCGTCAAGTCTGCGCGCCAGCACCTAACGAACGCCTCGTCTCTCCACTGCCGGAATCGCGAACGACATGCTGGGACACAGCATGTTGCTTCCTTTGCTCAGTGACGTCTACACATGCATAGGGCGACTCAGTTGCACCTATCCTTCAGCGCATGCGAGTCGGCGTATACGTGGATGGCTACAACCTCTACTACGGAGGTCGGTCCCAGTGTGGACGCGGCACAGCAGGGTGGCGGTGGATCGACGTGCGATCGCTCGTGGCTGACGTCATCGCGAGGCAAGGTCAGTGGCCCAACGCATCGATCGAGCGGATCGTCTACTGCACGGCACGTGTGGATGCAGTTACCAACCCATCCGCGCATCAGGATCAGGACGTCTACCTGAAGGCACTCCTGGCAACGAACTCCGTGGACCACATCGAGTACGGCAACTACGTCGCCAGGGTTAAGAACGGCCTGCTTGCCACCCAAGATCCGGCGACTCGTCGGCCAGTGCTGACTACCTCGAACTGGCCGGTGATGGTCCGAGACGCGAGCGGACGGAAAGTGCCCGACGCTGAGTTCATGGTCAGCTACTTGCACCTTGAGGAGAAGGGCAGTGATGTCAACGTTGCTTCGCACCTGATCTTCGATGTGACATCCGGAGTCGTTGACGCGGCGGTGGTCGTGTCGAACGACAGCGACTTGGCGTTCCCGATTAAGGAAGTACGCAACCGTGTCCCTGTTGGTCTGATCAACCCCCGTGATGGCTACACCGCAGGTGACCTCACTGGAAAAAAGTCCGACGGAGTCGGCAACCACTGGTGGTGGAAGCTGAAGCCGCCCACCTACCTGTCGAACCAGTTGCCAGACCCGGCCGGAACGTACACGAAGCCACGGGGTTGGTGACGTAGCAGACACGCACAGATGTGGGTGTACTTGGACGCGTGTGCGTAGGCGCGCTACTCTTCACTCAGTTACTCACCCGGCCCCTCGTGGGCCGGGTCTTTTTTTGGGCTTGCGCCACCGGGTAGGCTCATCCGGCGGTACGCAAGCCGGACATGGTCCGGCCGCCGGATGAGCCTACCCGGTGGCGCAGACCCGGCCCACGAGGTCGGGAAGAGTCGGACCCTGAGTTCCTTCTTCCCGAAGTGTCGGAGCTTGTCGGTGCTCGCTGCGAGAATCGTAGACGTGGATACCGAGTGGGCAATCGAGCAGTGCCGGGAGTGGCTTCGGCTACAGGAGCGCGTGCCGATTCCCGACGATGAGCGCGAACCGCACGGGCCGAAGACACGTGCCCGAGGCACGAAGGAAGAGCGCAACCGCGTTGGGAACCGGGTCCGCCTTGTTGCCGACACTGTCTGGGAGAAGTGGAACAACGGCTACCGCTGGACCCTGGAAGCCGGAGACGTGCGCTCGCTCATCTTCGAGCTAGAGGAAGGCTACGAGGTCCGAGAGCGTCTGGGCTTGTTGTCGCCCGGCCCGGCCCTGGCGGCTGACACGCTCCATCCGTGGGTCTGGGACGCTGCCCGACCGCACTGGGAGAGCGACAACCATGACGCCGCTGTCTGGGCTGCCGCGATCAACGTCAACACCCAGTTGAAAGCGAAGGCTGAGCGTCCTGACCTCGGAGAGACGAAGTTGGTGCAGGAGGTGTTCGGCACATCACCCCCCGAGCCCGGGAAGGTGCGTCTGCGTCTGTGCGACGAGTCGAACCCGGACTTGTTCAAGGACCGGCACATCGGAGCGATCATGCTCGGGCAGGGTCTGTTTTCTGGTGTTCGGAACCCACTGAACCACGTAGGTGCGGACGACCTGACCGAACAAGAGGCGTTGGAGACGCTGGCGGCATGGAGCCTGTTCGCGCGATGGGTGACACAGGCCGAAGTGGTGAGAGGCGAAGAGCCTTCGTAGGCCGGTGAAGGTCAAGGGCAGTGCGCCATCTGCACGACACATCGAGTAGCCCCGACCTTCGAGACTGCCGACGCGAACATCGTGGAGTTCCGCTTCAACGTGTGACCGCGTGCTAGCGTGAACGGCGTGGCGATCAGACGCGCCACCTACTGCGCTTCCAGGCGAGTGATCGCCTGAATCATTGCGGAGAGACCTGAGCAGATCAGGACATGTCCGAGTGGGGTGCTGCGCCTTCCGGCGCGCCGGTCTCACTGACGAAAGGACATGATCGTGGCCACCAAGGACGACAGGAACCTCCAGCAGGTCCTCGACAAGATCGCGGGCATGGACGAGCCGGCACGGGCCGTCATGCAGCGCATGCACGACGTGATCGTCGCCGCGGCGCCCGAGCTCAAGCCGCGCATCTGGTACGGGATGCCCGGCTATGCCACGTCGGCGAGCAGCCCGGTCCTCGTGTTCTTCCGCAACGACGAGCGGATGAGCCTCGGCGTGAGCGAGAAGGCCAGGCTCGAGCCGGCCGGGGGCAGGGACGGGCTGCTGATCCCCGCGGCGTGGTACGTCGAGGAGCTGGACGAGGTCACCGAGCAGCGGGTCGCGGAGATCGTCCGCGGCGCGATCGAGGCGCGATCGAGTAGTCGGGCGTGATCGAATCGAGCCCGGGGCGGTGACCGCGCGCGTGGTCGTCATCGATCTCGACGGCGTGCTCCGGTACTGGGATCCCGAGATCGTCGCCGGTGCGGAGCGTCGTCACGGCCTTCCGGCGGGAAGCCTGGCGGCGGTCGCCTTCCGGGACGCCGATCTGCTGCGCGAGGCGGTCACCGGACGGGTGGCCGACGAGCAGTGGCGCGCCGAGATCGGTCGGCGACTGGCTGCCCGCCACGGATCGGCCGCGGAGCTGGTGGTCCGCGACTGGTCGGAGCCGGCCGGCGCGGTGGTGCCGGAGGTCCTCGAGATCGTGAGGGAGCTGAGGAGCCGAGGCGCCACGGTCGCCCTGCTGACCAACGCCACCACCCGCCTGGCCGCCGACCTCCGACGCCTGCGACTGGAGGAGGAGCTGGACGTCGTCGTCGGTACGGCGGCCCTGGGCGTCGCGAAGCCGGACCCGGCAGCGTTCCTCGCCGCCTGCCGGGCGGCGGGCGCGCAGCCGCGCGAGTGCGTGTTCGTCGACGACACGCCCAGCAACGTCGATGCGGCCGCCGCGCTGGGCATGCGCTCCCACCGGTTCGTCGACGCGGACACGCTGCGCGCATTCCTGGCCGGCGGGGCGGGGGATCAGTCGACCCGCTGGAGGTCGACCGCGCGCACGGTCGGGAGCAGCATGAGGGGCTCCACGAATTGGAGCAGGTCCTCCTGCTGGGGACTCGCCCGCCGGGTGAAGACCACCTCGACCACGTCGTCCGGGTGCCCTGCCTCGTGCGTGATGCCGCGGCGTACCTCCTCGACCTCCCCGGTGAGAGTCATCAGCTCGGACCAGAAGGGCTGCGGGACCAGCTGCCCGTGGGCGGTGACGGACAGCCGCATGCGCACGGTGCGCGCCCGCGTACGCCGATCGTTGAGCGCGGTGAGTGCGGTCAGCGCGACGATCACGATGGCCTCGGCGGCCAGGGTCTCCACGATGAGTCCGGCGCCGATGCACACCCCCAGTGCGCCGCTGATCCACAGCGTCGCGGCGGTCGTCAGGCCGCGCGTGGAGGTGCCGTCCTGCAAGATCGCGCCGGCGCCGATGAACCCGATGCCGGAGGCGACCTGGGCCGCGATGCGCGCCGGGTCCCAAGGGGTCACGCGGTCGATGTCGAGGAATCCGTAGGCACCGCCCAGCGTGAAGAGGCAGGCACCCACCGCGACGAGCAGATGGGTGCGCGCCCCGGCGGGATGCGCCCCGCGCTGTCGCTCGAGGCCCAGCGCGAGTCCGGCGGCCGCCGCGACCCCCAGGCGCATGACCATCTCCCACGACTCCACCTGCGACCACCTTCCGCGTACTGCGTGTGAACGATGAGGAAACTTGCCGCCCGCCTCTTGACGCGGGCGCTCCTTCAAGCAACTCTTCTTGCCTAAGAGTGCATCAAAGGCAAGATTCCTTGCAAGAGTGGAGACGGTATGACGGCGAGCGAGGCAGTCGGCGAGAACCTCCCGGACGACGCGGCATCCGCGGCAGCGGAGGCGACCGCGGTGGAGCGGATCCGTGGCGTCCTGGCGACCCTGCGGCGCAGTGATGCGCGGGTGGCGACGGTCCTGCTGGAGCGCGGCGAGAGGGTCGGGGTGCTGAGCGTCAGCGATGTGGCCGAGCTCGCGGGCACCTCGGAGTCCACGGTCGTGCGAGCGTGTCAGCGCATGGGCTTCCGCGGCTACCACGACGCGAAGCGCCAGCTCGTCGCGACGGCTGCCGCACCGGGGTCGCCCGACGACTTCGACCAGGTCGTGCCGGCGGACGAGAGCGGCGACGTGCTGGAGAAGGTCGTCAGCTCCAGCGCCGGCGTCCTGCGCGGCAGCCTCTCCACCCTCGACCGAGCCGCCTTCGCCGCAACCAGCCGCGCGCTGCGTCAGGCACGTCGGATCCTTCTGATCGGCGTCGGACCGTCCAGCCCGATCGCCCAGGACGCCGCCTACCGGCTGCGGTTGCTCGGTCTCACCGTCGACGCACCCGTCGACAGCCTCACCCAGCACCTGTCGGCCGGCCTGTTGTCCGCCGGTGACGTCGCGCTGGTGATCAGCCACACCGGTGCGACGCGCGAGACGCTCGCCAGTGCCCAGACCGCCGCCGACCGCGGTGCCGACGTCGTCGCGATCACCAGCTTCGCCCGCTCCCCCCTGACCCAGCTCGCCACCCACGCGCTCGTCACCGGTGGCGAGGGGACCGGGGTCCGCGTCGAGGCGATGGCGAGCCGGCTCGCCCACCTGGCCATCGTCGACGCCCTCTTCGTCGACCTGTCCGTCCATGCGGACCCGGCCACCCTCGCGCACATCGAGCGCGGCCACGACATCGCCACCGAGCATCAGCTCTGACGGTCCACCGACCACGAACCACCCACCCGTCTCGGATCCAGCTACCCGAGGGAGCAACCACATGTCCATCAGCATCCACCTGCGCGCACGGTCGGCTCGACGAGCCCCGGCCGCGGCAGCGGCCGCCCTCGTGGGCGTCGCCGCCCTCGCCGCCTGCGGCGACCCCGACAGCGCGTCCGGCGGTGACTGCGGCTACGCGTTCGTGTTCGAGCAGCCGACCGCCAGCAACACCGCGCAGCAGACGATCCAGCGCGGTCTCGAACTGGCCGAGAAGGACGAGGGCGTCGACATCGACATCGTCGACGGCACCGGCCTGGCCCAGGTCGCCGACAATCTCCGGGCCGCCGCCGACAAGGGTTGCTACGAGGCGATCGGTACGGCGTTCTTCGCCGTCGGCGAGATCGTCACCGAGGTCGCTCGCGACTATCCGGACCAGAAGTTCTTCATCCTCAGCGGCGCGGCCGAGGGCGACAACGTCTACAACTACAGCCCGGCCAACGAGCAGGGCACCTACGTCGCCGGCGCCATGTCCGCGGCGATGAGCGAGTCGGGCGTCCTCGGCGTGGTCCTGGGCGACGACTCGCCGCCCCTCAAGCGGTTCAGCGCCGGCTTCAAGGCAGGCGCCCAGTCGGTCGATCCCTCGGTCGAGGTCCTCGAGAACGCGGTGGGCAGCTTCTCCGACGCGGCGAAGGCCGCTGCCGTCGCCCGCTCCCAGACCACCCGGGGCGCCGACGTCATCTACTCGGCCGCCGGGTCGAACCTCGAGGTGTACTTCCAGGCCGACGACAAGGGCTATCAGGTCGTGGCCAGCGACCTGTCCGACTATGCGGCGGCCAAGGACCGTGATCCCGCCGTGGCGTTCATCGCCGCGGAGGCGGCCGACGAGGAGGCCCGGTTCGCCATCGCGCAGTTCGTCGAAGGTACGGCGACGGCCGGGTCCAACGAGCTCGGCCTCGCCGACGGCGTCTTCTCGATCCCGTACATCACCGACGACGGCACCGACGACTACCAGCTGCCCGCCCATGTCGTCGAGGCGGGCAAGAAGGCCTACGACGACGTCGTCAGCGGCAAGGTCGACGTCCCGAGCGCATGACATCGCAGCGCCACACCACGCAGCGGCCCGGCTCGACCGTGGTCCGGTGCCGGGCCGTCGCCCGACGGTTCGGCAGCGTCCCTGCCCTGACCCGTGCCGACCTCGCCGTCGACGAGGGCGAGATCCTCGCCCTCGTCGGTGAGAACGGCGCCGGGAAGAGCACGCTCATGCGCATCATCGCGGGGGAGATCGCCGCCGACGCCGGGGAGGTGAGCGTCGACACCGCCGTCGGCCTGGTCAGACAGCAGCTCTCGACCGTGCCGGGCCTGACCGTCATCGAGCAGATCGCTCTCGCTGCTCCGGCGGGAGGTCGGGTCGACTGGCGGCGACTCAGGCGTGAGGTCACCGAGCTCATGGACTCCACCGGCCTGGAGGTGCCGCTGGACACGCAGGCCGACCGGCTGCCGGTCTCCCTCCAGCAGCGCGTGGAGATCCTCTCGGTCATCCACCGCGGCGCCCGCTGCCTGCTGCTCGACGAGCCGACGACGTACCTGACACCGCATGAGGTCGACGGCCTCTTCGAGATGATCCGGGGGCTGACCCCCACCGGCGTGAGCGCGGTGTTCATCAGCCACAAGCTGCGTGAGGTCGCTGCCTTCTGCGATCGGGTCAGCGTCCTGGCACGCGGCGAGACGGTTGCGACCTTCGACGAGCCCCCGTTCGACCTCGCCGAGCTCGGCCGCGCCATGACCTCCAAGACCGCCGCGGTCGACCCGGGGCGAGGGCGGTCGCACCGCGGGGATCGCGGCCGGGCACGCGGCGATCACGACGGCACCCGCCACAACCGGATGAGGCTGCGCGCCGGCTCCGCACTCGCCGTCGCCGAGGGTGAGATCGTCGGCATCGCGGGGGTCGCCGGCAACGGGCAGGACGAGCTCGTCGCCACGCTCACCGGGCTGCGACGCCACGGCGCGTTCGCGCCGGTGCTGCTCGACGGGCGTGACGTCACCTCCCTCTCGCCGTGGCGCCGCCGCCGGAAGGGCGTGCGTCTGGTCCCGAGCAACGTGAAGCAGGCCGCGGTCGCAGCCGAGGCCACGCTGGCCGACAACCTGCTCACGGCCCGGGTCGACCCTCGCTACACCCGTCGCGGTGGCTGGCTCGAACGATCCGAGGTCGATGAGCGCACCGACGACTGTCTGAGGGACTACGGCGTCGTCGCGACCGGGCACGACCAGTTGGCCGGGGAGCTCAGCGGTGGCAACCTCCAGAAGTTCGTCGTGGCCCGCGAGCTCGCCCACGACGCGAGCGTGCTGATCGCCCATGAGCCGACGCGGGGCGTCGACTTCGCGGCGGCGGCCCAGATCCGGCGCCGTCTCGACCGGTTCGCGGAAGGGGGAGGCGGCGTGGTGCTGCTCACCAGCGACCTCGACGAGCTCCTCGAGCTCAGCGACCGCGTCCACGTGCTCTACAACGGCGACCTGAGCCAGTCCTTTCCCGCAGAAGAGCTCAGCGTGGGCAGATTGGGCGAGCTGCTGGGCGGCATCGATCGAGGAGCGACAGCCTGATGTCTCCGCTGAACTTCGCCCGCGCCATCACCTCGGTCACCCTCTCGGGCCTGGTGCTGGTCGGCCTGCTGGTCGTCCTCCTGCAAGGCCCTGCGGCGGTCGTGCCGGCGCTCGACGCGTTCCTCACCGGCGTCGTCGGAGGACCGACCGCGATCGGCGCCACCGTCGGGAAGCTGACGCCCATCCTGTTCATCGCCGTCGCCGCGACCGTTGCCTTCAGGGCGGGGCTGTTCGACGTCGGCCAGATCGGTCAGTACGTCTTCGGGGCGGCGGCTGCGGGCATCGTCGCCCCGGCCTGTCCCGGGCCCGGCCTGCTGGTCATCGTCGTGACGATGGCGGCAGGCGTCGCGGCAGGCGCCGCATGGTCGGTGGTCACGCATGCCCTGACCCGGCTCACCGGGCTCGACCTGATCGTGCTGAGCCTGGTCGCCAACTACCTCGCTGACGGGCTCGCCCGTCTGCTGGTCCGCACGACCTTCCAGGACCCCGACGCCTTCAGCGTCATCGCCACGCGTCAGGTCCCCGAACATGCGTGGCTGCCGCTCGTCCTGCAGCGCACCAGCTTCCACGTCGGCATCTTCGTCGCGCTCGCGGCGTTCATCGTCGTGGCGGTCGTTTACCGCCGCCACCAGTGGGGTCACCGCACGCGGATGTTCGGGCTGAACCCGGTCGCCGCCGAGCTCAACGGGGTCAGCCCGACCGTCTTCGAGCGACAGGTGCTCTCGGTCTCGGGCGGCATCTGCGGTCTCGCCGGCGCGGTCCAGGTCCTCGGCGTCTTCCACCGCTACCAGGACGGCGCCTTCGGTGGTTCGGCCTCGATCGCCTGGAGCGGCCTCACCGCGGCCATCCTCGTCACCTCCGGCGTCGTCGCCGTGCTGCCGATGGCCACGATGCTGGCGGTCCTCTCCACCGGCTTCGTCGGCATCCAGCGGGACCTCGGTGTCAGCGCCGGTCTCGGCTCCCTGCTGCAGGGCGTCGTCATCATCGCCGCCGCGGTCGCGCTCCGAGCGCGCTCGGAGCCGACCCGTCCCCGTCGTCGTCCCCAGGAGACCTCTCGTGACTGACCTGCTGCTCGGCGCCGATCTGTGGACCTCCACCCTGCGTGGGGGAGCAGCCCTCCTCTTCGTCGCCCTCGGCGTCTACCTGCCGTACCGGGCGGGAGCGCTGAACCTCGGCGCCGAAGGCATCATGCTCGCCGGCTGCTACGGAGCGATCCTGGTCGCCGCCAAGACCGGCGGCAGCCCGTGGGTCGGCGTGCTGGCGGGCATGGCCACCGGAGCGGCTCTCGCCGGTCTCCTGGCCCTCCTGGCGCTCGGCCTTCGCGCGAACCTCTACGTCATCGGCATCGCGCTCAACTTCGCGGTCAGCGGGGGCACGGCCGTCCTCACCGGCATCCTGTACGGAACGGCCGGCACCATCACGACTCCCTCGCTCAGCCCCCTGCCCCACGTCGGCGCACACTGGGACCAGGGACTGCCGTGGCTGGGTCAGCTCCTCGGCTCCCAGACCGTGCTGGTCTATGTGGCCATCGGGGCCGCCGTGGCGACGACGTGGTGGATCAACAACTGGCGGTCCGGCGTCGTCCTGAGAGCGACCGGCACTCGCCCGGATGTCGTCCAGGCGCAGGGGTTCGACGTGCGCCGTACCCAAGCGATCGCACTGATCGTCGGAGGCGCTCTCATCGGTCTCGGCGGTGCGCAGCTCGCGTTGTCCGGCACTGCGCAGTTCACCCCGGACATGACCTCGGGCCGCGGCTTCGTCGCTCTGACGCTCATCTTCGTGGCCGGCAGCCGCTGCGGTCTGCTCATCCCGCTCGCGTTCGCCTTCGCCGCCTTCGACGCGGTCGGCGTCAATCTCCAGGCGCTCCACCTGCCCACGGAGCTGTCGGCCGTCGTCCCGTACGCCGCCGTGATCGTCCTCCTCGTCCTCGTGGCTCGCGGCCAGGAGCTCCTCCGACGCCGCCGGCCGGCGGCGACCCCGACGGCAGGAGGTCCCGACGAGCCGCCCCAGCCGCCCCAGCCGTCGCTGACCGCGGACCTGTCGATCTCCTCCCAGGAGGCGGATCGCCTGTGACCCGATCGACCGCCCGGCAGTCCGTCCCGACGTCGCTGCCCGTCCGTCGCCCCGGGACCGCCCTGCGGATCCTGGCGACCAACGACCTCCTCGCGACGTTCGAGCCGTTGGCGACCACCTACGGCCGCACCGGCTGCATCCCGTACCTCGAGCAGCTGCTCGACCGGGAACGCCTGGACGGTCCGGTGCTGTGGCTCGACGGCGGGGACCTCAGCGGGGGAGCGGCGCGTGGCCTGCTCCGCGACGACTGGCCGCCGGCGTTCGCGGACGTGCCCATCGCCGCCGCCGCGGCCGGCAACCACGAGTTCGACGACCCCGGCCTCCTTCCCGATCTCGGCCGGGTGCTCGCGTTCCCCGTGCTCTGCGCCGACCGAGGCACCGAGCTCCCCCGAGCACCTTGCTCAGCACCCCCGCCGGCGGTGTCGGCGTCATCGGGATCAGCCACCCTTCCTCCGAGCTGCTCGGCCACGCACCTGAACGTCGCTCCGACTGGATGCAGGCCGTTGCGCTCGAGGCGACGTCACTGAGGCGCGCCGGCGCCCGTTGGGTCGTCGCCCTCTGGCACAACGGCGTCACCTGGACCGCGACCGGCACGCGCACCGGCCGGTGGGAGACGGAGACCTCGGCGGTCGCAGCCTCGTTCGACCTGATCCTCGGCGGCCACACCCTCACCGGCTGGAGCGGAGTCCTGCACGGCGTACCGGCAGGTCACGGACATGGCTTCGCCGGCTCGGTGCTGGTCGTCGATCTGCCCGCCGACGGCGCCGCTCGGGTCCATGCGCCGCACGTGCTGCGGACGCCGGCCGCCGGCTCGGACCCGACGCCCGGGACCGGCCCTCGGGCCCTGCTCCAGGAACAGCTGCGGCGCTGGCAGGGCACCACGATCGGTCACCTCCGCGAGACGTTGACGATGCGACCGGGCGAGGCCAACGACCTGGGCGACTTCATCGCCCGGGCATGGCTGGACCGGGTCGCGGACGCCGACGCGGCGATCGTGCCCGCCTGCGAGCTGTGGACCCAGCCGCCGATCGACGGGACGGTCGCCGCCCTCCTCGCCGGTGACATCTCCGAGCTCGATCTGCGGCGCCTCTTCCCGTTCGACGACACGCTCGTACTGATCGAGCTCGGCGCCGGTCGGTGGGAGAGGCTCCTGGCCGCGCACGACCGCATGACCGACTTCGCGAACACGGAAGGCGATGCGGTGTGGTGGAACTGGGCCCGGGGGCGTGCCGGCATCGCTCAGGAAAGCGACTCACCGCGCCGACTGGTGACCTCGCGCTTCGCGGCGAGGCTCCTCGACGGAGCAGGGGCAGAGCTCCGCACCCACCCGTCCGACGTGCATGCCAGCGCCCCTGTCGCGGAGGTGCTGCAGAGGTGACGCAGCCCGTCCCGATGCCTCCACCCGGACCGGGCACCGTCCGCATCGCCGTGCTCAGCGACGCGCACCTCGGCGGCCGCGGCGAAGCCGTGTGGCACAACCGGCTCCGCTACGACGAGGCCCCCGCCATTCTCGCGTCCGCCGTCCGGGCTGCGACCGCCCAGCGGGCCGTCCTGCTGCTCGCTCTCGGGGACCTGGCCGATCTGGGAGACCAGGCTTCGCTGCGCGACGTCCGCGCTGCGCTGTCGGTCTTCCCCGGACCGGTCCGCGTGGTGCCGGGCAATCACGACCGGGCCCGGGACAACGAGTCGTTCGAAGCGGAGGTCGCCGATCCCGCTGCGGACCTGTCTCTCGCGGGCTCGACCCTCGAGAGACACGCCGGCTTCGGCCTGTGCGGCCTCACGGTGTGGAGCGACGACGGCGGCCGCACCTGCGTCGGCGTCCTCCCCGACCCCTCGAGCTGGCCGGCCGGGCTCGTCGTCCTCGCGAGTCACTACCCGGTCCTCGACGTCACGGAGCGGCTCGCGGGCGCCGGCGTTCGCGACGCCGGCACCCTCCGCAACCACGACGCGGTGCCTCCGGACCTGACGGACCGCCCGGCGCCGACGCTCGTGCTCAACGGGCACCTGCACGCCCGCGTCGAGCACGCGGTCGGCTCCGCTCTCCAGCTCTCGGTCGGCGCGCTCGTCGAGGTGCCGCACGAGGTGACCTTCGTCGACCTGACGCCGAGCAGCGACGGGGAGTCGACCGACGTCGTCGTACGCCGGCTGTCGCTGCCGCCGTCGGGCGAGAGCGAGGCGAGCACCTCCCCAGTCCTGGCCCCGAGCGTCAGCCGCTGGGAGTGGAGCGATGCGGGATGGACCCGCCTTCCCCCGGCAGCCGGCGGTCGCCCGGTCCTGTGCCTCGACTGGAACGGCACGGTCGTCGATGACGACGAGCGCGCCCGCGAGGTCAGCGTCTCCGTCCTCGCCGAGCTCGGCGTCGACGTCGACCGGCTCAGGACCGTCCAGGACTTCCGCCGGGACTTCACGCTGCCCCTGTCATCGTTCTTCAGCCGTCAGGGCGTCCGGGATCACGCTCTCGCCCGGGCGGTCGCCCGGTGGAACGAGGGGATGCTCGCCGCGGCACCGCCGCGACTCGGCCCCGGGGCCCGCGACCTGCTGACCTGGGCGATGCGGAACGACGTGAGCATCCACATCGTGTCGGGAGCCGACCCACGGGTGGTCACCGCGGACCTGGCCGCGCTGCTGCCCGAGGTCCGGGTCACGTCCGTCGTCGGCCATGCCCACCCGAAGAGCGCCGTCCTCGAGCGACTGTCGGCGAGTGGTCCGGTGGTGTTCGTCGGCGACACCGCGTACGACGTCGTCGAAGGCCGCCGGGCAGGCGGCTTCGCCGTCGGCTTCGCCGCCGATGCCGCCAAGGCCGATCGCCTCGCCGCCGCGGGCGCCGACGCGGTCGTCACCGACCTCGCTCAGGTCGCCGAGCTCATCTCCGCCCGCCATCTCGCCCACTTCGCCTAGGAGCACCGATGTCCCCAGCACATGACGCCGTCGAGGTGATCCTGACCAAGCGTGACCGCGGCAGTTTGTCGACGAGTCAGATCGACTGGATGGTGGATGCCTATACGCGGGGCGTGGTCGCGGATGAGCAGATGTCGTCGTTGTTGATGGCGATCTTGTTGAACGGGATGGATCGTCGGGAGATCGGGGACTGGACGGGGGCGATGATCGCTTCGGGGGTGCGGATGGATTTCTCGGCGTTGTCGCGGCCGACGGCGGACAAGCACTCCACGGGGGGTGTGGGGGACAAGATCACGTTGCCGTTGGCTCCGTTGGTCGCGGCGTGTGGGGTGGCGGTGCCGCAGTTGTCGGGGCGGGGTCTGGGCCACACGGGTGGGACGTTGGACAAGCTGGAGTCGATCTCGGGGTGGCGGGCGTTGTTGTCGAACGAGGAGATGTTGGCGCAGTTGGAGTCGGTGGGTGCGGTGGTCTGTGCGGCGGGCGAGGGGCTGGCGCCGGCGGACAGGAAGTTGTACGCCCTGCGGGATGTGACCGGGACGGTGGAGGCGATCCCGTTGATCGCCTCGTCGATCATGAGCAAGAAGATCGCGGAGGGTACGGGTGCGTTGGTGCTGGATGTGAAGGTCGGCAGTGGCGCGTTCATGAAGGACGTGGACCGGGCGCGGGAGTTGGCTGAGGTGATGGTCGCGCTGGGTGTGGATGCGGGGGTGCGTACGGTCGCGTTGTTGACCGACATGGAGACCCCGTTGGGGTTCACGGCTGGGAATGCGGTCGAGGTTGCGGAGTCGGTGGAGGTGCTCGCGGGTGGTGGTCCGGCGGATGTGGTGGAGCTGACGGTGGCGTTGGCGCGGGAGATGCTGGCGGGTGCGGGCCGGGAGGATGTGGACCCGGCGGAGAGGTTGGCGGACGGGTCGGCGATGGATGTCTGGCGGGCGATGATCTCGGCGCAGGGTGGTGATCCGGATGCGGCGTTGCCGGTCGCGCGGGAGCAGCATGTCGTCACTGCCGAGGCTGATGGGGTGCTGACCCGGCTGGACGCGTTGTCGGTCGGTATCGCCGCGTGGCGGCTGGGCGCTGGGCGCGAGCGCAAGGAGGATCCGGTGCAGGCGGGTGCGGGCGTGGTGTGGCACGTCCGCCCCGGTGACCGGGTTCGTGCGGGGGAGCCGTTGTTCACGTTGCACACCGATACTCCGGAGCGCTTCGAGCGGGCGTTGGCTGTGTTGGAGGGTGGCTACGAGGTGGCGGCGCCCGGGACGTCGTACACCTCCCAGCCCCTGGTCATCGACCGCGTCGGCTGACGCTCCCGTTCCGGGCCGCGGACGGTCGAGGTGCGATGACGCCGGCGTCCGACAATCCCGCTGCGCCGCCGACGCGGACGCGGCGATCGCCAGGGCCGAGGTGGAGGCCGCTGAGTACGCCGACGTGCTCGGCTGCGAGCCGACGCCGCTGTTCCAGTCGTTCTGGCTGACCGACGAGCCCGCGGACGGTGCCGAGGTCTTCTCGCTGATGCGGACCAGCGACCTCGGGCCGGATGCCTATCTCGATCACTTCTTCGACAACGGCGACGAGCATCAGCGTGTGGTCGAGTGACCGGCGGGTCGGCGCTAGGGTCCGTCCGTGGCCGTGACCATCGCCGAGCTCGTCGTCGCCGACCCGCCGGAGGCCTGGCGGGAGGCCGGATTCGCCGTGGACGCCGACGGCACCTGCCGGGTGGGGAGCGTGCGGATCCGGCTGGTCGGGCGTGAGCAGGGGAAGGGCATCGTGGGGTGGTCCCTACGCGGGCTCCCCGATGCCGTGCGGTCCGGCGAGGTGGACGGCGTGCCGACCACGCGGTCCACGGCAGAGCCGACCGGGCAGACAGAACCGCACCCCAACGGCGTCACCCACATCGACCACGTGGTGCTGCTCTCGCCCGACCTCGACCGGACGAGGAGGGCGCTGGAGGCTCTCGGCCTCGACGTACGACGGGAGCGGGCCGGCGAGCTGGGCGGGATGCCGATGCGGCAGCTGTTCCTCCGCCTCGGCGAGGTGATCCTCGAGGTCGTGGGGGCACCGGACACGGCCGGCCAGGGACCGTCCAGCCTGTGGGGACTCACCCACACGGTGGCGGACGTCGATGCGGCGGCCGCGCTGCTGGGGGAGCGGACGTCGCGGGTGAAGGACGCCGTCCAGCCCGGCCGGCGGATCACCACGCTGCGGCACCGCGACCTCGGGATGTCGGTCCGGACCGCGCTGATCTCCCCGCACGTGCGGCGTGACCCTGCCTGACCGGGTCAGGATCGGCGCTGCAGCACCACCCAGCCGAGCGCGACGCCGAAGCCGGCGAAGATCGGCCCGATGATCGCGAAGGTCTCGGACCTCTCGTCACCGATGACGCCCCACGACAGCAGCGTCCAGTAGCCGCCGAGCACCACCAGGAGCGCGGCCGGGGGCAGGCCGAGGAGCAGCCTCTGCCAGCGCGGGCGCGCGCCGTAGCGGTCCTGGTCCACGCCCCGGAGACTACTCGGCGGCTACTCGTTCACGAGGACGGGTACGCCGACGGCCGCGGTGACCGCGGTGCCCCGCAGCTTGCGCGGTACGGCGATCGTGAAGGTCTCGTGCTCCGACGGCGGCCCCTCCTCGTGGTGGGCGCCCTCGTCGAGGTGGTGCGTGAACCGGCCGCGGCCGATCAGGGTGCCGGAGGCGTCGTAGAAGCCGGCCAGCACCTGGAGCTCGAGCAGGTCGGAGACGTCGCTGGTGATCTCGATCGAGCCGACGACGTGCTCGCCGTCGAAGGTCACCTCGCCCAGCCGGAACCGGTCGTCGAAGGGCCCGGGGATGCGGCCGACCGCTCCGGGGGCTCCGGGGGCGGCGGTCGCGATGCCGGGCAGGTCGGGCTCGCCGGTGGGCGCGGGCAGGTCGGGGAAGCTGGTGACCATCACAGGGGAGGGGGTGCTGGTCACCGGCGTGGCGGAGGGGCCGCCGTCCCCGGCGCCGCCGCAGCTCGTGAGCACGAGCGCGGCGACGACCGAGGCGGCGGCAGCGGTGATGGGCCTCATGGGGAGCGGGTCAGCGGACCTTGACCTTGACGACCGGCGACGTCGAGGGGTCGTACGACGTGTCGCCGGCGTACTCCGCCCGCAGCTTGTGCTTGCCCTTCTTCAGCTTGACCTTGACCTTCACCTTGCTGCCGGTGACGGCGACGGTCTTGAGGACCTTGCCCTTGTCGAGGATCCTCACCGAGCCGGTCGCGGCGGCCGGGCTGACGGTGACCTTCACCGTGACCTTGGCCGGCTTGGTGCCCTTGCCCTTGGCCTTCTTCGGCGCCTTGATCGCGGTGGTCGACGCCTTCTTGGCCTGCTCCGCCGGCGGCGCGGAGCCGTCGAGGTTCAGTGCCGTGCGGACGATGCCGAACAGGTCGGTGTTGTCGATCTCGGCGGCGATGGCGGCCGAGCCGGGGCCGTAGGCGAAGACCGGGACGTCCGCGCCGGTGTGGTTGCCGGAGAGGTAGGTGAGCCACAGGCTCGCCTCGGGGCTGCCGTCCACGACATCGGCCGGGTCGTCCTCGGTGCGGAAGGTCTCGGGCGCGAACTCGGTGCGCCCCGCGTCCTTGGCCTGGTTCGCGCTGCGCGAGGGCGTCGAGTTGTTGGCGGGGTTGCCGCCGTCGACGTTGACCGGCAGGTGGTCGGCCTCGGCGTTGGTGAAGGTGCCCTTCTCGATGATGTTGAAGCCCGCGCACTCGTGGTCGGCGGTGACGATCACGAGCGTGTTGCCGTCGGTCTTGGCGAAGTCGAGGGCGACCTTGACGGCGTCGTCGAACGCCTTGATCTCCTCCAGCGTCTGGGCGGCGTCGTTGGCGTGCGAGCGCTTGTCGATGAGGGCGCCCTCGACCTGCAGGTAGAAGCCCTTGCCGCCGTTCGCGTCGCTCTTCGCCTCGAGCAGGCTGATCGCCTTCGTCGTCATCTCGGCGACGGTCGGCTCCTGCGCCTCGGGCGAGGACGGGTTGTCCTGCTTGGCCTTCTCGATGGTCAGGTTGCCCTTGTTGAACAGGCCGAAGACCTTCTGGCCGCTCGCCGCGTCGAGGTCGCTCTCGGTCGCGACGGTCTGCGAGGCGGGCGAGCCGAGGACGGTGTAGCCGTTGGCCTTCAGCGCGTCCTCGTCGTCCCCGTCGAACCGGGCGAGGCCGCCGCCGAGGATGACGTCGGCGGTCTGGTTGCGCGCGATCTGGTCGGCGATCGGCGTGACCCGGACGTCGCTGGTGTCGAGCTCCTCGCCGGTGATGGCGGTGTCCTGGCAGCTGGCGACGGAGTACGTCGGCCCCTGGCAGCCGCGGGCCAGCGCGTGCGACATCTGGCCGGCGGGGGTGGCGTCGGTGATCTCGGCGGTCGACACATTGCCGGTCGCGAGGCCGGCGGCGTGCGCCTGCTCCATCACGGTCGGCACGAGGTTGCCCTTGGCGTCGACGCCGAGGGCGGCGTTGTAGGTCTTCACGCCGGACGACCAGGCGGTCGCGGCGGACGCGGAGTCCGTCACGTAGTTGGGGCGGAAGTCGGCCTGGCCGGGCTGGCCGGAGTTCTTCTCGATGGCGTACGTCGACACCTGGCCGATCACCGGCATCGTCTCCATGTTCAGCTTGCCGGCGGCGCCGTAGAACCGCTCGCGGCCCGCGGTGACGTGGGTGCGGCCCATGCCGTCGCCCAGCAGGTAGATGACGTTCTTCGCCTTGCCCGCGGCCGGCTCGGCCGCGGCGGCCTGGCCGGCCAGGCTCGCGCCGACGCCGGCCGAGCCGGCCAGCAGCACGACCGCCAGGGCGGTGCTCTTGATCCGAGATCGCATGCTTGGGATGTCCCTTCCTCCGCGCGCCGGCGGTCGGCGCGCCGCCCGGGACGCTAGGAAGCGCGCGACAACCGGCCGCCAGCAGCAGTTGGCCGGCAGGTGTGCGCGAGGTGAACGGCTCGTGCGCGACACCGCTCAGTCCGGGCTAGCCGAGGGCGAGCCGTGCGGCGATCAGCACCATGGTCGCGGCGATGCACAGCTCCAGGACCTGCCACGCGCGCGCTCGCGCCAGCAGCGGACCGAGCAGGCGCGCACCGAAGCCGAGTCCGCAGAACCACAGCACGCTCGCCAAGGCAGCGCCCACGCCGAACCACCACCGGCCGGCCGGCTCGCCGCCGTCGTGCGCGGTCGCGACCGAGCCGATGAGGAGCAGCGTGTCGAGGTAGACATGCGGGTTGAGCCAGGTGAGCAGCACCGTCCGGGTGACCACGCTGCGCCGGGTCTCGGTGACGGTGCCGCCGGCGCCGCCGTTGCCGTTGGCCGCCGCCAGCGCCTCGGGCCGGTTCGCGCGCCGGAGCGACCCGGCGGCGTACCAGAGCAGGAAGGCGACGCCCAGCCACCGCACGACCTCGAGCGCCCACCCGGTCCGGTCCACGACCGCGCCGACGCCGGCGATGCCCGCGGCGATGAGGACGGCGTCGGAGGCCGCGCAGATGAGCACCACGACGCCGACGTGCGACCGGAGCAGGCCCTGCCGGAGGACATAGGCGTTCTGCGCGCCGATCGCGACGATGAGGGAGGCCGTGGTCAGCAGGCCGGCGACGGCAGGGGCGAGCACACGTCGAACCTAGGTGCGTGCAGTGATGAAGACCAGCGAATGTTCCTACAGGAACCTAAGCTGTGCTTCACTCGATCCATGCGCTTCGACCCGGCCCAGCTGGAGACGCTCGTCGCGATCACCGAGGAGTGGACCTTCGAGGCCGCGGCCCGGCGGCTCCACGTCACCGCCAGCGCCGTGAGCCAGCGCGTCCGGGCGTTGGAGCAGGCGGCGGGCCAGGTCCTCGTCCGTCGTACGACGCCCGCGACCGTCACCCCCGCCGGGGAGCCGCTCGTGCGACTCGGCCGGCAGCTGCGGCTGCTCGCCGCCGAGGCCGCGGCGAGCCTGGGCGGCGACGACGTGGTCGACCTCGCCGTCGCCGTCAACGCCGACAGCCTCGCGACCTGGTTCCGCCCGGTGCTCGCCGCCGTCGCGCGACGACCGGGCACCGCCCTGCGGCTGCATGTCGAGGACCAGGCCTACTCCCACGACCTGCTCCGTCGCGGCGAGGTGCTGGCCGCGGTGACCGGGGAGCCGCGCCCGGTCCAGAGCTGCGTCGTGGAGCGCCTCGGCGGGATCCGGTACACGCCGGCCGCCGTGCCCTGGCTGGTCGAGCGGCACCGCCGGGGCCGCGGCATCGACTGGTCCGCCATGCCGCTCATCGTCTACAACGAGAAGGACCATCTCCAGGACGACCTGCTCGCCGCCCACGGGGCCGGACGTCCGCCGGTCGTGCACCGGGTCCCGAGCAGCGCCGACTTCCACGAGGCGATCCGGGCCGGCCTCGGCTGGGGGATGCTGCTCGACCCGCAGCTCGCCGCCAGCCTCGCCGCCGGCGAGGTGGTCCGGCTGCCGGGCGCCCGGCCGGTCGTCGTCCCCTCTTCTGGCAGCGCTGGCGCCTCGACGGCCCCGCGCTCGCCGCGCTCACCGAGGACGTACGACGGGCCGCGCGGGCGCTCGCGGGCCGGGGCTCGAGCAGCGGGTCGGGCCGGGTGTCGGGGGCGGGCGGTAGGAAGGTGCCATGACCGCCCTATGGCCGTTCGTGCGCGCCGAGCGCCTCGCCCTCCTCGCCGACCTGGAGCCGCTCGCGGCCGACGCGTGGGAGCAGCCCTCGCTGTGCGCCGGGTGGACCGTGCACGACGTGCTGGCCCACCTCGTCGACGTCGCGCGGACGTCGGTGCCGCGGTTCGTGCTGACCATGGCGCGAGCCCGGTTCGACTTCGACCGCCAGAACCAGGACGGCGTCGACCGCGAGCGCGGCGCCACGCCCGCCGAGACGCTGGAGCGGTGGCGCGCGGTCGTCGACCTGCGCCGCTCGCCGCCGGCTCCCCGCGTGACCCGGCTGGTCGAGGAGATCGTGCACGGCGAGGACGTCCGCCGCCCGCTCGGCATCGCCCGCGCGTACGACCCGGGCGCCGTCGCCGATGCCTTCGGCTGGCAGGTGCGTACCTCCGAGGCCATGGGCGGCACCCGGCAGACGGTGTCCGGCCTGACCCTCGCCGCCACCGACGCCGACCTCGTGCACGGCGACGGGCCGCGCGTGGAGGGCCGCGCACTCGACCTGCTGCTCGTCTCCGCCGGCCGGACCGTCGTCCTGGACGACCTCGCCGGCCCGGGCGTGAGCACCCTGCGCGAGCGGTTCGCCGCGCGGGGGTAGCGGCGGCGCGCTACGCCTCCGCCGCGGCCTTGATCCCGGCCAGCGTCTGCCGCATGCCGTCCCGCAGGCTGCCGGTGAAGCTCTCCACGCCGCCGAGGTAGGCCTCGGTGAGCTCGCGGGAGACCTCGGAGATGCCGTCGGGGGTGGCGCGGCGCTGGGTGAGGAGGGTGCCGGCGCCGTCGGGCTCGAGGTGGAAGGACCACACGGCCCAGTTCTCCTCGACCCGGAACGCCAGCTCCCGCTCGGGCTCGAACCGGACGATCCGGGCGTGGGTGGTCCACTCCAGCTCGCCGTGCTGGTTGCGGTTGGTGAAGGCCGCGCCCTCGCCGAGCTGCGCGCCGTCCGCGAGCCGGGTCGAGGTGACCTGCGGGCTCCACTCGGCCATCCGTCGTACGTCGCTGACGAGCGCCCACACCGTGGCGGGCGGCGCGTCGATCCCGATCGAGTCCTCGAGCTGGTCCATGGGGGCACGCTAGGCCCGATCCCATGTATACGTCCAGTCGGTCGTATAAAATCCCGAGTATGGACGGACGACGGGCACGCGGCGACCGGACGCGGCGGCGGGCCGCCCGGTGCGCCGCCGACATCGCCACGACCCACGGCCTCGACTCGATCTCCGTCGGCGCGCTGGCCGCGGCCGCCGGGCTGAGCAAGAGCGGCATCCTGACCGTCTTCGGCACCCGGGAGGCGATCCAGGTCGCGGCGGTGGCCGAGGCCCGTCGGGTGTACGTCGCCACGGTGATCGCGCCGGTCTGGGACGCCGAGCCCGGCCGGGTGCGGCTGCGGGCCCTGCTGGACGCCTGGGTCGACTACCAGCGGGCGGGGGTGTTCCCCGGTGGCTGCTTCGTCGCCGCGACCTCGGCCGAGTACGGCCACCGCGACGGCCCGGTCGCCGAGGCGGTCCGGGCGCTCAAGCGGGAGTGGCTCGACCTCCTGGAGGCGGAGCTCGCGACGGCGGGCTCGGCGGACCCGGCCGAGGACGCGTTCCGGATCGACGCCTACCTCATCGCCGCCGACACCCGGCGCCAGCTGTTCGGCGACGCGACCGCGCTGGACCGCGCCCGCGCGCTCGCCGCCGCGGTCGTCGGCTGACCCGGGAAGGAGTCGAGGCTCAGGTCGGCGAGCTCACCGACATCCCCATCCGGGCCAGCACGACGTTCTCCAGCAGCTGGACCAGGTTGTAGAGGAGCAGCGTGATCGCGGTGATGATCGCGACCGAGGCCCACAGGTCGTCGAACCGCGCCGCGGCGCTGAACTTCTGGATCGACCCGCCGATGCCCTTGCCGGTCGAGAGCCACTCGGCCAGCAGGGCGCCGGTGACGGCGCCGGGGACCGAGACCCGGGCCGCGGCGAACAGCGACGGCAGCGCGCCCGGGATCGCGACCTTCCGCAGGGCCATCGCGTTGCCGCCGCCGTAGACGCGGACCAGGTCGAGGCTCTCGCGCCGGGCCTGCCCCAGCCCGAACAGGGCCGAGGCGAGGGCGGGGAAGAGCACGACGATGCTGCCGATCACGGCGACCGAGGCGGTGGTGCCGCGGCCGGTGATCAGGATGATCACGGGCGAGATCGACACCAGGGGCACGCTGCGCAGCAGCAGGGCCAGCGGCAGCACCCCGGCCTCGACGGTCTTCGACAGCGAGAACGCCACGGCGAGCAGCACCGCGATCGTCATGCCGACGGCGAAGCCCAGCCCGGCGTCCTGCAGGGTCTGCACGGTCAGCGGCCGCAGCGCGTCGCGGTGGTCGGCGGCGAGCCGCCCGGGGGCCGCGCCGGCCTTGTCGACGAACAGGAACCGGAAGACGTCCGCGGGCCCCTTCGCCACGTACGGCGACACGCCGGCGAAGCTGACCACCGCCTGCCACAGCCCGAGGACCACGACCAGCGTCATCGCCGCGTTGAGGAGGGAGCGGCCGATCGCGCGGCTCATGGGGTGCTCCGCCCCGACACCCACGGGGTCACCAGCCGGGCGAGCAGGCCGAACGCGGCGTACCCGATAAGGGCGACGAGGGCGCAGAGCAGGAACACCGCCCACACCCGCACCGAGTCGAGCTGGCCCTGCAGCCGGATCAGGGTGATGCCCACGCTGCGGTCGGTCGCGCCCATGTACTCGCCGAGGACCGCCCCAACAGCGAGGTGGGGACGGCGATCTGGAGCGCGTTGAGGATCGCGGGCAGGGCTGCGACCAGCCGGACCTTGAGCAGCTGCCGGACCCGGCCGCCGCCGTACACCCGGACCACGTCGAGGCTCGCCGGGTCGGCCGCCTTGAACCCGAGCAGCGCGCCGACCACGGTCGTGAAGAAGACCGAGAGCGCGGCGAGGAAGATCGCCGTCTTCGACGGGTCTCCGGGCTCCACCGCGCCGCCGAGGGCGACGATGGCGATGCCGCCGACGGCGACGAGCGGCAGGCAGTACGTCACCACCGCGACCTGCACGACGACCGGCTCCATCCGCGGCACCAGCAGCACGGTCGCGGCCAGCAGCAGGGCCAGGCCGTTGCCCCACAGGAACCCGACGGCCGCCTCGTGGACGGTCACGGAGAAGAAGTCCCAGTACGCCGAGAGGCCGTCGTCGAGGATCTGCCGGCCGACCGCCAGGGGCGAGGGGACGGGGTCGTACGTCGTGCCGGGGTCCGGCCGGAAGGCCAGCACCGAGAACAGCCACCAGCCGACGACCAGGCCGGCGATGCCGAGCACGGTCGCGGCCCAGGCCGGGATCCGGCGGCCCGGACTCACGACGCAGCGCTCACGACTCGGCGCTCGCGCGTCCGTCGGCGCCGAACAGCAGCTCCGAGGCGCGGTCGACCAGCGTGTGGAACTCCGGCGTGCGCATCATCTCCGGCGTCCGCGGGCGCGGCAGGTCGACGTCGATGACCGCCTTGATCCGGCCCGGCCGCGGCGACATCACCGCGACCTGGTCGGACAGGAAGATCGCCTCGGAGATGCCGTGCGTGACCAGCAGCGTGGTCGCGGGCTTCTCCGTCCAGATCCGCAGCAGCTCGAGGTTGAGGTTCTGCCGGGTCATGTCGTCCAGCGCGCCGAACGGCTCGTCGAGCAGCAGGACCGACGGCTTGAGCGCGAGCGCGCGGGCGATCGAGACCCGCTGCCGCATGCCGCCGGAGAGCTCGGCCGGCTTGGCGTCCTCGAAGCCACGCAGGCCGACGAGCGCGATCAGCTCGTCGACGTACCCCTTGTCGACGTCGCGGCCGGCGACCTCGAAGGGCAGCCGGATGTTCCGCGTGACGCTGCGCCACGGCAGCAGGGCGTGGTCCTGGAAGGCGATGCCCAACTCGCTGTCGCGGCGCAGCGCGGCGGGGGTGCGGCCGTCGACCAGCGTGGTGCCGGAGGAGGGGTGCTCCAGGTCGGCGAGGATCCGCAGGATGGTCGACTTGCCGCACCCCGACGGGCCGAGGAGGGCGAGGAAGGAGCCCTGCGTGCTGTGCAGGTCCGCGTCCTCCAGTGCGGTCACCGTCCGGCCGCGCCCGGCCCGGAAGGTCTTGGTCAGCCCGGTGATCCGGATGCCGGTGCTCATGGTCAGGGCAGGTAGTCCTTGAGCTCGGGATGGTCCTCGTAGATCCCGTCGATGATGCTCGTGTCGAAGAGGTCCTCGACGCCGACCTCCCAGCCGGCGGCCTTCAGCGAGGCGACCGTCTGCTCCTTCAGCTCGTCGGTGATCGTGAACAGGCCGTTGGCCTCGGTGTCCGGCGTGGAGATCAGCAGCTTCTCGGCCTCCAGGCCCATCCCGGTCTTCTCCGGATCGAGCGCGCCGAAGGTCGCCTCCAGTCCCTCGGCGTCGTCGGAGGCGGCCTTGTTGTAGAACTCGGTGATCAGCGCGACCGTGTCCTCCGTCGAGCTCTTGAAGACATCGGTCCAGCCCTTGATCTCGGCGATCAGGAAGTCCTCGAGGAGGTCCGCGTT
Source organism: Nocardioides humi (assembly GCF_006494775.1). NCBI lineage: Bacteria > Bacillati > Actinomycetota > Actinomycetes > Propionibacteriales > Nocardioidaceae > Nocardioides > Nocardioides humi. Next base: position 1,360,519 of record NZ_CP041146.1, on the reverse strand, counting down.
CTCGGCGAGGTACTGGTCGGTGACGCTGAAGGTCTCGGCGACGTACGGCACGCCGTTGTCGGCGTACGGCAGGTTGGTGACCTTGTGGCCGGCGAGCTCGACGGTGATCGCCTCGTTGGTCAGGTAGGCCATGAAGCCGTCGACCTTGCCCTCCATCAGCGGCGTCGGGTCGAAGTCGACCGGGACGATCTCGACGTCGTCCTTGGCGATGCCGTTGGCGTTGAGGATGGCCTCGAAGACGCTGGCGTTGGAGTCCTGGACGCCGATCTTCTTGCCCTTGAGGTCGGCGGGCGTCTTGATGTCCGCGCCGTCCTCGAGCGAGAGGATGGTGAACGGGTTCTTCTGGAAGGTCGCGCCGATGATCTTCAGCGGGGCGTCCTCGTTGGCGATGGCGGCCCCGATCGACGCGGCGTCGCTGAGCGCGACCTGCACGGTGCCGCTCAGCAGCTTGGCCACGCCCGTGTCCGGGCCGGAGATGCCGTTGACTCGTGCGAAGCCCGCGTCGTCGTAGTAGCCCTTGTCGTAGGCGTAGAACTCGCCGGCGAACTCCTCGTTCTTGATCCAGGAGTACTGGACGCTGATGGTGCCGTGCCCTCCGCTGTCGCTGCCGCCGTCGTCGTCGCTGCCGCACGCGGCGAGGCCGAGGAGGCCGACGGTGGTGGCCGCGGCGGCCGCGACGAGGCGGAGCCGGCGGGATCGGACGGACGCGTGGGTCATCTGGTCTCCTGTGAGCGGACGTCGGTTCCTCCGAGACGCAACGGCGGTTGCTGACCGGCGACGCTATGAGACCGGCGTTTCAGCGGCGGGTCGGCCGGTTTCCCGCTCGTTAAACCTCGATCCACCGGTCCACGACTACCGAGCGACCCCAGCCAGGCACGCTGGCGGCGTTACGGGCGCTCAACGGTGCAACCAGACCGCCCTCGCGCCCAGGTCTGAACGAAGTGGCCTTTGCCATCGCACCCGTCTGGTGCCGCTCGCCACGCCGTGGACCGGTGGATCGAGGTTGAATCGCCCTACGCACGCCCGAGGCTCAGTACGCCGTGCGCCCCTCGTGCGCGAGCCAGGTGTCGAACGGCAGGGCGGCGGAGTCCAGCCGGACGTGGTCGACCGGCAGTGTCCACTCCGAGCGCGGCGTGTCGAACAGCTCGTAGAAGGCGCGATCGTCGAATCCGCCGCGGGCGGCGTCGTCGCGGTCGGCGGCGTACACCACTCGGTCGAGCCGGGCCCACAGCGCGGCCGACAGGCACAGCGGGCAGGGCTCGCACGAGGTGTAGAGCGTGCAGCCGGCGAGGCTGAAGTCGCCGACCTGCCCGCACGCGGCGCGGATCGCGACCACCTCGGCGTGCGCCGTGGGGTCGAGGTCGCGGGTGACCCGGTTCTGGCCGGAGGACACCAGGGCTCCCGCGCGGACGATCACGGCACCGAACGGCCCGCCGCCGTCGGCCACGTTCGCCGCCGCCAGATCCACGGCCCGCGCGAGCCACACGTCGTCGTTCACTCGACTTCTCCCAGTCGTTCGTAGGTCTCGGTGATGGAGCGCACCCGCGCCGATCCCTGCCGCCGGGCGGCGGTGAGGACCCCGTCGGCGAGCACGCTCACCAGCGCCATCGGGGCGGCGTAGCTGTCGAAGGCCAGCGCGTGCTGCAGCGGGCACTCCACCCACACCGTCGCACGGGACGCGTGGGCGACTGCGGTCGGGTCCGCGACGAGCACGACGGCTGCCCCGGTGGCGCCCGCGGCGTCCAGGAAGGCCGCCAGACGGGCCGCGCGGCGCCGGAAGGCGATCACGACGACGGCATCGCCGCGGCCGAGCCCGACCAGCTCCTCGCCGGTCGTCTGCCCGGGCGCCGGCGCGATCCGCACGTCGTCGCGCGCCTGCGCGAGCTGGCCGCGCAGGTGCAGCGCGACCGGGTAGCTGTTGCGCCAGCCGATCACCAGGACCCGCCGGGCCGTGGCGAGCAGGTGGACGACCTCCGACAGGCGGGGCTGCTCGAGGGCCCGCAGGATGGCCGCCTGCTCCGCGGCGACCAGGGTCGCGACGTCGGGCGCTCCGTCGACGCGCCGCGGCTCGCCCGCGCCGCGCAGCCGGCGGAGATGGTCACGGACCTCGTCGAAGTCCTCGAAGCCCAGGCTGCGGAACAGCCTGCTCATCGTCGCCCGGGAGACGCCCGCGAGCTCGGCCAGCTCGGCGGCGCGGTACGTCGCCAGGTCGTCCAGATGCTCGAGCAGCGCCGCCGCCGCGCGCTGCTCCTGCGGGCTCAGCTCGTCGTGGCGGGCGGCGATCCGCTCGTCGATCCTCATCCGACCTCCTCCCGGGCCTGAAACCAGATCATCCCCGTGCGGGCCGGTCGGAACAATCGTTTCAGTGCGCTCGGTTCGCGCCGGCCTCACGACACGAGGTCGAGGAGATCGTGGTCGCGCCCCGGTCCCGCGACCAGGCAGGCGCCGCAGGGCAGGTCGTCCGCGGTCCGGAGCGGCACGGTGACGGCGGGCAGGCCGCCGATGCTGGCGATGCAGGTCAGGGCCAGGGTCGGCGCTCGCGTGGCCGCGAGGCGCTCCGGCAGCCCGGCGCCCAGCGCCGGTGCGACGGTGGGCGTCGCCGGGAGCACGACGACCCGGTCGCCGACCAGCTCGCGGATCCGGGCGCGGGCCGCGTCGACGACGGCGTGGGCGGTTCCGGCCTCCTCGACGCTGACCGCGCGGGCGCGCTCGAACCGCTGCCGGACCTCGGGGCCGAGGGTGTCCAGGCGCGACTCCAGCCAGGTCCCGTGGACCTGCCACGCCTCCCAGGCCTGCAGCGTCACCAGCGCGTCCCGCCACCGGCCGAGCTCGTCCAGCGGCCAGGCGATCGTCCGCATCCGGCCCGGGCGCCAGGCGGCGACGGCCGCGGCGACGTCGGCGTCGGCGAGGTCGAGCAGGTCCGGGACGGTGGTCCACCGGCGCCCCGCCGCCGTGGTGCCGCCCGGGACGAGCACCCGCCCCACCCGTGCGAGCAGGCCCGGGGTGCGGGTCATCCAGCCGACGGCGTCGAAGGAGGGGGCGAGCGGCAGCATCCCTGCGCGGGTGACGGTGCCGTGCGTCGTACGGATCCCGAACAGGCCCTGGTACGACGCCGGCACCCGGATCGCCCCGGCGGTGTCGGTGCCGAGCCCGATCGACACCTCGCCGAGCGCGACGGCGGACGCCGAGCCGGAGGAGGAGCCGCCGCTGATCCGACCAGGAGCGGGCAGATTGGGCGGCGTGCCGTAGTGGGCGTTGGCGCCGGTCAGCGCGTAGCCGAACTCGTCGATCTGGGTGATCCCGGTCAGGGACGCGCCGGCGGCCAGGAGCGCCGCGACGACGGGCGCGTCGTCGTCGGCGGGCTTCGCGGCGGCCAGCCGGTCCGGGTTCCCGGCGCCCATCGCGAGCCCGGCCACGTCGTACACGTCCGGCACGGCGAGGGAGGAGCCGGTCAGCGGCCCACCGGCCAGGCCGGGCACGAGCGGGTCCGCGCGCAGCCGCCACACGCGCTCGTCCCACGAGGTCAGGGTCACCTGCCGCACCCCTAAGCCTGGGTCCGTGGATGGGCACCGTAGCGAGCGGCACTCCAGGGGTGTGATCGCAAGGCGCGGGGCGCGAAGGCAGTCTGGTTGACTGTTGAGCGTTCGCAACGCCGCGAGCGCGCCGCTGGAGTGTCGCGTAGCAGGTGGCCATCCACGGACCCAGGCTAAGAGCGCTATGAGTCGTCCGTGTTTCGTGAGGTGACCAGCCGGTCCATCACGCGCCGCAGCGCCTGCACGACCTGCTGCGCCGACCGGCGGCGCAGCGTCTCGGGGCGGGCGAGGACGTCGATGGTCCGGCTGGTGCTGAGCCCGTGCAGCGGCCGGAGCACGACGTCGTCGTACGGGTGGGTGGAGGTGTAGCGCGGCAGCAGGCCGATGCCCGAGCCCGCGGCGACGAGGGCGGCCACCGCGCCGTAGTCGTTGACCCGGTGGACGACGTCGGCATGGCGCCGGGTGAGCGCGGCGACCGCGGCGAGCACGTCGTCGGGGGAGTAGCCGGCCCGGCTGGTGACCCAGCGCTCGCCGACGACGTCGCGCGGGCGGAGCCGGGCGCGGGCGGCGAGCGGGTGACCGGCCGGGAGGGCGACGTCGAGGGGCTCGCGCGCGAGCGTGACGACGTGCAGGTCCGCAGCGGGCCAGGGCGGGCTGTGCTCCATCCGGTGCGCGAGGACGAGGTCGTACTGCGCGGTGAGCGCCGGGAAGTCGCTCTGGGCGACGTCCTCGTCGGTCAGCCGGAGGTCGGGGACGTCGGGATGGGCGCCGAGCTCGCCGAGCAGCGGGCCGAACAGCGCCTGTCCCGCGCTGTGGAAGCTGCTCAGCGTGACCGTCCCGCCGGGCCGGCTCTCGAACTGCTCGACCGCGCCGCGGGCGGCCGCCATCGCGTCGATCACGTCGGCGCCGGCGCGGGCGAGCACCCGGCCGGCGTCGGTGAGCACCAGGGTGCGGCCGTCGCGGCGGGTCAGGGGAGTGCCGAACTGCCGCTGCAGGGCGGCGAGGTGCTGCGAGACCGCGGAGGGCGAGACGTGCAGCGCCTCGGCCACCGCGGTCACGCTGCCGAGCGCTCCGAGCTCACGCAGGATCGTCAGCTGGTGGATCTCCACGAGGGTCAGCCTACGATGAAGCGTTCGCTTAACAGATGCTGCAGGAAGTGGCCGTTGCTCTGCACGGTCGCCCGGCGCTCCAATGGGACCATGAAGGCGCTGTTCAAGGCCGAGGCCGGCCCGGGCCTGGCTCTCGTCGACCGGCCGGACCCGGTGTGCGACCCGGCCGACGTGGTCATCCGGGTGCACCGCACCGGGATCTGCGGCACCGACCTGCACCTCCTGCGCTGGGACACGTGGGCCGCGGGCGCCGTCCGCGCGCCGCTGGTGCCGGGGCACGAGTTCTACGGCGAGGTGGTCGAGGTCGGCCCGCTCGTCGACGACGTCGCGGTCGGCGACCGGGTCTCCGGCGAGGGCCACATCGTGTGCGGCACCTGCCGCAACTGCCGCGCCGGACGGCGTCAGATGTGCATCCGCACCGTGGGCCTCGGCGTGCAGCGCGACGGCGCCTTCGCGGAGTACCTCAGCCTCCCCGCCGGCAACGTGTGGGTCCACCACGGCGACGTCGACCCCGACCTCGGCGCGATCTTCGACCCGCTCGGCAACGCCGTGCACACCGCGCTCGCCTTCCCGGTCGTCGGGGAGGACGTCCTCGTCACCGGCTGCGGCCCGATCGGGCTGATGGCGATCGCGATCGCCCGGCACGTCGGCGCCCGGTACGTCGTCGGCACCGACGTCAGCCCGGCCCGGCTCGACCTGGCGCAGCGGATGGGCGCCGACGCGGTCGTCGACGTCGCGGCCGGGACCGTGGCCGACGTGCAGCACGCGCTCGGCATGCGCGAGGGCTTCGACGTCGGCTTCGAGATGAGCGGCGCCCCCGCGGCTCTGCCGCAGATGATCGACAACATGAACCACGGCGGCCGGATCGCCGTCCTCGGCCTGCCGAGCGCGCCGTTCGCGGTCGACTGGGGCAAGGTGGTCACGCACATGCTGACCCTCAAGGGGATCTACGGGCGCGAGATGTTCGAGACCTGGAACGCGATGGGCGCGATGCTGCAGACCAGCGCGCCGCTGCGCGAGGCGATCGCGTCGGTCATCTCCGACCGCCTGCCCGCCCGCGACTGGGAGCGCGGCTTCGCGATCGCGGCGTCGGCCGGGGTCGGCAAGGTTGTCCTCGATTGGACGGAGCTGTGATGTACGGAGGATTCAGGGACCACCTCGCCGCCGAGCTCGACGGGATCGAGCAGGCCGGCCTCACCAAGCGCGAGCGCGGCATCCGCGGCCCGCAGCAGGCCGAGATCGTCGCCGACGGCGCCGAGGTGCTCAACTTCTGCGCCAACAACTACCTCGGCCTCGCCGACGACCCGCGGCTGCTCGAGGCGGCGCGCGACGCGCTCGACACGTGGGGCTACGGCCTCGCCAGCGTGCGGTTCATCTGCGGCACCCAGGAGCAGCACCTCGCGCTCGAGCGCCGCCTCTCCGACTTCCTCGGCACCGAGGACACGATCCTGTACTCGTCGTGCTTCGACGCCAACGGCGGCGTCTTCGAGACCCTCTTCGGCCCGAGGACGCGATCATCTCCGACGCCCTCAACCACGCCTCGATCATCGACGGCATCCGGCTCTCCAAGGCCCGCCGGCTGCGGTACGCCAACCGGGACCTGGCCGACCTCGAGGAGCAGCTGAAGGCCGCCGCCGACGCGCGGTTCCGGGTCGTCGTCACCGACGGCGTCTTCTCGATGGACGGCTATCTCGCGCCCCTGCGGGAGATCTGCGACCTCGCCGACCGATACGACGCGCTCGTGCTCGTCGACGACTCCCACGCCGTCGGGTTCATCGGTGCCGGCGGCCGCGGGACGCCCCAACTGTGCGGCGTCGCCGACCGGGTCGACATCTACACCGGCACCTTCGGCAAGGCCCTCGGCGGCGCCTCGGGCGGCTACGTCTCCTCGCACCGCGAGGTCGTCGCCCTGCTGCGCCAGCGCTCGCGCCCGTACCTCTTCTCCAACACCCTCGCTCCCGCCATCGTCGCCGGCACGCTGCGCGCCCTCGACCTGGTCGAGGGCTCGGGCGAGCTGCGCGAGCGGCTGCGCGCCAATGCCGCCCTCTTCCGCTCGCTCATGACGGCCGCGGGCTTCGACCTGCTCCCCGGCGAGCACCCGATCGTGCCGGTGATGTTCGGCGACGCCGCGCTGACCGCGCGGATCGCGGACGCCATGCAGGCGCACGGCGTCTACGTGACCGCGTTCAGCTTCCCCGTCGTGCCCCGGGGCGAGGCGCGGATCCGGGTCCAGCTCTCCGCCGCCCACACCGAGGAGCAGGTACGCCGCTGCGTGGCCGCCTTCGTCGCGGCGCGGGACACCGCGGAGGGCTAGGGCTGGGCCGGGAGGTCGTCGCGGCGCACGGCGAAGATCCAGCGACGCCGCGGGTGCTCGCTCACCGACCACAGGCAGCCGGTCTCGGGCCACCAGACCAGGTCCTCGGGGCCCGGCGGGATCGCCCACCGGTACTCGCGGAACGCGCCCGGCCGGCCGACGTACACCGATCCCGGTCGCTGGGGTCCGCGGGACCGGGTGAGGTAGTAGGTGCCGTCGACGGCGGCGATGCCCTGGACGCGTGCGACGCCGTGGTCGCCGACCTCGGGGACGGCGCGGCCGTCGTCCGCCAGGACGGGCAGCCCGGTCTCGGGGTCGAGGGGGTACCGGGCCATCCGGTGCGTCTGCCGGGCCGAGCCGTACTCCCCGACGACCAGGGCCTGGCGGTCGTCGCTGCGGTCGAGGGTGAGGAACGAGTAGCGCAGTCGCTCCACGCCCTCGTCCTGGCCGCTGACCTGCGAGAACCGGATGGGGAGGACGTACCGGTGCCCGAACGTCCGGTACGGCGACCCGGCGGGCACCCGGAGCACGTCGCCGACGTGGGCGCTGTGGAAGCCCACCCCGGTCGCCGCGACGTGCAGGTGGTCGCCGCGCCACAGGATGCCGCCGGCGTGCACCTTCAGCGGGCGGAACCCCGGCCGGCCGTCGTCGAGGGTGGGGTAGACCAGCAGCACGTGGCCGTAGCGGCGACGGGCGAGGTCGACCATGCTGATCCGCGAGCCGCCCGCCTTCCGGGCGTACCACGACGTGACCAGGACGTCGTGCCCGTGCCGCTCCCGGAAGCCGGTCAGGGCCGAGGTGGTGATGCCCTGCGGGTACCAGTTCGGGTCGCGCCGGTCGGCGGCCTCCCACGTCCACGCCTGCGCGACCTTCAGCCCCAGCAGCCGCGGGTGCGGGGCGAGCGTGCGCCGCAGCCGACCCGGCAGGTCCGGCGCCATCCCGGCCATCCCCACCCGTCCGCCGCCGTCGGCCGCCAGGGCGGCGGCCAGCGCCTCGATCTCGTCGCTGTTCTCCGCGGTGCGGGTGAGGTGCAGTCCGGACACGGCCGCCACCGTAGCCGAGGCCCGGTTCCCGCCGATGCGCGATGATGGCGCCATGCGGGGCATCTTCTTCGACGAGGACGACGCGCGGGCGGCCGCGCTGGTGCTGGTCCGCGGCGGCTTCGCGGCCGAGGTCGTCCGCGAGCGCCTCGCCGGCGAGGACGACGACGAGGACCACCCGTGGGCGGTCGTCACCGACGCCCCCGAGATCCAGCTGGAGATGCTCGTCGAGACGTACGACGGCTGGCTGGACCACGACGACGAGGACCCCGACGCCTCCACGGGGCCGCCCACCAAGGCGGGCTTCGCGCTGCCGCTGCCGGACCAGCCGAAGCGGATCAAGCGTCCGGAGTGAGGCTCGGCGGTCCCTGCGCCGGGTTCATCCAGTGAAGGCCCTTGAAGCGGGCGAAGTCACTGTCGAACGAGCAGATCCCGGTTCCGTGCTCGATGGCGAGCGCCGCGAGGTGGGCGTCGGTGACGAGGTTCCCGCGCAGGTCACCGTCGACGAGAAGCTGACCGAGGATGACGTGGTGGCGGTCGCCGGGCACAGGCACCCATGCCTGGTCAGCGTCCAGCCAGTCGGTGATGTGACTCCACGCATCAGCCGGCGCGAGCGGGTTCGCCGTGGCCCGGGGATGGGTGACGATGCGCTGGAACGCCATCAGCGACACCCACGGGAACCCGACGCGTTCGACGCCGTTCATGGCTGAGTCGAGCCAGGTCCGTGCCGTCGTGTGGAAGTGCGACTGATCATCGACGGCGTAGAGCAGGACGTTGGCGTCGACGATCAACCGGCGTCCTCGGCGTCGTAGTAGTCGAGCAGCTCGAGGGCGTCGGCGACGTCGGTGACGTCGATCTTCAGCCCAATGCTCGCCGTCCGCTGCTGGAAGCGTGCGGTCCTCTCACCGCGTGCGAGGCCCGCACGGGCGAGCTCGTTGACGGCCTCGCCGAGGCCGATGTGTCGTTCCCTGCGCAGCCGTTCGGCTGCCGCCGCCACTTCGGGGTCGAGCCGTACCGTCGTCCTCATGGCATCAGAGTAGCACCACAGATGCGATCGACTCAGCATCGATGATGCAGAGCATATCCGGCTCGAGGGCCGCCTGAACCACATCACTACGCTCGTCGACATGACCGCCACCGCCGCCCACCGGCTGCTCCTCGTGCACGCCCACCCCGACGACGAGTCGATCGGCCAGGGCGCCACCATGGCGAAGTACGTCGCGGAGGGCCGCGGCGTCACGCTGGTCACCTGCACGGCGGGGGAGATGGGCGAGATCCTGGTGCCCGAGCTGGAGCACCTCGCGGCCGACGAGGAGGACCGGCTGGGGGAGCACCGCCGCGGCGAGCTCGAGGCGGCCATGAAGGCGCTCGGCGTCACCGACCACCGCTTCCTCGGCGGCTTCGGCACCTACCGCGACTCCGGCATGAAGTGGCACGAGGACGGCCACGCCGTCGCCGCCGACACCATCCACGAGAACGCCTTCTGGCACGCCGACCTCACCGAGGCCGCCAACCACCTCGTCGCCGTCGTCCGGGAGGTGCGGCCGCAGGTGCTGGTCACCTACGACGAGTTCGGCGGCTACGGCCACCCCGACCACATCCAGGCCCACCGGGTCGCGATGTACGCTGCGCAGCTGGCCGCCGCGCCGTCGTACCGGCGGGACCTGGGGGAGGCGTGGGACATCGCCAAGATCTACTGGGGTGCGATCTCCGAGAGCCGGATCCGCGAGGGCCTGCGCCGGATCCGCGAGGCGGGGGACACGACGACCTTCGAGGGGATGGACCCCGACGGCGAGCTGCCGCCGATGTTCCGCCCCGACGAGGACATCTCGTGCGAGGTGGACGCCAGCGGTCACGTCGAGCAGAAGCTCGACGCGCTGCGCGCGCACGCCACCCAGATCACCACCGACGGCCCGTTCTTCGCGCTGTCCAACAACCAGGGAGCGGAGGCGTTCGGGCGCGAGCAGTTCCGGCTGGTCAAGGGCGCCGCCGGACCGCTCGACCCGGGGACGGGCTGGGAGAGCGACCTCTTCGCCGGCATCCCGGACTGACCCGGAGCGGGCCGTGGTCGTGCTGCGTGCGCTGAGTGCGCTCGGCTCCCTGGTGCTCGGCGCCGGCGTCGGGCTGGCCACGGTCGGGCTGCACCGCTACGGCTGGGGACTGGGACTCGGCGCCGCCGCGACGGCCGCCACCCTGGTCGCCCTGCCGGGGGGCTGGTGGGCGCGGCTGCCGTTCGCGCTGGGGTGGGTCGCGCTGCTCGGCGTGGCGAGCGTCCAGCGTCCGGAGGGGACTACGTGGTGGCCGGCGACGTGTCGGGGTACCTGCTGCTGGCGGTCGGCGCCGTCGTACTCGGCGCGGGGTGCGTGGGGCTGCTGCGGCGTCCCGGCGCACGCGGGAATGCGGGCGGGTGAGCAACCCCTCCTTAGGATGACGCGCGTGACGTTCTGGGAGTCCGAGACGGACGGCAAGGCCGAGCGACCTGGCGGCAAGGTGGTCGTCGTCGTCATCGCGCTGCTCGTCCTGCTCGCCGGCGGCGGGTACGTCGCGGCGCACGCCGTGGCGGGCGACAAGGTCCCCACCGGCACCAGCATCTCCGGCGTCGACGTCGGCGGACTCACCCGGGCCGCCGCGATCGAGAAGCTCGAGACGACCTTCGGCCCGCGTGCGGACACCCCGATCAAGGTCAGCGTCGGCCACCAGGGCGCCACCGGGAAGGCCAACGACGCGAAGGTCGCGCCCGGCGACATCGGCCTGGCGATCGACTACGCCGCGTCCGTCGACGCCGCCGGCGCCGGCGACTCGTGGAGCCCGCGCCGCCAGTGGGACTACTTCACCGGCGGGGACGACGTCGACGCGGTCGTCGACGTCGACGAGGACCTGCTCGACGCCAAGCTCACCGAGCTCTCCGAGGGCCTCGGCACGCCGCCGGTCGACGGCACGGTCACCTTCGCCGACGGGACCGTCCAGACCACGCAGCCGCAGGCCGGGCAGGCCGTCGACCGCGACCAGGCCCGTACCGCGATCACCGACGCCTTTCTCGCCGGCGAGGACTCCGTGGAGCTCGAGGTCGCCCCCGCCCAGCCGGACATCGACGCCGCCGACGTCGCCGAGGCGCTCGACGCCTTCGCCAACCCGGCCATGGCGAACGCCGTGACGCTCCAGTTCGGCGAGAACGACGTCAAGCTGTCGCCGCGCAAGTTCGCGCCCGTGCTGTCGATGAAGCCCGAGAACGGCAAGCTCGTCCCCGTCGTCGACGAGGCCGCCCTGGCCGAGCTGGTCAAGGGCGCCACCGCCAGCGGCCAGCCGGTCGACGCGACCGTGAAGCTGAACAAGAAGGGCAAGCCGAAGGTCGTCCCGGCCAAGCCCGGCGTGACCTTCGACCCCGGCGAGGCCGCCCAGGTCTTCCTCGGCCTGCTCACCGCCCCCGAGGGCTCCCGCAGCGCCCCGGTCACCGCGCAGGTCGTCGACGCCGAGTTCACCACCCAGGACGCCGAGAACCTCAAGATCGTCGAGAAGGTGTCGGAGTTCTCGACGTACTACCCGCACGCCGAGTACCGCAACGTCAACATCGGCCGCGCCGCCGAGCTGATCGACGGCACCGTCCTCAAGCCCGGCGACGAGTTCTCCCTCAACGGCACCGTCGGCGAGCGCACCGTCGCGAACGGCTTCACCGAGGGCTACGTCATCAGCAACGGCATCCTGAAGAAGGACCTCGGCGGCGGCGTCTCGCAGATGGCGACGACGACGTTCAACGCGATGTTCTTCGCCGGCCTCAAGGACATCCAGCACAAGCCGCACTCGTTCTACATCGACCGCTACCCGGTCGGCCGCGAGGCCACCGTGGCCTGGCCGTCGCTCGACCTGCGGTTCCAGAACGACACCGAGTACGGCGTACTCGTCCACGCCTGGGTGGTGCCGAGCACCTGGTCGCGCCAGGGCAAGGTGACCGTCCAGATGTGGTCCACCAAGGTGTGGGACATCGACTCGAAGACGTCGAACCGCTACGCGCAGGTCCCGCCCGCCACCCGCACCCTGACCACGCCCGACTGCGAGCCGCACACCGGCTGGTCCGGCTTCCAGGTCGACGTGACCCGGATCTTCCGCAAGCACGGCGAGTCCGCGGTCGACCACACCGAGAAGTTCCACACGGTCTACACGCCCTCCGACACGGTCCGGTGCGAGAAGCCGGGGCCGCCGGCGGGCGGGAATCCCGACCCGGGCGACTGATCTCGCATGCTACCAAGCATTTGCTTGGTAGCATGCGGACATGACCGCTCCGAGCCAGACCGTCACCCCCGTCGTCGAGGGCTGGTTCACCACGGGCGAGGAGCCTCGGCTGCTCGCGTCCCGGTGCACCCGGTGCCGCAACGTGGTGTTCCCGCCGGTGTCCGCCGAGGCGGGCGCCGCTTCGTTCTTCTGCCGCAACCCCGCCTGCGACGGCGTGGAGTGCGAGGCGGTGGAGCTCTCCCGGCGCGGCACCGTGTGGTCCTACACCGACGCGCAGTACCAGCCGCCGGCGCCGTACGTCCCGATGAGCGATCCGTTCGTGCCGTTCGCGCTGGCCGCGGTGGAGCTGCCCGAGGGGCTGGTGGTGCTGGGGCAGGTCGCCGCGGGCTATGGCGTCGCGGACCTGCGTGTGGGGGCCGAGGTCGAGCTGGTCGTGGAGACCCTGAACGTCGACGAGACCGGGGAGCGCACCATCTACCGCTGGAAGCCGGTGGCGGCATGAGCGTCGTGATCGCGGGTGCGGGCATGCATCCCTGGGGCAAGTGGGGGCGCAACTTCGTCGAGTACGGCGTGCACGCCGCCCGTGCGGCGCTCGCGGACGCCGGCGTGGCGTGGGGTGACGTCGACCTCGTGGTGGGCGGCGAGACGGTCCGCAACGGGTACGCCGGCTACGTCGCCGGCTCGACGTTCGCGCAGGCGCTGGGCTGGAACGGTGCGCGGATCGCGACGTCGTACGCCGCGTGCGCGACGGGCGCGCAGGCGATCGACACCGCGCGGGCGCGGATCCTGGCCGGGCTCAGCGAGGTCGCGCTGGTGGTGGGCGCGGACACGACGCCGAAGGGGTTCCTGGCGCCGAACGCGGGGGAGCGGTGGTCGGACCCGGACTGGCTGCGGTTCCGGCTGCTGGGCATGACGAACCCGGCGTACTTCGCGCTCTACGCGCGACGCCGGATGGACCTGTACGGCGCCACGTCGGAGGACTTCGCGCAGGTGAAGGTCAAGAACGCCCGGCACGGCCTGGCCAACCCCAACGCCCGCTTCCGCAAGGAGGTGGACGTGGCGGAGGTGCTGGCCTCGCCGGTGGTGTCCGACCCGCTGCATCTGCTGGACATCTGCGCGACCTCCGACGGCGCCGCGGCGGTCGTGCTGACCAGCGCGGAGTACGCGAGGAGGCACGGCATCGCCACGCCGGTCACCGTCGCCGCCGTCTCGACCGTGACGCCGACCTTCCCGAACACCGTCATCGACATGCCGCTGCTGGCCACCGACTCCACGGCGGCCACAGGCGCGCCGGAGCGGACGTTCAAGGAGGCGATCGGCGCGGCGGCGTACGACGAGGCGGGCGTCGACCCCTCCGACGTCGACGTCGCCGAGGTCTACGACCTCTCCACCGCGCTGGAGCTGGACTGGATCGAGGACCTGGGCCTGTGCAAGCCCGGCGAGGCCGAGGCCCTGCTCCGCGCCGGCGACACCGCCATCGGCGGCCGGATCCCGGTCAATCCCTCCGGCGGGCTGGCGTGCTTCGGCGAGGCGGTGCCCGCCCAGGCCATCGCCCAGGTCTGCGAGCTCACCTGGCAGCTCCAGGGCCGCGTCGACGGACGGCAGGTCGAGGGCGCCCGGGTCGGGATCACCGCCAACCAGGGCCTCTTCGGCCACGGCTCCTCGGTCCTCCTCACCCGCTGATCCCACCTCGTCAGGCGGGCGGGTGGATCTCCCAGACGACGTGCTCGCCGGCGAGCCCCTTGAGCTCGACCGCGTCCCGCTCCACGAGCGTGAGCGCGGCGTCGTCGTCGAGCGCCTCGCGGACGGCGTCGCTGGCGAGGATCTCCCCGCCGTGGGCGAGGTTCGCGACCCGGGCGGCCATGGCGACATTGCGGCCGAAGTAGTCGCCGTCGCGGGCGACCACCTGGCCGGTGTGGATGCCGATCCGGACCAGGATCGGGCCGTAGCGGCGCAGGGTCACCTCACGTGGCAGGTCGCGCTGGATGCCGAGCGCGGCGCGGCAGGCGGCCTCGGCGTCGCGGAAGGCGACCATGAAGCCGTCGCCGGCGGTCTTGACGACCTGCCCGCGGTACCTCTCGATCTGCGTGCGGAGCACCCGGTCGTGCGCGGCGAGCACCCTCACCCAGGTGGCGTCGCCCAGCCGGTCGTTGAGCGGCGTCGAGTCCTCGATGTCGGAGAAGAAGAGGGTGACCGTGCCGTCGGAGGCGGCCATGTTGAGGATGTCGGCGCGCTCGTCGTCGCTGGCCCAGCTCTGCAGGTCCTCGACCGTGCTCTGGATCAGCCCGGCGATGCCGTGGGAGCGCACCTTCGAGGCGGTCCGGATCACCCGTCGTACGGCGCGCTCGGCCGAGTTGGTCGGCGGCGGGGGACGCAGGGCGGCGTCGAGGTCCGACTCGAGCTGTGCGATCCGAGCACGCGCATCGCCCAACTGCGCCACGAGCCCGGCGCGGCTGTGGAGGAGCACGCCGATGATGCCCGCCGCGACGACGCAGAGGATCGCGCCCGCGATGCCCACTACCAGCAGCATGCACGAAGCCTAGTGATCGTTGGGCCCGATGACCGATTCCGGCCACGATGGGGCGCGGGACCTGTCGGTCCCGCACCCCATCCGACTCACCGGACGGTGATCCGGCGGGCCTTGGCCGTTGCCTTGGCGATGGTGTCGGAGCCGAGATAGGTCGCTTTCACCTTGTAGGCGCCCCGGGCGGAGAGCGGCTTCGACCTCACGACCACCTTGCCGTTGACGAGCTTGCCGGTGACCGTGACGGTCTTGCCGGTGCGCTTGTGCTTCCAGGTGACCTTGACCCTGCCGGTGGGCACGAGCCCAGGAGAGGTGACCGTCACCCGGACCTTGGCCCTCGAGCGGGGCTTGAGGGACTTGGCGGGAAGTGCCGCCTTGACCTTGGCCGGCGCCTTCGCGACGCTGGCGATCGCCGTCGTCGAGCCTGCCTCCAGGTTGGCGTCGCCGGAGTAGGAGACGGCCAGCGATCGACTCCCTGGGCTGAGCACGCCCTGGTCGATGACAACGCTGGCGCTCCCTGCCTCCAGCGGGACCGTGGCGAGCACGTCGTCACCCTCCGCCACGGTGACAGTGCCCGTGGCGGCGGGCACTCCAGGCGGCGCCGCGACCGTCACCCCGACCGTGGTCGGGTCACCGTAGCTGCCGATCGTCGCGGTCGCGGTGACCGACGGCCTGGCCTTGACGACGCTCAGGGTGGCGGGCTCGGACTCCAGAGGGCCGGCGGGGCTCGACACGACCACGCGATACGAGGTGCCGTTCTGCGCCGTCGTGGCCGTCGGGACCGACAGGGTACGGGTGTCCGCGTCGGCCACCTCGGTCCAGGTGCTGCCGTCGGTGGACGACTGCCACTGGTAGTCGAGATAGGAGCCGGTCGCGCGCACGGTGAACCTCGCGGTCTCGCCTGCCGCCACGGTCGTGTCCTCGGGCTGCTGGGTGATCGACGCGGTGTCGTGGACCACGATCAGTCGCGCGGGCTGCGAGGCGACCTCGCCGCCGTCGTTGGTGACGACGACCCGGAACAGAGCACCGTTGTCGGCCGATGCCGCGGTGACGTCGAGCGTCGCGGAGGTGGCGTCCTGGAGGTCGGCCCAGGTGGCTCCTTCGTCATTGCTGCGCTGCCACTGGTAGGTCTCCGGCGAGTCCGACGCGACCTCGACACCGAAGCTCGCGACCTCGCCGGGGGCGACCCGGACGTCGGCGGGCTGCTCGACCACCTCGGCCGGCAGCGGTGCGCCCACCGTCAGCGCTGCGGGCTCGCTGGTCGCCGTACGGTCGCCGACGGTCGCGACGAGCCGGTACCGACGGCCGTCCAGATCGGCGCTCGCCCGGACCTCGAGGGTCTCCTCGGTAGCATCGGCGACGTCGGTCCAGGTCTCACCGTCGGCCGACTCCTGCCATTGCACGGTGCGGTCGGGGCCTCCGGCCGCGGTCGCGGTGAAGGTGGCACTGCGACCGACGTGGGTGGTCGCGTCCTCCGGCTGTCCGGTGATCTCGACCTGGCCCTCGAGTAGGATCGGCAGCCGCTCCTCGTAGCGCGGGTCCACCTCGGTCTGGTGGTGCACCACGATCTCGTACTGCTTGTCCAGCGAGAGTGCCCTGCTCGGCCTCAGGCGGGCGGCGAACCGACCGTCGTCGCGCTCCTCGATCAGCGAGATCGAGCCGGTGGTGCTGGCCAGCCACTGCGCGGAGGTGAGCAGCGTGCCCGGCTCCCAGACGCCGCGCTCGACGAGCGAGACCCGGATCGAGCCGTCCGTGCGGTCGGTCTGGAACCCGTCCAGGCCGACACCGATGGTCCGGTCCTGAGTTGCGGAATGGATCGACGCGGGGATGTACTCCGGCGCCACGTAGATCGCCCGCCCGGAGCGCGGCTCGACGTCCAGTCGGGCGGTGTCGGTGTAGAACGGGTCGTGGTGGCCGTTGTCGCCCTTGGCGCGGATCAGCATCCCGTCGTTGGCGAGCGTGGTGTCGCTGAAGTTCCAGAAGGTCTGCGCCCGCGCTCCGGTCGGACCGCTGAAGTCCGGGTGGTCGGTCCAGGTCTCGCCGCCGTCGGAGCTGGTCTGCCAGGTCCACTCCGGGTACGGCGCGCAGTCGCAGGCGGCGTACGGAACGACCATGGTCCCCTCGGCGACCCGGAACGAGGTCGGCTGGGTGGTGACCCGAGGCTCGATGGCGGTCACCGTCAGGCGCACCGGACCGCTGGTGAGGCTCTCGCCGAGGCCATTGGTGCCGCTGGCGCGAACCAGGGTGCCGTCCTGATCGGGGGTCACCGCGTTGAGCGAAAGAGTCGGGTAGTTGTTGTTGGTCTGCTCGGAGGCGACCGTCCACGTCGCGCCGTCGTCGGTGCTGGTCTCGAAGGTCCAGTCGCCGCCGGGCGCGCCGGTGGACTGGATCCGGAAGATCGCATTGCGGCCCGCCGGTGTCGTGACGTCCGTGAGACCCGAGACGATGGCGAGCGGCTCGGTGGCCACGCTCAGCCGAGCGACGCTCGAGGCGACCGGCTCACCGATGCCGTTGTCGCCGACCACCCGGTATCGGTGTCCGTCGGCCGACGCTGGTACGGCTGACAGGTAGTACGAGGTCGACTCGTTGTAGGCAGGCGCCGATTGCACATCCTGCCAGGTGGCGCCGTCGTCGGTGCTGCGCTGCCAGGTCCAGGTGCCGTACGGCGCGCCCGTGAAGTCCACCCGGAGGTACTGTCCGCTGCCCGCGGGCACGGTCAGATCGGACAGGTCGGTGGTGATGACCAGGGGAGCGGTCTCCACGCTGAGGGTCGCCGTCTCGCTGATCACCGGCTCGTCCACGCCGTTCGTGACGGAGACCCGGTACTGCGCCCCGTCGATGTCGGCGGAGATGTTGTTCTCGGACATGGTGGCGTTGGTGCCGCCATAGTCTGCCCAATTCTCCTCGGGCAGCTTGCGCTGCCAGGCGTACTTCAGTGTCGAGCCGGTCGCCGTCACGCTGAACGAGGCGGACCGTCCGGCGAGGGCAGTGGCGTCGGCGGGCTGGGCCGTGATCGCGACGGCGACCTTCTCCACCACCGTCACGGTGGCGGGCTGCGAGGTGGTCTCGCCAGCATCGTTGGTGATCTTCACGCGATACTGGCCGCCGCTGTCTGCGACCGTCTGGTCGGTGAGCACGAGCTCGGTGCCCGTCGCGTCGGCGATGTCCACCCACTCCTCGCCCGTCAGACGCTGCCAGACGACCGTCGGCTCGGGTGCTCCGGTGACCATGGTGGTCAGCGTGACGTCGGCACCCACGCTGACCGTTGTCGACTGCGGCTGCCGGACCACGACCGGTGCTTGGACCAGCTCCTCGGCGTCGAGGTCCATCGTGATCGGCAGCGGCGGCTTGCTCGGGTCCGCGCTCAGCCCGCTGGTGTGCCAGTAGCTGGAGAGGCCGGTGCGGTACTGGAAGTCGGTGAACGGCTCGGGCCACGAACCCCAGTTCGGGTTGGACGCCTTGGCGGCCGGCGGGATCGCCGAGGTGGCGCTCCGCGTGCCGTCAGCCTGGAGGGGGAAGTAGTCGACACCGGCGAAGACCGGGTCGATGGTCGCCTTGCCGTCGTCGTCGAAGGTCGCTCCGGAGATGGTCGCGACGGTGACGTCGGTGGTCGGCTCCAGCGGCTCCTTGACGTTCGGGTCGGCCATCGAGGAGGAGAAGCCGCCGACCTTGACCTTGATCGTGCCGTTGCCCTCGGAGTCCAGCCGCAGCACCGGGTCGGCGACGTACCAGGGCACGAGGCCGCCGTAGGCGTAGATCGTGATCGCGCCGTCCCAGTGGACCGTGGTGGTGCCGTCCTCGGCGCGCGTGCCCTCGCCATCGGTGAACAGCATCCGCTGGCCGATGGTGGCGTCGGTGCCGTCCTGGGCGCACCGGTTGTCGAAGCCGACGGCCTTGAGTTCGCCGTCCGCAGTGCGCTTGACGATGCGGAGGTCGCGGTCGACGGTCGCGTAGCTCGCCTCGGTGCCGTCGCCGTAGCCGGCCACGAAGTAGTTGCACCCGCCGGCGGGCGAGCCGCCCTGGTGCACGTTGTTGAGTCCCCATTCGAAGGAGACGTGGTCGAGCTCTCCGGTGGGTGGGGCCGCCTCGGCGGCCGAGGATGTCAGGATCATGCCGCCGAGCACGAGGGCGCCGGCGGTCACGGCGCTGGCCCAGCGGGGGCGCCGTCCTGGCAGGGATGGGACAGACATGGGTTCTCCTTGTGCGTGCGCTAAGGCGCATCGGCAGTGACGGCGAGCCTTATTAGGTTAGGCTTGGCTAAATAACATCTTCCTGACAGTCTGTCGGGCCGTCAACCCCTCTGTCCGCTCCAGAGCCATCGGCGGAGGTGTCCCTTGCCGTGCTGAGTAGCGTGAGCAGGGTGACCGTCGACATCTCGACCGCTCCCGCCATCGGCACCCTCGGCGAGCTCCGCGCCTCGGGCCACCAGCAGAAGCACCTGCGTGCCGAGCTCCGCGACAACCTGCTCGCCCTCCTCGCCGCCGGCCAGGACCCCTGGCCGGGCCTGCACGGCCTCGAGGACACCGTCATCCCCCAGCTCGAGCGGGCGATCATCGCCGGCCACGACGTCGTCCTCCTCGGCGAGCGCGGCCAGGGCAAGACCCGGCTGCTGCGCACCCTCGTCGGCCTGATGGACGAGTGGACGCCGGTGATCTCCGGCTCCGAGCTCGGCGAGCACCCCTACGACCCGGTCACCGTGACGTCCAAGGCCGCCGTGGCGTCGTACGGCGACGACCTGCGGATCTCCTGGCGCCACCGTGACGAGCGGTACGCCGAGAAGCTGGCCACGCCCGACACCAGCGTCGCCGACCTGATCGGCGACGTCGACCCGATGAAGGTCGCCGAGGGCCGCTCGCTGGGCGACCCCGAGACCATCCACTTCGGCCTGATCCCGCGCTCCCACCGCGGGATCGTCGCGATCAACGAGCTGCCCGACCTCGCCGAGCGGATCCAGGTCGCGATGCTCAACGTGATGGAGGAGCGCGACATCCAGATCCGCGGGTACGTCCTGCGGCTGCCGCTCGACGTGTTCGTCGTGGCCTCCGCGAACCCCGAGGACTACACCAACCGCGGCCGGATCATCACCCCGCTCAAGGACCGCTTCGGCGCGGAGATCCGCACCCACTACCCGAAGGCCCTCGACGCCGAGATCGCCGTCATCCGGCAGGAGGCCGACCTGCTGCCCGACCGGGTCGACGTCCCCGACTTCCTGGTCGAGATCCTGGCCCGCTTCACCCGCAACCTGCGCGAGTCCAGCGCCGTCGACCAGCGCTCCGGCGTCTCGGCCCGGTTCGCCATCGCGGGCGCCGAGACCATCGCCGCCGCGGCCCTGCGGCGCGCGACCATCCAGGGGGAGGACCGTGCGGTGGCCCGCGTGGTCGACCTGGAGACCGCGATCGACGTGCTCGGCGGCAAGATCGAGTTCGAGTCCGGCGAGGAGGGCCGCGAGGCCGAGATCCTCACCCACCTGCTCCGTACGGCCACCGCCGAGACCGTCCGCGAGCGGTTCCGCGGCCTCGACTTCGCTCTGCTCGTGGACGCCATCGAGGAGGGCGCGACCGTCGTCACCGGCGCCCGGGTCTCCGCGCGCGACGTGCTCGCCGGCCTGCCGGTGCTGGGCGAGTCCGACCTCTACGACCAGGTCTGCGAGCGCGTGAACGGAGCCGGGGGCGGGCGCACCGACGGCGAGCGCGCCGCCGCGATCGAGCTGGCGCTCGAGGGGCTCTTCCTGGCCCGCAAGATCGGCAAGGACTCCGACGGGTTCGAGACGGTCTATGGCTAGCCGCTACCGCCGGTACGACGGCGGCGACCCGCTCGCCCCGCCGGTCGACATCGCCGAGGCCCTCGACGCCATCGGCGAGGACGTGATGGCCGGGTACAGCCCGGAGCGCGCGATGCAGGAGTTCCTGCGCCGCGGCGGCCAGGACCAGACCGGCCTCGACGACCTCGCCCGGCGGGTGGCCGAGCGGCGCCGCGAGCTGCTCCAGCGGCACAACCTCGACGGGACGCTCGACGAGGTCCGCGAGCTGCTCGACAAGGCGGTCCTCGAGGAGCGCAAGCAGCTCGCCCGCGACGCGATGATGGACGACGGCGACCGCGCCTTCCGCGAGATGCGGCTGCAGAACCTGCCCGACTCGCCGGCCGCGGCCGTGACCGAGCTCGGCGACTACGACTGGCAGTCCCGCGAGGCGCGGGAGGCGTTCGAGCAGATCAAGGACCTGCTCGGCCGGGAGATGCTCGACCAGCGCTTCGCCGGGATGAAGCAGGCCCTGGAGAACGCCACCGAGGCCGACCGCCAGGCCATCGACGAGATGCTCGGAGACCTCAACGAGCTGCTGGAGAAGCACGCCCGCGGGGAGGACACCCCCGAGGACTTCCAGGACTTCATGGCCAAGCACGGCCAGCACTTCCCCGAGAACCCGCAGGACATCGACGAGCTCCTCGACGCCCTCGCCCAGCGCTCCGCCGCGGCGCAGCGGATGCTCAACTCGATGACGCCCGAGCAGCGCGCCGAGCTGATGGAGCTCTCCGCCCAGGCCTTCGGCTCCCCGGCGCTGATGGAGCAGCTGAACCGGCTCGATGCGAACCTGATGTCCCTGCGCCCCGGCGAGGACTGGGGCGGCTCCGAGCAGTTCGGCGACGGCGACCGGGGCCTCGGGCTCGGCGACGGCACCGGCGTCCTCCAGGACCTCGCCGACCTCGACGCGCTCGCCGATCAGCTGGCGCAGTCGTACGGCGGCGCGCGCCTGGATGATGTCGACCTCGACAGGCTGGCCCGCCAGCTCGGCAACGAGGCCGCCGTCGACGCCCGCAAGCTGCAGGAGCTGGAGAAGGCGCTGCGCGAGTCCGGTGCGATGGAGCGCGGGTTCGACGGCGAGCTGCGGCTCACCCCCAAGGCGATGCGCCAGCTCGGCAAGGCGCTGCTGCGCGACGTCGCCCAGCGGATGTCCGGCCGGCAGGGGCAGCGCGACCTGCGCCAGGCCGGCGCCGCCGGCGACCTGTCCGGCGCGACCCGGCCGTGGGAGTTCGGCGACACCGAGCCGTGGGACCTGCCGCGGACCATGCTCAACGGCGTGCTCCGTCGTGCGGGCGACCCCGGCGGGCGACTGCTGTCGATCGACGACGTCGAGGTCGCCGAGACCGAGGCGCGCACCCAGGCCGCGGTGGCGCTCTGCGTCGACACCAGCTTCTCGATGGCGATGGACGGCCGCTGGGTGCCGATGAAGCAGACCGCGCTCGCGCTGCACACCCTCATCGGCTCCCGCTTCCGCGGTGACAGCCTGGAGCTGATCGGCTTCGGCCGGCACGCCCAGACCATGCGGATCGAGGAGCTGACGGCGCTCGACGCCCGCTGGGCCAAGGGCACGAACCTCCACCACGCGCTGCTGCTCGCCAACCGCCACTTCCGCAAGCACCCCAACGCCCAGCCGGTGCTGCTCATCGTCACCGACGGCGAGCCGACGTCCCACCTGGAGTCCAGCGGCGACGTCTTCTTCTCCTATCCGCCGCACCCGATGACGATCGCGCTCGCCGTCCGCGAGCTCGACAACGCCCGTCGGCTCGGCGCGCAGACGACCTTCTTCCGGCTCGGCGAGGACCCCGGCCTGGCCCGCTTCATCGAGTCCATGGCCCGCCGGGTCGAGGGCTCGGTGATCGCGCCGGAGTCCGACGACCTCGGCGCCGCCGTCGTCGGCTCCTACCTCGGCTCGCGCCGCGGCGGCCGACCCGAGGCGGGTGGAGGGCCCGGCTCGTACGGCGACTGGTTCGGCTCGCGCGGCTTCTGGGTCGGCTGACACGGCTCTGTCCTGACTGGCCGACCTGACTGGCCGAGCGTGTCGCACATCGTGCTCGCCGCCCGTGCGCCACGCTGCCGGCCGCTCCTGAGCGGGCTCGGCCCCACCCCTGTGGACAACCGGAGCCGCTGGTTTCGCGCCGACGGACCTCGGGCAGCCCACCTGCATGGAACTCCACCGCGCCGACCCCGCCGTCCTCGAGGACGACCCGTTCTGGTCGGCGGTCCACCGCCGCCACCCCGACCTGACCGTCGTGCTGCTGCCCGACGAGCCCGGCGGCCCGTCCGACGGGGTGTCCGGAGCGGATCCGACGCCGCCCGAGCGGGCGGGCGCGCTGGTGCGCCGCCTGGCGGCGGGCTGGCGCCTGCTCGCGCCGCTGCTCGCCCAGCGGGGCGCGACCGACCCGCCGAGCGCCCGCTGGGCGGTCCGCGACAGCGGCGAGGCGCTGGTGCTCGAGAAGGCGCTGCCCCGCCTCGACCCGGACGCCGGCACCGACCTGCTCCGCGACGTCGCCTGGCGGCTGGGCGAGGAGGGCTGGCGGCTGGCCGCGTCCACCCGCGCGGGTCGGCCGCTGCTGCGCGCCACCGACGGTGAGCTGGACCTGACCGGCGAGGCCGCGCCGGCCCTCACCATGATCGAGCTGGCGTCGCCGCCGCTGCGCCTGCCCGACGACGTACGCCGGGAGATCCGGGCCGCGCTCCTGGCGGAGGTGGCGTGATGGCGGCGAGGCTGGACGTGCCCTACGCGGTGCTGAAGGAGGCGCGCGACCGCTGGGACGCCGGCGCCGACGAGCTCGACGGCGCCTGGCGGCGACTCGCCAAGGCGTCCCCCTCCCACCTCTCCGCCGAGGTGACCGCCGCGGTCAAGGCCTTCCGCGAGCCGTGGGCCGACGAGCTCAAGGCGGCGGGTGAGCAGGCCCAGGGGTACGCCGACGAGTTCGTCTTCTTCCACCGGATGGTCGTCATCGTCGACCAGGCCCACGCCGAGCGGCTCCGGTCGCTGCTGCCCTGGGCCGAGCACGACGCCGCGGTGACGGACCGGTGAGCCGGCGATGACCACCACCATCACGCTGCCGGCCCCCGTGCCGGCCTGCCGCGCGCTCGGGTGCACCCCCGCCGGCGCCCAGGACCTCGCCACCGACCTGCGGGCGGTCGCCGTCGCGGTCAAGAACGTCCAGGGCTGGGCGACGTCCGTCGCGGCGCCCGAGTGGGAGGGCGACACCGCGGAGGCCCACGACCACGCGGCGACCCGGTTCGCCGTACGACTCGACGCCGGCGAGGCCGCGCTCGACCGTGCGGTGACCGCCGCCGACCGCTTCGAGGAGCGCCTCGCCGACCTCTTCGACCGGCGCGAGGAGATCAACGAGGACCGGGCCGAGGTCAACGAGGCCATCGACACCCTGCGCACCGAGATCGCGGCGGCCACCGACGACAGCCGGCTCGAGGAGTTCCAGCGCCGTGCCGAGCGGCTGACCACCCGGGCAGAGGCGCTCCAGGTGCGGATCGACACGTGGGGGAGCGACGAGGACGACGCCGAGGCCGACTTCATCGCCGCGCTGCAGGCCGTCGACAGCGTCGCCGAGGGTGAGCAGGCCGCCGCCGACCCGGACCGCCCCGACGTCCCTGCGCTGACCGGACGGCTGCGTGGGCTGCTGGGCGATCCGGTCGCCCTCGGCGCCTGGTGGCGGACGCTGAGCCGCGCCGAGCAGGAGGCGCTCACGACCGAGCACCCCGAGCTGGTCGGCAACGCCGACGGCCTGCCGATCACCGACCGCGACGAGGCCAACCGCGGTGCGCTCGGCCGCGACATCGACTACTACACACAGCGCAAGGAGGACGGCCAGCTCACCGGCGCCGAGAAGCGGATCCTCGAGAACGCGACCTACGTCCGCGACGCCCTCGACGAGTACCGCGACCGCTACGACCCCGACACCGGGGCGGCCCTCACCAACCTGATCGTCTACCACCCCGCGATGCACTCCGGGGACGGCGGTGTCGCGATCAGCTTCGGCAACCCCGACACCGCCGACCACGTGTCGGTCAACGTCCCCGGCCTGACCACGGAGACGTCCAGCACGTCGGGCAACCTCGCCAAGACCCTGGCGCTGCACCAGGCCGCCCTGGCCGAGGAGCAGGGCAGCGTCGCCTCCGTCTACTGGGCCGACTACGACGCGCCGAGCGGCAACCCGCTCAACCCGTTCGACCCGCTCGGGCAGCTCGACTTCGGCGGCGTGGCGCTCACCGACAAGGCGGAGGCGGGCGGCGAGCGCTTCGCCGACTTCATCGACGGCATCCGCGCCTCCGACCAGGGAGCTCCCGCCCACCTCACCGCGATCGGCCACAGCTACGGCTCCACCACCGTCGGCCACGCACTGCAGGACGGCCTCCCCGTCGACGACGCGGTCCTCATCGGCAGCCCCGGCCAGCCGACCCCCACCGCGGCCGAGCTCACCGACGCCGACGTGTGGGTCGGCTCGATGGACCACGACCCCGTGACCCTGCTCGGCACGGGCGACCGCGGCGGCATCGGCGCGCTCGGTCACGACCCCGCGGACGTCGACTTCGGCGGCACCCGGTTCGCGACCGGTGACGGCGAGCTGCGGGTCGAGAAGCTGCTCGACAACCACTCGTCGTACTTCAAGGGGACCTCGCTCGACAACATGGCCCACATCGTCACCGGCAACGACGGCGAGGTGACCCAGCAGCCGCCACGGGGCGCCGACGGTGGGGAGTACCTCACCCTCCCCGAGCTGCTGACCGCCGCCACCGGCGCCAGCGCCGGCCACGCCCTCATCGAGGCCGGCACGTGGCTGTGGGAGCACTCGCGGTGGGGTGCGATCCTGTGACCATGACGCGCATGCTCGGGACCGCGCCCCTCGTCGTCCTGCTCGCTCTGGGGCTCGGCCTGTCCGGCTGCGACGGGTCCGGCTCCGGCGGCTCGGCTGACCGGGCCGCCGTCGACGAGGTCGAGCAGCAGGCCGACGCCGCCCTCGACGGCGTGCTCCACGACGTGGCCGCGGCGCTCCGCCTCGACGGCGCCCAGGGCAGCCGGTCGTTCACGATCTGCGGCGAGAGCTACGCGCCGCGCGGCGTCGTGATGCAGAGCTTCGTGCACTTCGACGCCTCCGGCGAGCTGACCCGGGAGAAGGCGACCGCCACCACCGTCGGGCTGCTCGAGGACGACGGCTGGACGGTCGACGACCCGGACAACACGGTGATCCTCAAGGCCGCCAAGGGCCGGCTCGTCCTCCACGTCCAGATCGGGCCGAGCCTGGTGCAGGTCGACCTGGTCTCGGAGTGCGTCGAGACCTCCGACGCCGTCGCCGAGGAGTACGCCGATCGGCCCACCGTCGACCTCGCCTGGTCGTAGAGCCCAGCGGGATGGGTGATCTCAGCCTGGCCGTCGTCGGGCTCCTCGCGCTCGCCGCGCTGACGGCGGGCTTCGTCGACGCCGTGGTCGGCGGGGGCGGGCTGGTGCAGCTGCCGGCGCTGCTGCTCGGCCTGCCCGGCGCGAGCCCGGTGCAGGTGCTCGCGACCAACAAGATCGCCTCGATCTGCGGTACGGCCGCCAGCTCGGTCACCTACTACCGCCGCATCGGTCCCGACCCGCGCACCTTCGTCCCGCTCATGGCGCTCGCGCTCGCCGGGGCGTTCTCCGGGGCCCTGCTCGCGTCCCGGATCCCGCGCGACGCGTTCGAGCCGATCGTGCTGGTCGCCCTGGTCGTCGTGGGCGGGTACGTCGTGCGGCGGCCCCAGCTGGGGGAGCAGACCGCCCTGCGGTTCGCCGGCCACCGGCACACCGCGGCCGCCATGTCCGTCGGCTTCGTGATCGGCTTCTACGACGGCGTCCTCGGCCCCGGCACCGGCAGCTTCCTGGTGTTCGCCCTCGTCGGCCTGATGGGCTACGACTTCCTCCAGGCCTCGGCGAAGGCGAAGCTCGCCAATCTCGCCACCAACCTCGGCGCGCTGCTGCTCTTCGTGCCCAGCGGTGCCGTGCTGTGGGACGTCGGGCTGATGATGGGCGCCTGCAACCTGCTCGGCGGCTATCTCGGCGCCCGGACCGCCGTCGCCCGCGGCTCCCGGTTCGTGCGGGTGTTCTTCATCGTGGTGGTGAGCGCCTTCGTGGTCCGGATCGGCGGCGGTGTGCTCGGCGTCTGGTGAGTCGTAGGCTCGGTCCCATGAGCATCCCGGTCGATCCCGCCGACCTGCGCCAGGCCCTGGCCGACTTCGGCAGCGGCTACCTGCTGACCACCTCCTCGCCGCAGGTGAAGGTGGTCACCGTCGACCCGGTCGCCGGCGCCGACGGCGTCCTCCGGGTCGCCGGCCCGGGGAGGGGCACGCTGCGCAATCTCGCCGAGAACCCCGCCGTCACGCTGGTCTTCCCGCCGCGCGAGCGACACGGCTACACCCTCCTCGTCGACGGCACCGCCGTCGTGGAGCGTGACTCCGACGTCGTCGTCACCGCCGCCACGGCGGTGCTGCACCGGCCGGCCGCCCACGCCGACGGCCCGCTCCCGCCCGACGGCTGCGGCCACGACTGCGCGCCCGTCTCGGGATGAGCCCGTTCCGGGTCACCGCCTCACCGACGAGGACCCGGCCTGACGGTCACCGCTGCGGCGTGAAGCCCGGCAGGAACTCCTCCATGATCGCGCGGAACGGCGCCTCCGCCTCGAGCTGGCTGAGCACGCCGACGCCGCCGAGCCAGGTGCGGTGGATGAGGACGTACGACGGGGGCAGGTTGAGCTTGATGCTCACCGTGTACGCCGGGTCCTTCGGGTTGTTGATCCGCTGGAACTGCTCGCGCATCCACTCCCGGCTGAACCGGAACCGCTCGACCAGGGTCGGGTCGACGAACGGCGAGAGGTAGTCCATGAGCAGCTGCGGCTCGATCCGGATCCGGTCCTTGAGGAAGCCCTCCTCGCGCAGCCCCTCGATCAGCGCGTCCCCGTCGCCGGCGGCGCACAGCGTGATCAGCCGGCCCATCGGCTCGGGCAGGCCGCGCTGGGGGAGCCGGGCCACGGCGCCGTAGTCGAGGACCCCCATCCGGCCGGGCGTGCCGTCGTCGTTCGGGATGACGCGGAAGTTGCCGGGGTGCGGGTCGGCGTGGAGCAGGCCGGTGCGGGCCGGCCCGGAGAACAGGAACCGGGTGAAGATCTCGCCGTAGTGGTCGCGCTCGGCCTGCGAGCCGTCGGCGATGATCGTGGCCAGCGAGCCCGCCGAGTCCAGCCACTCGGTGACCAGCACGCGGGGACCGACCGCCACCACGTCCGGTACGACGATGTCCGGGTCGTCGCGGAAGGCCTGCGCGAACTCGCGCTGCGCCTCGGCCTCGAGGTCGTAGTCGAGCTCCTCGCGCGCCCGCGCCTGGACCTCCTCGACCAGCGGCTTCATGTCGACACCCGGGATGAGCGGGCCGATCGCGCGCGCCGCCCGGGCCAGGGTGCGCAGGTCGGCCATGAGGGCGTCGCCCGCGTTCGGGTACTGCACCTTCACCGCGACCCGCCGGCCGTCGTACCAGGTGCCCTCGTGGACCTGCCCGATGCTCGCCGCCGCCGTCGGTGCCCCGTCGAGCCAGACCAGCCGCTCCTTCCAGTCCGCGCCGAGGTCCTCGGTGAGGATGTCGCGCACCGTCTGGGTCGGCATCGGTGGCGCGGAGTCCTGGAGCCTCGTGAGCTGCTCGCGGTACGGCGCCGCCATCTCCTCCGGCAGCGCCGACTCGAGCACCGACAGCGCCTGCCCGAACTTCATCGCCCCGCCCTTGAGCTCGCCCAGGGTCCGGAACAGCTGCTCGGCCGTCCGCTGCTGGATCTCGCTCATCACCGCCTCCGCCGGCGCCCCGCCGAGCCGCTTGCCGAAGCCGACGGCCGTGCGGCCGGCGTACCCGAGGGGGAGCGCCGCGAGCCGCGCCGTGCGCGCCGCGGCCTTCCGGGGGAGGTCAGCCATGGCTCCAGTCTGTCAGGTGGGGGTCAGGTGGCCCTGTGGACGGCGTAGTGGAAGGGGGGTCGCGATGGAGTTCACCCCGTCGTCCGTGCAGCTGCCGGAGGGGCGGCTGCGGTACCGCGTCGTCGGGCCCGAGGACGGCGACCTCCCGGCGGTCGTGTTCGTGCACGGCTTCCTCGTCGACGGCCGGCTCTGGGACGCCGTGGCCCGCTCGCTGGCCGAGCAGGGCATGCGGTGCTATCTCCCCGACCTCCCGCTCGGCTCCCACGTCGAGCCGGTCGGCCACCCGGCGACCCTCTCGCCCCTCGGCGTCGCCCGCCTGGTCCGTGCGCTCCTCGCGGAGCTCGACCTGGCCGACGTGACGCTCGTCGGCAACGACAGCGGGGGCGCGATCTGTCAGTTCCTCCTCGACGACGACCCGAGCCGGGTCGGCCGTCTCGTGCTCACCAATTGCGACGCCCACGACATCTTCCCGCCGTTCCCGTTCAACGTGCTCCTCCGGCTCGCCCGCTCGCCTCGCGTCGCCCGCGCCCTCGTCGCCCCCCTGCGCTGGCGCCTCCTGCGACACTCGCCGCTCGGCTTCGGCCTGCTCGCCCGCGATCCCGATGCCGCGCTCACCGCCTCCTGGCTCGAGCCCGCGCGCACCCGGGCGCCGATCCGCGACGAGGCCGCCACCTTCCTCCGCGCGGTCGATCCCGCCGAGCTCGCGCGGGTGACTCCCCGGATGAGCCGGTACGACGGACCGGTCACCCTCGTCTGGGGGATGGCCGACCGCTGCTTCACCCCGGCCTTCGGCCGGCGCCTCGCCGCCGCCTTCCCCGACCCCCGCTTCGTCGAGGTCCCCGGCGCCCGCACCTTCGTCTCGCTCGACGCGCCCGATGCGGTGGCGCGGGAGGTCGTCGCGGTCCTCGACCGCTGACAGCGGCCGGGCTCCAGGCCCCGGCTACGACCGCCGGCGCCGGAGCCTCAGCGCGAGCATCCCGGCGAGCGCGCCCCAGCCGGCGTTCACGGCCAGCATCGCCACGAGCGCGATCGGGTTGGTCAGCGGGCCGTGGAGCTCGCCGTCGAGGATCGGCGACAGGACGCCGCTCAGGGCCGTGGCGAGGACGGCGTACACCAGTCCGGTGGCCACCAGGACCCGGACCGGGTCGGCCTGCCGGGTGACGAGGACGGCGCCTATCCAGACGGCGGTGATCGCCGCGGTGGCGAGCAGCGGCGTCAACGGCCGGCCCCAGTCGTCGGCGAGCCCGGTGATGCTCAGCAGCGGCCGTACCAGCGCGACGGCGGCGAGGGTGAGCACCAGCGGCCAGGGCGTGGCCGAGCGGGAGGCCAGGGGAGCGCGGGAGTGCAGTGAGGTCGACATGACACCAGCGTCCGCCCGGACGACGGCGCGAACCATCGGTGACGGCCCTGACCCGACCCCGATCCGCTGTCGGGGTGGGTCCAGGCGCAGCCCTCGTTCGGCTCCGGGCCGTCCGGGAAGGTGCTGACGAGCTCCGTCGCGGCCGGGTCGATCGTCATGCCGTGGGGAGTCGCCAGTCGGCCATCCCGCACGGGACGCCGCTCAGGCCGGGAACGGGACGCCCGTGTTGGCGTGGCAGCGGTACCCGTGCGGCACCTTGTGGAGGTACTGCTGGTGATGCGGCTCGGCGTAGTAGTACGCGCCGGCGGGCTCGATCTCGGTGGTGATCTCGCCGTAGCCGCGGCGGGAGATCTCGTCGCCGTACACCTTGGTCAGCTCGCGGGCGGTCTGCTCCTGCTCGGGCGTCGTGTAGTAGATCGCGGAGCGGTACTGGCTGCCGACGTCATTGCCCTGGCGCATGCCCTGGGTGGGGTCGTGGACCTCGAAGAACTGCTTGACCAGGTCGGCGTAGGCGACCTTCGCCGGGTCGAAGACGACGCGGACGGCCTCGGTGTGGCCGGTGCGACCGCTGCAGACCTCCTCGTACGTCGGGTTCGGGGTGGTGCCGCCGGCGTACCCGACCGAGGTCGACCACACGCCGGGCACCTGCCAGTAGATCTCCTCGGCGCCCCAGAAGCAGCCGAGGCCGAAGATCGCGACCTCCAGGCCGTCGGGGACGTCGTCGGTGACGAGCGGCGTGTGCAGGACCTCGTGCAGCGTCGGGAGGGAGTACGCCGGGGTGGTGCGGCCGGGCAGCGCCTCGGCGGGGTCGACCAGGTCGGTCTTGCGGCGGGAGAACATGCCTCCATTGTCTCCTCGTGCGCAAGCCCCCGGCCGCGACGGGGCCCGGCTCAGCCGTGGGCGGCGCACCAGGCGTCGCGCTGGGCCGGCCCGGCCACGAACACGGCGCGGATCAGCTGGGCCTGGAGCGCGGCGTACAGCTCGATCTCCCTCTCCACGAGCCTGCGCGCGGCGGGGGTCCTCGCGAGCACCAACGCCTCGGCGTGCCGCCACACCATCTCCCGCCAGCCGCGCATGACGACGCCGGCGACGGCCTCCTCGGCGGTGCCGGCGTCGATGTCGTCGAAGGTCGGGTCGAAGCGGGTCGCCTCCTCGGCGAACACCGGTGCGTAGAGGCTGTCGAGACGGTTGTTGTAGCGGTTGTGGTCCCTCTTGTGGCTCCCGTCCGGGCCGGCGAGGCCGACGGTGGCGAGGACGTGGGGGAAGTCGCGGTTGATGTGGGCGTTCATCGCCAGCAGGAAGTTGCCCAGCCCGCTCATCGCCCGGTCGTCCTCGGCCTGCAGCGCGATCCGCCACGCGGCCGGGATGCCCGTCCGGTCGCCCGCCTCCCAGCGGCCGGTGACGTCGAAGTACAGCTCCGCGAACACCGCGTCGACCCGGTTCAGCCAGGCGCGGTCGTCGAAGTACCCGCTGCGCACCGCGTCGCGGACGTTCTCGGTCACCCGCAGGTACGCCAGCGAGAAGATCGCGCTGTGCGAGCACTCGCCCGTGAGCCGCTCGAGCCGGGTCTCCATCCGGGCGACCACGTCGTCGATGCAGGCATCGGCGCCGCTGGCGCAGACATCGCCCGTGTACGGCGTCGCCGGCACCGGGATCGGCGCCAACAGGGCCACCACGCCGTCCAGCGGCGGCAGGAGCAGGCCGCGCAGCGGGTCCGGGTCGTCGTCGTACGCCGCGGCGGAGGCGGCAGGGGTCGGCAGCGCCGCCAGCACGCCGAGCGCGAGCAGACTGGGCAGGACGACGGCGGCGAGCAGCCGGGTGAGGACGGTCACATCCGAGAAACGAGCATCTGCTCGCTTTGTCACGGCGCGTGTGGTCGAGGGCGGGCCTGAGTAGGCCTGAGTAGGCTCGCCGAGTGAGCGAGAACCTCGACAACGCCGGATTCGAGACCCGGGCCATCCACGCCGGCTACGCGCCGGATCCGACGACCGGCGCGGTGATCCCGCCGATCTACGCGACCTCGACCTACGCCCAGGACGGCGTGGGCGGGCTCCGCGGCGGCTACGAGTACAGCCGCTCGGCCAACCCCACGCGGACCGCGCTGGAGTCGACGCTGGCGGCGCTGGAGGGCGGAGCGCACGGGTTCGCGTTCGCCTCCGGGCTGGCGGCGGAGGACACCCTGATCCGGGCGCTGTGCCGGCCCGGCGACCACGTGGTGCTCCCCGACGACGCCTACGGCGGCACCTTCCGGCTCTTCGACAAGGTCGCCACCAACTGGGGTCTCGAGCACAGCCCGGCGCCGGTCACCGACGTCGACGCCGTGCGTGCCGCGATCCGGCCCGGCCGCACCACGCTGGTGTGGCTGGAGACGCCGACCAACCCGTTGCTCTCCATCGGCGACATCGAGGCGCTGGCGGCGGTGGCCCACGACGCGGGCGCGCTGCTCGTCGTCGACAACACCTTCGCGTCGTCGTACCTCCAGCAGCCGCTCGCCCTCGGCGCCGACATCGTCGTGCACTCGACGACGAAGTACGCCGGAGGCCACTCCGACGTCGTCGGCGGCGCGCTCGTCGTGGACGACGCCGGCCTGGCCGAGACGATCGGCTTCCACCAGAACTCCATCGGCGGCGTCGCCGGCCCGTTCGACGCGTGGCTGGTGCTGCGCGGCCTGAAGACCCTCGCGCTGCGGATGGAGCGGCACAGCGACAACGCCGAGCGGATCGCGGACTTCCTGACCGACCACCCCGCGGTCAGCCAGGTGATCTACCCCGGCCTGCCCGAGCACCCCGGCCATGCGGTGGCCTCGCGGCAGATGAGGAGGTACGGCGGCATGGTGTCTTTCCGCGTGAAGGGCGGCGAGCAGCAGGCGCTCGCGATCTGCGCGGCCACGAAGGTGTTCACGCTGGGGGAGTCGCTGGGCGGCGTCGAGTCGCTCATCGAGCACCCGGGGCGGATGACCCACGCCAGCGTGGCCGGCACCGACCTGGAGGTCCCCGCCGACCTGGTCCGGCTCAGCGTCGGCATCGAGACCTCCGAGGACCAGCTCGCCGATCTCGACCGCGCGCTGGCCACCACCGTCTAGCCTGACCGGGTGACCAGCGACGGCACCACCGAGCCCGACGAGCCGGCCGACCCCGACGAGCAGGCCGAGCAGGCTGAGCGGCCGGCCGGGCGGCCCGCTCCGCGGTCGACCGAGCCCGCCCAGGAGCATGCGGTCGCCGAGGCGCAGGAGGACGAGCCGCCGCTGGGTCCCGACGAGGGGGAGCGGGAGGAGCGGCTGTTCCGCCGCTTCGCCCACCAGTGGGCCCTGCTCCGCGAGGAGCGGGAGGAGCGCCGGCACGAGCAGCCGACGTTCGCGACCGGGCCGTCCAACCTGCGCCGGGCGGAGGTGCCGTACGGCCTCGACCTCGCGGCCGGCTGGGCCTGGCGGCTGCTGCTGATCGCCGGCGCGGGCTACCTGATCCTGCGGCTGGTCGGCTACTTCTCGGTCGTGACGGTCCCGCTCGCGGTGGCGCTGCTCATCAGCGCGCTCGCGGCGCCGTTCGTGCACGCGGTGACCCGCGTCGGCGTACCCCGTGGGCTGTCGGCGCTGCTCGTCGTCATCACCGGCTTCGTCGTGGTCGGCGCGCTGCTGACGTTCGCCGGCCAGCAGGTCGCGGCGGGGGCCCAGGACCTGGCCGACTCCACGGTCAAGGGGCTCGAGGAGATCCGGGATTGGCTCAAGGACGGGCCGCTGAACGCCAGCGACTCGCAGATCAACGACTGGATCAAGAGCGCCCAGGACATGATCCGCGAGCGCTCGCAGGACGGCGAGGTGGTCAGCCAGGTCACCGAGGTCGGCGCGGCCCTCGGTCACGTGGTCGCCGGCTTCTTCATCGCCCTCTTCGCGACCTACTTCTTCCTCGCCGACGGCGACCGGATCTGGTCCTGGGTCGTCCGGCTGGCGCCGCGGGCCGCGCGCGAGCGGGTCGACAGCTCGGGGAAGGTCGCCTGGATCTCGCTGGTCCAGTTCGTCCGGGCCACGGTGATGGTCGCGCTCGTCGACGCCGTCGGCATCGCGATCGGCGCCGCCATCTTGAAGGTCCCGTTCGTGCTCGCCATCGGCGTGCTGGTGTTCCTGGGCGCCTTCGTCCCGATGATCGGCGCGACGATCGCCGGCAGCGTGGCGATCCTGGTCGCACTCGTCGACCAGGGCCCGCTGACGGCGCTGCTCATGCTCGCCGTCGTGGTCGGTGTCCAACAGCTCGAGGGCCACGTCCTGCAGCCGTTCCTGCTCGGCCGCTGGGTCTCGCTGCACCCGCTCGGCGTCATCCTCGCCATCGCCTGCGGCGTCCTGGTCGCCGGGGTCGCCGGCGCGCTGGTCGCCGTACCCCTCGCCGCCGCGGCCAACGCCGTCGTCCTGCACCTGGCCGAGATGGCCGAACCGCCGGCCCCCGAGGAGGGGACCGGCGGCTCGGACGGTGTGGCGGAGGCTCAGGCGACGTAGGGCCGGGCGTCCAGGATGATCACGGTCTGCGGCTTGCCGTTGACCTCGTAGCTCACCGTCTCGCCCTTGCTCCGCCCGTTGATGGCCTGGCCCAGCGGCGACTGGGGGGAGTAGACGGTCAGCCCGTCGGGCTCGATCTCGCGCGCGCCGAGGAGGAACGACTCCGCCTCGTCGTCGTCATCGCCCTCGAACTTGTAGGTCACGACCATGCCCGGCTCGACGACGCCGTCGTCGGGAGGGGTCTCGCCGACCTCGGCGCGGCGCAGCATGTCCTTGAGCTGGAGGATGCGGGCCTCGTTCTTGCCCTGCTCCTCGCGCGCGGCGTGGTAGCCGCCGTTCTCCTTCAGGTCACCCTCGTCGCGCGCCGCGCTGATCTCGGCCACGATCTCGGCGCGCCGGGGGCCCTGGAGATGCTCCAGCTCGGCCTGCAGCTTGTCGTACGCGTCCTGGGTCAGCCAGATGGTCTGGCTGCTCTGGTCGGTCTGCGTCATGGGTGCTCCTGTACTGCTCGTCGCGTACCTGCGTACCTGTCCAGGTACATGAACATTCGAGTCTACCGGTAGCGCGGCTGTCCGGCCGCCTTGCAGCCGATCCACTCCACCGTCGTGGCCCGGCGCTCGGTGCGCACGGTGATCTCCTGCACGGCGCCCTCGCGGCCCGGCGTGACCGTCTGCTCGCCCACCACCGCCTTGTCGTGGGAGATCGCGCGCGCGACGCAGGTCGCGTCGACCGGCCCGTCGCCGTACGTCACCCGGACCCGGATCGTGGCCGTGTGATCGTCGACGACCTCGTGCCCGATCTCCTCCGAGGAGACCGCCGGGTTGGCGTGGAAGAGCATCGCCCACAGCAGCCAGCCGAGGAACGCGACCGCGACCGCGGCGGCACCGACCACGAGGGCGGTACGACGGCCGCGGGACGGCGCGCCGTACCGCTCGGAGAGGTTGTCGGCCGGAGTGCTCACCGATCCATGCTCCCATGCGGCGGCTCCCTACGATGGGGGGCATGCCCACCACGCACGCGCCCGCCACCGACCGCTCCGGGCTGCGGTTGATGCACGTCCACGCCCACCCCGACGACGAGTCGAGCAAGGGCGCCGCGTCGACGGCGATGTACGCCGCCCAGGGCGCCGACGTGCGGGTGGTCACCTGCACCGGCGGCGAGCGCGGGTCGATCCTCAACCCGAAGATGGACCGTCCCGAGATCCTCGCCAATATCACCGAGGTGCGCCGCCAGGAGATGGAGCGGGCGCGCGACATCCTCGGGATCTCCCAGTCCTGGCTGGGCTTCGTCGACTCCGGCTGGCCCGAGGGCGACCCGAAGCCGCCGCTGCCGGAGGGCTGCTTCGCGCTGGTCCCGCTGGAGGAGGCGACCGAGCGACTGGTCCGGCTGATCCGGGAGTTCCGGCCGCACGTCGTGACGACGTACGACGAGCGCGGCGGGTACCCGCACCCCGACCACATCCGCTGTCACGAGGTGAGCGTCGCGGCCTTCGAGGCGGCCGGCGACCCGGAGCGGTTCCCCGGCGCGGGGGAGCCCTGGCAGCCGCTGAAGCTCTACTACCACCACTCGTTCAACCGGCCCCGGATGCAGGCGCTGCACGACGCGATGCTCGAGCACGGCCTGGACTCGCCGTGGGAGGAGCGGCTCAAGGAGTGGAAGCCGGAGCCGGACTGGGACGCGCGGATCACCACGCGGGTGCCGTGCAGCGACTACTTCGGCGTCCGTGACCAGGCGCTGCTGGCGCACGCCACCCAGATCGACCCCGACGGCCACTGGTTCGCCATCCCGCGCGAGATTCAGCAGGACGTGTGGCCCACCGAGGACTACGAGCTGGTGGTGAGCCACGTCCCGTCCCCGACGCCCGAGGACGACCTCTTCGCGGGCGTCACGCCCGGCTCCTGACACACTGGCGCCATGCATGCCGCCGTCGCCACCGTCGTCCACGTCGTCACCGAGTCGCTGGTGCTCGCCAAGGACGAGCCGGTCGACCAGGACACGAACATCGTGGCCGGCTGGACGGCGTTCTGGATCTTCGTGGGGCTGATCGTCGCGGTCGCCGTCATCGGCTGGGCGCTGACCCGGAGCCTGCGCACCGCGGCCCGGGCCAAGGACGCCGGCGTCTACGGCGACGAGCCGGTCGAGCGCGACGACGAGTCGTGATCGGCCTCGACCAGCTCCTCGGCTTCGGGCTCGCGGCGCTGGTGCTCATCGTCATCCCGGGCCCGAGCGTCGTCTTCGTGGTGGGGCGGGCCGTCTCCTACGGCCAGCGGGTCGCCCTGTCCAGCGTCGCCGGCAACACGGCGGGGCTTTTCGTCGTGATGAGCCTGGTGTGCCTCGGCCTGGGGGCGGTGGTGGCCGAGTCGCAGCTGGTCTTCACGGTGATCAAGCTCGCCGGCGCGGCGTTCCTGGTCTGGCTCGGCGTGCAGGCCCTCCGGCACCGCCGCGAGCTGCGCTTCGGCGCTCCCGGGACGCCGTCGCCCGTCGCGGGCTGGCGGGCCTTCCGCCAGGGCTTCGTGGTCGGTGTCAGCAACCCCAAGGGCTTCATGATCTTCGCGGCCATGCTGCCGCCGTTCGTGGACCGCTCGGCCGGCGCGGCCGCCGTCCCCGCCCAGATGTTCGTGCTCGGCGCCGTGGCGGTGCTGATCGGCCTGCTCTGCGACTCGGTGTGGGCGCTGGCCGCCGGCCGGGCGCGCGACTGGTTCGTCGCCTCCGAGCGCCGCGGCAGCGTGCTCGGCGCCGTCGGAGGCACGTCGATGATCGGCCTCGGGGTCGGCATGGCGCTGACCGGCCGCCACTCCTGACGACGGCTGGGCTTCCCGCGCATCGAGCGTCGTCCTGCGACGCCCTCAGGTGCGTCGGTGGAAGCGGATGTCACCGTTGGGCATGCGTTCGTGTGTGTAGGCGTGGTCGTGGATGCGTTGGTGGTGGTGTGCGCACAGGGTGACGGCTCGGTCGAGGTCGGTGGTGCCGCCGCGTGACCAGGGGTCGTGGTGGTGTAGGTGGCACCAGCGGGCGGGGATGGTGCAGCCCTCAGCCCGGCAGGTGTGGTCGCGCAGGCGGATCGCGACCCGTTGGGCGGGTTGGAAGAGTCGTGCGGAGCGGCCGAGGTCGAGCACCCGGCCCCGGCCGTCGAGGACTGCCGGGAGGATCTTGGCCTGGCAGGCCAGACGCCGTGCCTCGGACGCCGACATCGGCTCTTCGCCCTCGGTGGTGAGGATCCCGCGGTGGCGAGGTCGGTGCGGAGTTCGTCGATACCGATGGTCACCACCACGGTGGTGGCGTCCCCGCCGTGGACGGGCAGCGCGTCGGGGTCGATGAGCTCGAGCAGGTCCATGAACGCCCAGGCCCGGCGGCGGTGGAACGGGGTCCGCGCGAGATCAGGATTCCCGTCCACCGTCCCCACCGTCTCTGCATCCTCGGGGTACGTCGGGTGGGGTTGGTGTGGGCGTCGAGGTAGGTCTTGAGCCGTTCGACGGCGCTGGTGGGCAGGACCCCGGACAGGCGTGAGCTGCCGTCGCCGAGGTCGCGGAACTTCAACGACGCCTTGTCGCGGGCGGCTGCCTCTTCGCGCTCCAGACGCTTGGCTTCCTCGGCCTCGGCGAGCTCCGGGGCGAGGACGTCGAGGATCCGCCGTCCCAGACGGCGCAGCTCGGCGGGCGCGAACTCGGCGGCATAGGCCACCAGCCGGGCCTCGGCGTCGTCGAGGATCTCGGGCCCGAGCCGGTCGGGCAGATCCCCGACGGCCGCCGTGATCACGCGTGCCTGCGCTGGGCTCACCGTCCCGGTGCGCATCGCCTCGGCCACGTGCGGTCGCTGCTCGAGCGCGTGGGCGAGGTGGAGGTCGGCTCGGGCGGGCGCGGGGTCGATGTGGGCGGCGTGGGCCAGCCACGCGGCTGTGTCCCGCGCACCGTGAACAACAGCCACATCACCTGCGTCGGCCAGGGTCCGCAGCCGCAGCTCCTCGACCTGCGCCGCCAGTCGCGTGGCCTGGATCAGCAACTGCTCCTTCTCGGTGGTCGACAGGTACAGCGGTTGGGCGTCTGCGACCTCGGCCAGCGCCTCGCGACATGTCTCCACCGCGGCCAGCAACGGCTGCTGAACAAGCGGAGCGAGGGTCATGATGCGGACCTTCCCGAGTGGTCGACGTCCGTCGATCCTATCACAAGAGTCGAACAAATGTTCGAACAGACGGGATGTCCTGTGGAGACGAGTGTGATGTCTCGGGACATCCCTGACAGTTCTGTATCAAGACATCCCTGACAGAAGGTGTCTCAGGACTTCCCTGACACTTCTTCGGGTCCGCGTCCTCCGGGTGGTCGGCCGTTGCCGACGTATCGGACGCCGGCGGGGGCGCGTTGGTGCTCGATGAGGATCTCGCCTTCGAGGTCGGCGACGGTGATGGTGTCGCCCTCGACGATGACCAGGACTTGCTGGAAGCCGTAGCGTCCGTCGACCTTGTAGTTGACTCCGGCCAGCATGAAGGTGCCCGCGGTGCTCAACCTCCTGAGACTGGTGCCGGCCGGCAGGTCCTGCGGTGCTGTCGAGGGCTGAAGTCGCTTGGTGGCGGCCTGGACGAGGAAGGGCTCCTCGGGCTTGGGGCGTGGCGCTTCGGCTTTCTCGGTGGCCTCCCAAGCGGTCTGGGGCGTGATGCGGCCTGGCAGTCCCTGGTGGGGGCGCTCGGTGTTGTAGATCAGGTCGAATGCGTCGACTTGTGCCTGGAGTTCGGCGAGCGTGGCGGCCAGGGGCTGCTTGTCGAGGTAGCGGAACAGGGTCTGGTGGAAGCGCTCGTTCTTGCCCTGAGTGGTGGGCTTGTAGGGCTTGCCGGTGATCGCTTCGACGCCCAAGGACGACACGTGCTCGACAAGCTGGCCCACGAATCCGCGTCGGGAGGGGTTGAGCGCTGTCCCGTTGTCAGACAGCAGCCGTTGTGGGACTCCGTGCGCGGCCACGGCCTTGTCGAAGACCACGATCGCGGCCGCGGATGTCTCGCCCCACGCGACGTGAGAGGCGACGGCGTAGCGCGAGTGGTCGTCGATGAGCTGGAAGATCACGCACTTCCTGCCGCCGGTGAGCACGTATTCGGTGGCGTCCATCTGCCAGCACGCGTTCGGGGCCGGATACACAAACCTGCGCCAGGCCGAACGCGGCTTCTTGCGAGGCTCCTTGCGCGCCACACCTTCCTCGCGGAAGATCCGCGCCAGCGTCGCGACCGACGGGACGGACTCAAAGCCCATCGTGATCATCTTGTCGTGGACGCTGATCGGCCCGTGATCCAAGCCGGAAGACTCCAGCGCTGCCCGCACGCCCAGGGCCTGCTCACGCGCATCGTCGCCGACCTTGTTGGGACTGGTCCGCGGACGCCTCGATCGCGGCTCCAGAGCCGCCGCTGGTCCGTCGGCGGCCGCACGCCGCCTGAGCATGTAGAACGTTTCCCTCGACACCCCGTGTTCGGCACAGAAGGTGGACACCGCTCCGCGGGGAGCGTCATCAGGCCACAGTGCGATAGCGAGTCGGACACGGGGATCAACAGGTTCATTCGACACTGCTCAACAGAGCCAGAAGTGTCAGGACCCAACGCCGCCCAAACGTCAGGAATCTACTGATACAGAACTGTCAGGGATGTCCTGATACATGACACCTGTGGAGACGAGTGGACGCGCCGGAAGCGGCAGCTCAAGCGAGCAGGTAGCCGCCCACCAGCGCGACCATCTCGTCGAGCAGCTGCTCGCGCGACACCACGGACGGCTGGTCGAGCACCCACCGCACCGCGAGGTTCTCGACCGCGTTGACCACGACCCAGGCGGCGATGGCCGGGCTCGGTCGGTGGGTGAGGTCGGGGCGGGCGGCGAGGTACGTCGCCGCGAGCTCGCGGACCCGCCGCTCGAGGGCGGCCCGGCGCTCCTTGCTGCGCTGGATCGGCAGCTCCTCGGCGACCACCCGGAGCAGCTCGCGGTCCGCCTCGAGCGCGGTGAGCAGGGCGTCGGCGGTGTCGCGGACCATCGACGGGCCGAACGCGCCGATCCGGTCGGCCAGGGACGCCGCGACCCGCTCGGCGACCTCCTCCCAGTAGCGGTCGATGACCACCGCGAGGATCGCGGCCTTGTCGGGGAAGTACTGGTAGAGCGAGCCGGGGCTCACCCCCGCGACGGTCGCGACCCGGTTGGTGCTGAAGGCGTCGTACCCGCGCTCGACGAGGACGGTCCGACCGGCGGCGACGATCCGCTCCACCATCTCCCGGGACCGGGCCTGCTGCGGAGCCTTGCGCACGAGGGGAGGGTACGGCATTCGCGAGTTGAATGCGAGTAATGACTCGCGTCACGATGGGGGCATGACGACGGACGTGACATCACCGGCCCACCCCGCCCGCTTCCGCGCCGGGGGCGAGCGCAACCGGCGTCTCGGGCGCCCGCTCAAGGTGGTCGGCCGGGTCCGCGGCGTCGACGAGGCGCTGCTGGACCGGATCGGGCGCGCGATGTTCGAGCGCGACGAGCTCGGCGCGCGCCTCGCGGACGCGATCCGGTTGCGAGGGGACGCCGAGGGGCGGGTCCGGATGGAGGACTTCCGTCGCGCGCTCGGGGACGGCCTCGCCGCCGTACCGGACGCCCCGCCGGCGCTCGCCGACTTCTTCGCGACGCTCGAGACGGACCCCGAGTGGCTCGACCGCGACCTGGTCGAGGAGGGCGCCCGGGTCTTCCGCCGGCTCGGGCAGAACGCGCAGGACGTGCTGCTCCAGCTCTCCCTCGTCGGCGGCTACCGGTTCGGCGGGCCCACCGACCTGCTCGTCGCCACCGGCGGCCTGACCGGCGACCAGACCCTGCGCCGCCTCGCCGAGACCCAGAAGTGGGGCGCCAGCCTCACCGACCCCGGCTCGCTGCTGCCGCCGCGCGACGGCCGGGCGCCCGGCGAGGGCTGGCGGCTCACCGTGCACGTGCGCCTGATGCACGCGCTGGTCAACGGCACCTTCGAGGACCGCTGGGACACGGCGCAGTGGGGCCTGCCGATCAACCAGGCCGACCAGGCCTCCACCCTGGGACTCTTCGACGGCGTGCTCATCATCGGGTCCCGCGCCCTCGGCGTACCCGTCTCCCGGTCCGAGTCGCGCGCCCTCATGCACCTGTGGAAGTACGTCGGCTGGCTGATGGGCGTGCACCCCGACTTCCTCGTCGACGACGAGTGGGAGCGGCACCGCATCGACTACCACGTCCTGCTCGCCCAGGGCCCGCTCACCGAGGCGGGGCCGCAGCTGGCGCAGGCTGTCGTCGAGGCGCAGGCGCTGCGGCGCTATCCCGGCTGGCCGGCGCCGCTGCAGCCGCTGCGGGCGCGCTACGAGCGCGAGCGGCTGCTCTCCATGCTCACCGTCTTCCTCGGGCCCGAGAGCATGCGCGAGTTCGGCCTCCCGATCCGCCCGCCCTGGGCGCATGCCTATCTGGTGCCGCTCAACACACTGC
Organism: Nocardioides humi; assembly: GCF_006494775.1. Taxonomy (NCBI): domain Bacteria; kingdom Bacillati; phylum Actinomycetota; class Actinomycetes; order Propionibacteriales; family Nocardioidaceae; genus Nocardioides; species Nocardioides humi. Next base: position 1,318,743 of record NZ_CP041146.1, on the reverse strand, counting down.
GCTACCGCGTGCTCCGCCACCTGCCCGGTGGCCGCGACCGGCTCGGCCGCTGGGGCGCGCGGCGGGCGCAGTGGCTGCTCGACAGCTACTTCCAGGGCGAGACGGAGGACGTGGGCGAGCTCAGGACGTGACCGGCGCAGGTCGCGACACCGACGATCGCCGGCGGGACGGTCCCGGCCGCCACCACGACCACACCGCCGCCTCCACGGCCGAGAAGGTCGAGGTCACTGTTCGCCGGTGGGCGCCGCCTCGGCCGGCTCGCCGGTGTCGCGGACGAGGTAGACCCACGGGAAGGCCCGGCAGCCGACCTGCCAGCCGTCGCGCTCGTAGCGGGCCAGGCTGCCGGTCCACACGACCCGCTTGTGCTCCCACTGTGTGGGGGTGCGCACGACCCGGTGGCGCAGCAGGCCGGCACCGGTCGTGCGCCAGCCGAGGCGGCCGGCGAGCTCGAGCTCGGCCATCTCGTCGAAGGCGGTCACCGGTCCGAGCCAGCGCTCCTCCGGATCGTCGGCGGCGGGGGCGGCCTCGCGGCCGAACCGCTGCTGGGCGGCCTGCCGGGTCAGGCCGAGGGTGCCGCCGATGGCCGACCAGCTGTGCCCGCCGGCGCGGGCGGCGTTGACCGCCTGCTGGAGGAGGTCGGCGGTGACCAGGTCGGCGTCCGCCGTACGACGGACCAGGGCGAGCCGGTCGCTCGCGTCGGTGCCGGCGAGGATCGCGCGGCCGATGGTGTCGGCGAGATCGCTCACGGCCGGTCCTCGTCGCGGCTGGGCAGCCACATGCCGTCGCCGTCGCCGTCACTGTCGCGCCGGCGCCGCGCGTGGGCGGACAGCACGGCCACGCCGACCAGGATCATCGCGATGCCCGCGCCCTGGCACAGGCCGCGGACCAGGCCGTCCAGGGCGAGGGCGGTGGTGGTCAGGCCGATGCCGACGACGACGAGCGCGAGGGCGGAGGCCGGGACGGGGCTGGGCGACGTGGCGGGCATGTGTCAACGATGCGTTGACGCACTCCGGATTGTCAACCTGGAGTTGACGCTCCGCGATCGGCATCCCGTTGCGACCCGCTGCCGGAACGTCACCGGCGGATCCGGTAGCGCAGATGGGTGGCGCCGCGACCCTCGAGCCGTCGTACCAGCTCCCACTCGACATCGCCGGGGTCGCGCGCGTCGAACAGGCGCCGGCCGGCGCCCAGCAGCACGGGGACGAGATGGATCTCCAGCTCGTCGAGCTGGCCGGCCTCGAGCAGAGCCCGCGCAGCGCCGGCCCGTGGACCATCACCGGCCGGCCGCGCGCGCCGGCCCGGGCGAGCCGGGCGCACGTGGCGGCGTCGGTGTGGAATGTCGTCCCGGCGGGCGGCGGCTCGCCGTCCGCGGGGCGCCGGGTCAGCACGTGGATGGGCACCCCGTCGTGGTGATCGCCGTTCCATCGGCCGGCCAGCTCGAAGGTCCGCCGCCCGGAGATGACCGCCCCGGTGCCGACCGCCTCGCCGTACACCTGCCCGTTGACGCCGGGGGCGAGTCTGTCGTCGAGCCAGTCGAACAGCCGGCCGCCGCCCCGGCCGAGCTCCTGGCCGGGCCGGTCGTCGGGGCCGGCGATGAATCCGTCGAGGGACATGGACATGTAGAGCCGGACGGGCGACGTCGCGCGCGTCGCGCCACCGGTGGACGAGGCGGTCATCGGCGCCGGACCTCGTAGCGGAGGTGGAGCACTCCGGGGGCCTCGAGGGCACGCACCAGGTCGAGCTCGATGTGGTCCGGCGGCAGCTGGTCGAACAGGAGCCGGCCCCGGCCCAGCAGGACCGGCCGGAGCTGGATCTCGATCACGTCGAGGACGCCGGCCCTGAGCGCCGCCTGCGCGGTGGCGGCGCCGTGGAGCAGGACATCCCGGTCCCCGGCCGCCTCCTTGGCCCGTGCGACGCAGGCCTCGATCCCGTCGGTCACGTAGTGGACCAGCCGGAGCGGGCTGTCGGCCGGCGCTCGATGCGTGGGAACGAAGATCGGCACGCCGTCGTGATCGTCCCCGTCCCCGTCCCCGTCCCCGTCCCCGTCTCTGTAGCCGGCGACGTCGCCGGTCGGCCTGCCGGTGACGACCGCGCCGGTCGCCTTCCCCTCGTCGAACACGATCCGGCTGGTGGCGGCGTCGTCCTGGGGGTCGGTGACGAATCCGTCCAGGGACATGGCCGTGGAGAGGGTCACGCGAGACATCTCAACTCCCTGCTGGTCGGTACCGGATGGAGACCTGCCCGACCGCGCGATCTCATCGGCCCTCGGCGACATGGGTGCGCGGCGGCCGGTGTCGGTGACCTGTGGCAGATTCCTGCTGTGGCCCGACCGACCCGCCCCGACGTGCCCGGCCGCTACCTCGCCCGGCTGCGCGCGCTCCTCGCGCGCCTGCCGGACTGCCGCGAGGAGGACGCGTGGACGGGCGTGCGCTGGCGTGTGAGCGGTACGACGGCGACGGTCGCCCACGTCTTCGGCGGCGAGGACCAGCTGTTCCGGATCATCTTCCGCGCGGAGCCGGAGGAGGTGATGGCCTTCCAGCACCTCGGGGTGCCGTACTTCAAGGCGGAGTGGGGCGGCAATGTCGTCGGCATGCTGCTCGACGACGACACCGACTGGGAGGAGCTCGGCGAGCTGCTCACCGACTCCTTCTGCCTGCAGGCGCCGCAGCGGCTGGTCGACCTCGTCGACCGCCCCGGCGCCTGAGGACGGGAGTCAGCCCTCCGCCGAGCGTGACCAGCCCTGCTCGGTCTCGTCGACCGACGCCCATCGGGGGATGAGGAACAGCCCGGTCGCCTCGACCGCGGTGTCCTCGCCGGGGACGCCGATCCGCGCCTCCACGGTGATCTTGCGGCCCTCCTCGCCGGCGATCCGGGCGTCCATCCGGACCGGCCCGAGCGGCAGCGGCCGCCGGTAGCGCAGGGTGAGCGTCCCGGTCATCGTGAGCCGCTTGAAGCCGCTCGCCGTCTCGCCCATGATCTGGTCGAGCATCAGCGCGGACACGCCGCCGTGGACCATCCCCGGCGGTCCCTCGTACGCCGCGCCGAGCGTCATCTCGGCGTACGCGCTCCCGAACGCGTCGTGGACGATCTCGACTGGGGGCGCGACCGCGTTGCCGAGGCCCACGACGGCGTTGCCCCAGTTCCAGCTGCGGCCCTCGGAGTTGTAGTGGACGCCCGCCGGGCCGGGCAGCTGCTGCCGGCGCAGGCGGGCGGCGAGCGCCGCGACCTCCGCCCGGACGGCCGCGAGCTCGTCGTCGGGCACGGTGCTGCGGATGGTCGCGTCGACGAGGTCGCGCACGGAGTCGGCGAGGCCGGAGAGGACCTTCTCGCGACGGTCGACCTCGTCGGTCGGGGTCTCGTCGTGGATGAACATCTCCATGGTCATCCCTAGAGTCTCCCGCATGACCGACAGCGCCCCGGAGGCGGCCGGGCCGGCCGTGCAGACCATCCGCGTCGACCGCACCCTCGTCATCGGCCTGGACCGCCCCGCCAAGCGCAACGCGATCAACGGCGCGGTCACCCGCGGCCTGGACGCGGCGCTCAACCTGCTCGAGGACGACGACGAGCTGTGGTGCGGCGTCCTCACCGGTGGCCCGGACGTGTTCTCGGCCGGCGCCGACCTCGCCGAGGGGCCGGGCGAGCCGACCGAGCGCGGCGGCATCGCCGGCATCATGTCGCGCATCCGGCCCAAGCCGCTGGTCGCGGCCGTCGAGGGCTACGCGCTCGGGGGCGGCCTGGAGCTGGTGCTGTGCTGCGACCTCGTCGTCGCCTCGCGGACCGCGACCTTCGGCTTCCCCGAGGTGAAGCGCGGCCTGATGCCGGACTTCGGCGGCGTCTTCCGCGCGCCCCGGGTGCTGCCCGCCAATGTCGCCCGCGAGCTGCTGCTGACCGGCGAGCCGATCGGCGCCGAGCGCGCCGAGCGGCTGGGGTTCGTCAACCGCCTCGTCGAGCCGGGTACGACGCTCGACGTCGCCCTCGGCCTCGCTGCCACGATCAGCGGCAACGCCCCGCTCGCCGTCCGCGCGGCGCTCGCGCTGGCGCACGACGAGATCAACGGCGACGAGACCGCCAGCTGGGCCGCGAGCCATGCCGCCCACGAGCGGCTGCTCGCCTCGGCCGACGTCGCCGAGGGGATCACGGCGTTCTTCGAGCGGCGCGAGCCGCGCTGGACGGGCCGCTAGCCTCGCAACGCGCCCCGCAGCCAGCCGCCCAGCTCGCGGACGACCTCGGTCGCCTCCCGGACCAGGCCGGCGTACAGGTGCGTGACGTGCCAGTGCCCCTTGAGCCGCCGGTGGGTGACGGCCACGCCGACCGCCCGCGCCGCCGCCACGAACCGCTCCACGTCGTCGACGAACAGCTCGCCGCTCGCGGCGTGCACGAACAGCGGGCCGGGTCAGCAGCGGGTCGTCGACCCGCTCGGGCGGCGTCGGTGAGGTGCGCGGCGCACGCCCGGTGCGTCACCGGCGAGCCCACCACGTACGCGCCGCCGTGCAGGTGGAGCAGCGCGGTCCGGGTCGCTGGCGGGCGGGGGAGAGCCGGGTGCCGAGCACCGGCCGGACGACGCGACGGGCGAGCAGCCGGGCGGCGCCGAGCGGGACCTGCATGGTCCCGCATCCAACCAGAGCCCGCGGGTGCGAGCTGCCGCCCCGCGACCGGCGCGGCCGATGAGAATTCCTCCTGCGGCCTGTCGAATCGGTATCCACCCGTTCGTGGAGAAGGCATGAGCAGGTCGCATCGGGCGGCCCGCCGACGAAACGGAGTCCGACGTGACCACCACGCAGCACACCGCCACGCAGCACACCACCACGCAGCCCCCCACCACGCAGCCCCCACCACCGCCTCCGCCGTGTCCGCCGAGCGGCAGCCCGTCTGGAAGCACGGCATCGCCGCGGCCGTCGCCGCCGCGGCCGCCACGACCGTCCTGGCGGCGATCGCCTCCGCGGCCGGCGTCTCCTTCGCCGACAGCACCGGCGGCAGCATCCCCCTCCTCGGGTTCACCCAGCTGACGCTGATCTTCTCCCTCGTCGGCGTCGGCATCGCGGCCGTCATGGCCCGCAAGGCGCGCCGTCCGCGTCGTACCTTCGTGCGGACGACCGTCACGCTGACCGTGCTGTCCTTGGTCCCGGACGTCGCCTTCGACTTCGACGCCGCCTCCGCGGTCAGCCTGATGACGCTGCACGTCGTGGCCGCGGCGATCGTCGTCCCGGTCCTGGCCGGGCGGCTCGCGCACACCCGCTGAGCAGGCCCCGTCGGGGAACACCCTGCCGAGAGCCCAGCCCTCGCCGACGTGGACGATCACGTCGGTGAGGGCTGGTCGTTCTGCCCCTGGCATCAGGCGATGCGCCCAGCTCACCTGCTCGGGAGTCCGTTCTCACGCACGCGGAGCGCGGGACAGATCCGCGAGCGCGTCGCGGAGCGCTGCGCGCGAGGTGATGCCCAGCTTCGGGAACAGCTGATAGAGATGGGTGCCGACGGTGCGTGGCGACAGGTAGAGGCGCTCGCCGATCTGCCTGTTGCTGAGTCCCTCGGCTGCGAGCAGTGCGATCTCCAGCTGTTGGGGTGTGAGCGCGTCGGTCGCGGCAGCGGCCGTCGCGGCCACCCGTTCGCCGCTGGCGCGCAGCTCGACGGTCGCGCGTTCGGACCACGGCCGAGCCCCGAGGCGATCGAAGGTGGCCAACGCGGACCTGAGCTGGTGCCGCGACTCGGCGATCGCCTTGGACCTGCGCAGTCGCTCGCCGAAGGCCAGCTGGACCCTTGCCTGGTGGAACGGCCAGCGGCCGGCGTCCGGCAGCTGGAGGGCCGTCTCGAACGCGTCGTGGAAGTCGTCGTCCGCCGCCACCAGGGCGGAGGCCGCTGCGACGGCGAACGCGAGGCGGTCCGACAGTCGGACCACGTCGGCCGAGACGAGGTGCCGGACGTGGGAGACGGCCTCGTCCCGGCGGCCCGAGCGGATGGCCGCCTCGACGAGGTCGAGGAAGACCCACAGTGCGTGGGGCGCGTGGGCTGGGACGGTCTCGGTCGTGCAGGTCTCGAGTGCCCTCAGGTACGCCGCGTCGTGGTCGCCCCGGCCCAGGTCGGCGACGGCGTCGGCGTGGGCCGCCAACTGGAGGACGTAGCCGAGCCGGCTCGGCGCAGCCCACTCGACCAGGTCCGACGTCAGGGAGCGACTCCGTTCGTGATCGCCGCGTCCGGCGGCGACCATCGCGTCGGCGTACTGGAGGATGCCGCCGAGGAGCCGGTAGCCGTGGCGGTCGGCGAGTGCCCTCCCGTCGTCCGCGATCGCCCGGACGCCGTCCCAGTCGCCGCCGAGCACCGCGTCGCAGGCGAGCAATGTCATGGCCTCGATCGCCGACGTCACCGCGCCACCGGCTCGACCGTGTTGCACGACCTGCTGCAGCGCGTCCCGGCATCCTGCCGTGCGGTCGACGTAGACCGCGGCGATGCCGATCCGGGCGACGCGGGCCGGGTCGGGGTCGTCGCCGATGTGGGCGATGGCGTGGTCGAGCCGTTCGAGGAGGGGCGCCGCGAGCCGGACGGGCTCCACGAAGGTGGCGCCCAGGAGGGTCAGGAGCTCGGGTGGGGCGGGGGAGAGCTTGGCGAGGGCGTCGTGGAACGGCTCGGCGAGCCCGGGCCGTGACCCGAAGAACGCGGCGGAGCCGAGCACGTAGAGCGCCTCGGTCAGGGCTGGATCCGCAGCATCGGTGGGATCGGCGACCGTGCTCAGCGCATCGACGAGGAGTCGGTGCGCGGTGTCGATGTCGCCGCCGGTCTGGAGCAGGTAGGCCGCCCGGGGAACGACCGCCTCGAGGGTGCCCGCGTCGGTGGGTGCGACGGGTTGGAGGTCGCCGGTCACGTCGATGCCCAGGAACGCCGCGAGCCGAGTTCGGCGGCCGTGCTCGTCGGCGGTGGTGCTCAGGGCGGCCGATCGCAGCAGGAGCCGGACCGCTCCCACCGGGTCTCCGCGGTCGCGAGTGCGCCGGGCCGCACTCTCCAGCAGCGCGGCGACGTCCTCGTCCGGGCCACTGGCGGCCTCCGCGAGGTGCCAGGCGCGCTGCTCGGACTCCTCCGGCCACCGTGCGGCGAGGGCCAGGTGCGCCATCCGTCGTTGGGCGTGGACGGATGCCTCGACGACCGCGGAGCGAACCAGCGGGTGCCTGAACCTGACGCCGGTCACCGGGTCGACATGCACCAGGCCCGCCCGCTCGGCTGCGTCGAGGTCGGTGGGGCCGGGTGGGAACTCGCCGGACAGTGCGGCCAGGAGCAACCGCTCCCGGGCAGCGTCGGGCAGGGTGCCGAGTCGTCGGGTGAAGTGGCCGCGAAGGCGTCGGCCCACGGGCGTCGGCCGCTGTGTCCCGGGATCGGCCAGGCCGCGAGGCAGCTCCAGGACCGCCAGCGGGTTCCCTTCCGCCGCGGCGAGGAGCCGGGCGCGGTCGCGCGCGGCCAGGTCGGGAAAGGCGTCGGTGAGCAGCTCTGCGGCCGAGTCGTCGTCGAGGCGCTGCACCGTCACCTCTTCGAAGCCGCTCGACTCGACGGGGCTCGCCTCGCCGGTACGGACCCCGCCCAGCAGACCGACCTGGGAGCCGGCGAGACGTCGTCCGACGCCACCGAGGACGATGGCGCTGGCGAGGTCGAGCCACTGCATGTCGTCGACGACGAGGAGGAGCGGTGTCGTGGCAGAGGCAGCACGGAGAAGCGCGGTCACGGCGTTCGCCAGGGTGAGCCGGTCGGGGGTGGGCCCCTCCTCGAGGCTGAGTGCGACCCCGAGGGCTCGCGCCTGGGTCGGAGGGAGCTGCGGGAGCTGATCGACCAGCGGAGACAGCAGCTGGTGCAGGCCGGCGAAGCTGACGTCCGCCTCGAACTCGACGCCTGCGCCTCGGACCACCCGCACGCCGCTCTCGACGGCGTACGCAGCCGCCTGGCCGAGCAGGGCCGTCTTGCCGACGCCGGCCTCGCCGGCGACCAGGAGCGCGCCACCGTCGGCGGCCGCCTCGCCGATGAACTCTCGGAGCCGGTCGAGCTCTGGTGCCCTGCCCACGAGGTGGGCGGTCGCGTGCTCCACGACAGGGGACTCTAGCGACGTCGACTCCCCCGGCTCCATGGGCCGGGGGAGTCGATCTTGCGGTGCTTCGCTCATCGAACCGAGCTGATCGCCTGCTTGATCAGGGCGAGGGTGGCGTCCGGGTGGGACTGCATGGCCACGTGGGACGACCTCACCTTGACGATCCTCGCGCCCGCCCGCTTGGCCATGAACTCCTGGGCCGCCGGAGGGATGGTCTTGTCGTTGGTCGCCAGGAGGTACCAGGACGGAGTGGTCTTCCACGCCGGCTCTGCGGACGGCTCGGTGAACGCCGCCAGTGAGAACGGACGCTGGCTGGCCTGCATCACCGTGGTGGTGCGCTGGGGCAGGTCGCCCGCGAAGGCCTCGCGGAAGATGCTCGACTTCAGGTACAGGTCGACTCCTTGGTCACCATTGGGCAGCGAGTACGGGCGGGCGTCCAGCGCGTCCTCGGTGGCCAGGCTGCCGGGGAACTGCTGGGCGAGCTGCGCGACGGGCTCGCCGGCGGCCGGGACGAACGCGGCAATGTACACCAGCGCCTTGACGTTGGACAGACCCGTGGCGGCGTTGCTGATGACCGCGCCACCGTAGGAGTGTCCGACGAGCACGACCGGCCCCGGAATGGTCTCCAGGATGCCGCGCAGGTACGTCGCGTCGGAGGAGAGGCCCCTCAGCGGGTTGGCCGGCGCGATGACCGGGTAGCCCGCGCTGGTGAGCCTCTCGACCTCGCGCTGCCACCCGGAGGCGTCGGCCCAGGCGCCGTGGACGAGGACGACGGTGGGCTTGGCGCCCTTGCCCACCTTCGCGTCGTTGTGCCCGGGCACGGAGGCGCTGGTGCTCGCGGTGGCGAGCAGCACGCCCCCGACGAGGGCCACGAGCAACGCCAGGACGACGTAGCTGCGGTGGAGAGTGATCTTCATGGGAATGGTTCCTTTCGTTCGTGATGTGGTTGGTGGTGGCCGGCGGCTAGGCGCTGACCGTCGTGACGGCGCGCCGGATGAGGTCGGCGACCGCTTCGGGCCGGGAGACGTAGACCGCGTGGCTGGCGGCGACCGTCTCGACGACGGCCCCGGCCCGGGCCGCCATGCCCTGCTGCGCGGCGGGCGGGATCATCCGGTCGTCGGTGGCGACGACGTACCAGCTCGGCTTCGAGCGCCAGGCCGGCTCGGTGACGGGCGTGCCGACGGCGGCGCCACCCCAGGCCGCCTGCGAGTCGGCCAGGAACCGAGCCTGGTCGGCGGGCAGGTCGGCCGCGAAGCCCTCGTGGAAGCGGTCGCGGTCGATGACCAGCGACCCGTCCTTGCGGGGGACGATCGGCGGGACCGGTGCGTTCGGGTCCGGCTCGGCGATCAGCGTCGCGACGGACTCGCCGGCGTCGGGCGCGAACGCCGCGACGTAGACCAGGCCCGCCACCTGCGGGTGGGTGCCCGCCTCGGTGATCACGACGCCTCCGTAGGAGTGACCCACCAGCAGCACGGGGCCGTCGTGGGCCTCGATGACCTGCTGGACCTCGGCCACGTCGCCGGTCAGCGACTGGGTCGAGTGCTGGGTGACCGCGACGTCGAGGCCCTCGCGGGTCAGGATGTCGTGGACCGGCTGCCAGCCGGATCCGTCGACGAACGCTCCGTGGACGAGGACCACGGTCGGGGTGGTTGTACTCATTGGTGTTCTCCTTCGTGTTCGGTGCCGGGGGTCCCCGACACGTCCAGATTCGTGCCGCGGTAGGTCCGCGGGCTTGAGCAGAGGGACTGGCCTTGCGCGCCCCGGCATACGTCGATCGACGTGCGCGGTGGCTGCGTCCTCACGGGTGGCGGCTGAAGGCGCGGACCCGGCCGTACAGCGTCGTCACCACGAGTCCCAGGAGGAGCCCGAGCGCTCCGCCCGCAGCCACGCTGATCCACGCGCTGCCGAGGCCGGCGTCGAGATTCCCGTCGAAGTAGAAGAGGGATCGGGTGCCGTCGACGACGTGCCGGTAGGGCGAGATGTCGGAGAACCAGCGGAAGAACGCCGGCGTCGCGGTGATCGGCACGGTGCCCCGGACGAGACCATGGCCAGGGCGACGAAGAACAGGGTGTTCACCAGTGAGCCGATCCCGGATCCGAAGACGGAGAAGACGGCGAGTGCGCTGGTGCCGATCGCGGCGATGACCGCAGCGGAGTAGAGCCAGAGCGTGACCGGGTCGCCGACGGAGACGCCGAACAGGGCCGCCACGAGCTGGATCGCGAGTGCGGCCAGCGGTGCGGCGGTCACGAGGATCGCCACCTTGGCGAGGAAGGTGGCTCGGCGTGACAGCGCCGTGTACGGCTGGCGTGCCACGAGCGGGCCGAGCTCGCTGGGGATGAAGCCGAGAGAGGAGTCGACGAGCGGACCGACGAGGGATGCGCCGATGAAGCCGATGAGGACGAGCACCAGCGAGAAGTAGAACGCACTCATGCCCATGCCGGTGTTGTCCGGAAGCGGCTCATAGGCGCTGGAGACGATGTCGAACGGCTGGGACAGCAGTGCGACATTCGCGGCGGGCGGCGCCGTACCCGCCGGGCTCGTGAGCAGTCGTTCGCCGAGGCGGTCGGCTACTCCTTGCAGGAGCGGAGTCAGGTTGCCGACCAGCAAGCCGGTGCTGAGCCCGCCGTCGCCGGCGTTGGTGAGAATCTCCACCTCGGGCACGGCGACGCTGGCCGCCCCGGGCAGCAGGCTGGCGATCGACGCATCGAAGTCCGCGGGAATCACCACTGCGCCCGCGACGCGGTCCTCCTGCATCGCCGTGGCCAGCTCGTCGCGGGTCATGCGGGTGACGGCGAGGGTCTCGCCCGCCCCCGCCTCGATCGCCGCGGCGACGGTCTCGGCCACCTCCGGACCTGGACCATCGGTCTGCTGCTCGACGACGAGGCCGACCGGCATGTCGGCCAGGTGTCCTTGCGGGTCGACCGTGCCGGCGAGGTAGATCGACGGCAGGATCGCCGCCAGGCCGACGACGATGAGGATCGGCATCAGCCACGTGCGCCGGGAGCCGAGCGTGTGTCGGGTGTCCATGGTGTGCTCCAGTGGTGTGGGGAACAAGCTCTTGTCCACCACACTCGGGCCGGGCCGTGGCACGGGGCTTGAGCCATCTGCCCGGACCGGCCCGACCGGGCATGGGTCAGGTGACGTAGAGGATCGGGTCCGAGACCTTGGGTGGCCGTGGTGAGTCGTCGGTGGCCCACGAGTCCGTGACAGGCTGGAGCCGTGCCCAACAGACTCGCGGCCGCGACCTCGCCGTACCTGCTCCAGCATGCCGACAACCCCGTCGACTGGTGGGAGTGGGGGCCCGAGGCCTTCGCGGAGGCCAAGCGAAGGAACGTCCCCATCCTCCTGTCCGTCGGGTACGCCGCCTGTCACTGGTGCCACGTGGCATGTCTGAGCGTGGATCAGCGAGGCCTTGCCGCATAAGCGCACGTCAGAGGGCTGTTTCGTGCCGATCCGGTTCGTTCGGTGCCGTTCGGTGCCACGGATTCCGGGGGCCTCGTCTATCACTCCCGTGTATCACTCGGGCTGGTTGCCGCCCGCTGCCGGCACGCGCGTTTACACTTTTCGTATGACCGCGAACCGCGACGAGCTGATCCACCTGATCGAGGGCCTGCCCGACGATCAGGTCGACGTCGTGCTCGCGGACGTGCGGCGGTTGACGACCAAGAGGTCGGTGGGGGAGTGGCCGCCGAAGTTCTTCGCGATCGGCGAGTCCAAGGACGGTCGTACCGACAACGCGCGCCGCGTCGACGAGATCCTCGCTGAGGGATTCGGGGCCTGCCGGTCGTGATCATCTGCGACACCGGCCCGATCTTCGCAGCGGCCGATCGCAGGGACGCCGACCATCACGCCTGCGTCGAACTTTTCGCCGGCCTTCACTTGGCAGGCCGGCGTCTGCTGTTGCCGCAGACCGTCATGGCTGAGGTCGGCTACATGCTTGAGGTGAAGGTCGGAACTTTCGCCGAGGTCGCCTTCCTCGATTCCGTGGCCAACGGAAGCTTCGAACTCGTCGCCCTCACGCAGTCGGATATCGCGCGTGTCGCTGAGTTGGTGTCCCGTTATGACGATCTTCCGCTCGGGACCACCGACGCCTCGGCGATTGCCCTGGCTGAGCGCCTTGGCGTGGACGAGATCGCGACGCTCGACCACCGCCACTTCCGAGTGGTGCGCCCCAGCCACGTGCAGGCATTCACGCTGCTGCCGACACTCTCGTCCTGACCGACGATCCGGTGACTCGTCGTTCGTCTCTCGCCCAGATCGACCAAGTCTCGCGTGGCTGGCCTGCGTCAATCCCGCCCAGAATGGGCGCCTCGATGTCGGGTGCCTGTTCACACGCCACGCGGGAACGTGCGCGTCGTGGCATCGACCGTCGCGCCAACGAGCGAAGATGGCACGGTGCCTGACGTGACTTCGCCTAGCTCACTTCTCGTGCCGGGTTTCGGACTCGGCGGATTCCGAAGCCTGCGGGAACTGCAGCCGCTGGGCCCCCTGCGCAAAGTGACCTTGGTGGCTGGTCAGAACAATTCAGGAAAGTCGAACATTCTGCGGTTCGCGCGGCTCCTCGCATCGTCCAAGTTGGCGGAGCTGACTTGGGTTGACGAGCCTCAACCACCTGGCCCGCCACTTCTCTTGCAGTTCGCATACGATCCTGTCGGTGACGAGGAGCTCAGCCAGTATCGCGATTCTCAAAGCTGGCGATCGGGTCTTCTTGAAGCGCTAAGACACCCGGTCTTTCATCCCGTAGCAGGTGACCACGTCTGGTTGACGTACTCGGCGGAGAACGGAGCGCGCGGATCCGGGCGGGCCCGGACATGGAGTCTCGACGAGGGGTTCCTGACTGCCGCGATTGAGGCCTTGGGCACGGCCGGCAGAAGCCTTTCCGAAGCATCTTCCGCGATGACGTCAACTGCTGGCGGCGGCGCGACCCATGACATCCGTCGCGTTCTTGAGAAGATCTTCCCGCTCTCGCCGCCCTCAGTGGAAACGGTTGGAGCATTCCGCCAGATCGCAGCAGGCGACGAAGCGGACGGCACGACCGACGACTACAACGGTCGAAACCTAGTTCGGCGGCTAGCCCTCCTGGACCGACCTCCAACGCAGAGCTTTAAGGAAGCGCGGGCCAAGTTCGACGCGATCAGTCAGTTCGCCCGGGCCGTTCTTGAAGATCACGAGGTGGAGATCCGGATCCCCGCTGATCAAAGCGAGATCCAGATTCAGCAGAGCGGGCGGGTCTTGCCGCTGGCCAGTCTTGGGACCGGCATCCATCAGGTAATCATTCTTGCCGCAGCGGCAACCCTTCTTGATAACACGTTGATATGCATCGAGGAGCCAGAAGTGCACCTGCATCCTCTGCTGCAGCGAAAGTTGATTCGTTACTTGTCGGACGCGACGACCAACCAGTACCTAATAGCTACTCATTCCGCTCACCTGCTTGACTACGAGCGAGCCTGCGTTCTCCACGTGAAGCACGACTTGGAAACAGGCACCAAGGTTTCCCAAGCCACGACACCTCAGGCCGTATCTGACCTTTGCGGCGACCTCGGTTATCGGCCCTCGGATCTCATTCAAGCGAACGCTGTGATCTGGGTCGAGGGCCCATCGGACCGGGTGTACGTCAACCACTGGATTGCAGCCGTGGCTCCCAACGAATTCGTCGAAGGCATCCATTACTCAGTCATGTTCTACGGCGGGGGATTGCTGCGACACCTAACTGCGAACGACCCCTCAGTCGACGACTTCATCTCGCTCCGGCGCCTGAACAGACACTCGGCGATCCTCATTGACAGCGATAAGACCTCGTCGAACGCGCGCCTCACGGCTACCAAAGTCCGGGTGCGTGATGAGTTTGATCGCACGGACATGCCTGGCTTCGCTTGGATCACCGCATGCCGAACGATCGAGAACTACGTTCCTGGTAAGAGTCCCCGGGAGTGGTGGGGTTTGAGGGACCAGCGGCGAGGCGTCAGCACGTAGGCGGCCATCGGCGGGATCTTCGGTGTGAACGACCAAGAACACACTGAAGAAGGAGTCCCTCCGATGGCCTTGCCCCAGTCTGCCCTGTCCGAGATCCTCGACGCGTTTCGTGCCGGTGATGGTGTCGACCTGATCCGTGAATCGGTCCGTGTCGCGCTCCAGGAGCTGATCGAACTCGAAGCGACCGAACGGATCGGCGCCGCGCCCTACGAGCGCACCGAGGACCGCACCAACGAGCGCAACGGCCACCGGACGCGGCCGTTGACCACCAAGGCCGGCGACGTCGAGCTGCGGATCCCCAAGCTCCGCAAGGGATCGTTCTTCCCGATCATCCTCGAACCCCGCCGCCGCATCGACCAGGCGCTCTACGCGGTGGTGATGGAGTGCTACGTCCACGGCATCTCCACGCGCAGCGTCGACGACCTGGTCGAAGCGATGGGCGGCTCCGGGATCTCCAAGTCCGAGGTCTCCAGGATCTGCGCCAACCTCGACGAGACCGTCGGCGCGTTCCGCACCCGCACCCTGGACCACGTCGAGTTCCCCTACATCTACCTCGACGCGACCTACCTCCACGTCCGCAACAAGCCCGGCAAGGGTGGCCAAGTCGTGTCCATGGCCGTGGTCGTCGCGACCGGCGTTACCGCCCGTGGGGACAGGGAGATCCTCGGACTGGACGTCGGCGACAGCGAGGACGAGACGTTCTGGCGAGCGTTCCTGCTCAGCCTCAAGCAGCGAGGTCTGGGCGGGGTACAACTGGTGATCAGCGACCAGCACTCCGGGCTAGTCGCAGCCCTGTCCCGAGCGTTCCAGGGCGTCGCGCACCAACGGTGTCGTGTCCACTTCGCCCGCAACCTCCTCGCCCACGTCCCCAAGGGTCAGGCCGACTACGTCGCCGCAGCGTTCCGGATGATCTTCGCCCAAGCCAAGCCAGCCGACATCGACGCGGCCTGGGACCGCACCCGTGAGGAGTTCGCCCTCAGGTGGCCCAAGATCGGTCCCTACATGGACGACGCGAAGACCGAGGTCCTCGCCTTCACCGCGTTCCCGCGCGAGCACTGGCGCAAGATCTGGTCGACCAACCCGCTCGAGCGGGTCAACAAGGAGATCAAGCGCCGCTCCCGCGTCGTGGGGATCTTCCCCAACCCCGCTGCGGTCATCAGGCTGGTCGGAGCCGTGCTGATCGACATGCACGACGAGTGGATCGCCGCCGATCGCCGCTACCTGTCTGAAGGCTCGATGGCGAAGCTCTACGAGACCAGCGATACTGACCCCGTCGCCGCCATCGAGGGCAGCGACTCGTAGGCACCGAGGATCACCTCAAAGCCCACCACCCCGCGGGGCTCTGTCCGTTCCTGTTGCCACCCTGTCGGCGGCGGTCGCGCAGGCACACAGTCGCAGTACCTACGCACCGCCAACCGACAAATGGTCAGAACCACTCCACATCACGTCGCCAACCCGTCGCCGTCGCTCGGGTAGTAGCGGGACCCTCGAGGAGCCAGCGCGGGTCAGCCCAGACAAGGTCCGGATCGCCCGAGTTGCGGTGTCAAACTGGCCGATGGAGGACGTGTCGGGTGAGGTCAGAAGCCAGGCCGAGCGACTGGCTCAGTTCATTCGGGTTGCGAATGGTTCCACCGCTGTTCTCCCTGCCAGCCCCGCTCGATAAGGCGGAGTGGCCACCGCGTCAAACCGCCGCGAGTGACCTTCTCCGTCATGTCAGCAGGTCCGTTGCTGCGGTCGTCAGGTGGAGCCCTCGGTTCCTGTCACTGGCGACGAGTGGCAGGCACTTTATCGACACACGTGCGATTCGTGGGGCAGTGGCGGCGGCGATCTTGAGGGCGATCGTGTATCACTCTCGTGTATCAGGCGGTGCCCGAGTTGTGGATGGTGAACAACAGCTCGTGGCGTGGGGGAGGATGGGCATGTGAACCGTCTCGGCGCTGCGACCAGCCCGTATCTTCTACAGCACGCGGGGAATCCCGTGGATTGGTGGGAGTGGGGCGAGGACGCCTTCGCGGAGGCCAAGCGAAGGAACGTCCCCATCCTCCTGTCCGTCGGGTACGCCGCCTGCCACTGGTGCCACGTCATGGCCCACGAGTCCTTCGAGGACGAGGCGACGGCGGCGTACCTCAACGAGCACTACGTCAGCATCAAGGTCGACCGGGAGGAGCGGCCGGACGTGGATGCGGTGTACATGCAGGCGACCACCGCGATGACGGGGCAGGGCGGGTGGCCGATGACGGTGGTGATGGACCACGAGGGGGCGCCGTTCTTCGCGGGGACCTACCTGCCGGACCAGCCGCGGCACGGGTCGCCGTCGTTCCTGCAGGTGCTGCGGGCGCTCAGCGGGGCGTGGGTCGACCGGGGCGAGGACGTACGGCGGACCGCGGCCAATGTCGCCGAGCACCTCCGCAAGGAGGCGAGCCTGCCGTCGTACGCGCTGACGGGGGAGCGGATCGACGGGGCGGTGGCGACGCTGGCGGGGGAGTTCGACCCGATGGCGGGCGGGTTCGGGCAGGCGCCGAAGTTCCCGCCGACCATGGTGTTGGAGTTCCTCCGCCGCTATCGGGGGGAGTCGGAGCAGCAGGCGCGGCACATGCTGGCGCGGACGGTCGCGGCGATGGCGGGTAGCGGGATGTACGACCAGGTGGGCGGCGGGTTCGCGCGGTACGCCGTCGACCGCGGCTGGGTGGTGCCGCACTTCGAGAAGATGCTCTACGACAACGCCCAGCTGCTCGGGCTGTACGCGCGACTCGGCACCGACCTCGGTGCCCGGATCGCGACGGAGACGGCCGACTTCCTGCTCCGCGAGCTGCGGACGGCGGAGGGCGGGTTCGCCTCGGCGCTCGACGCGGACAGCCCGGCCGAGCTGGGCGAGCACGCCCACGAGGGCCTGTTCTACGTCTGGACGCCCACGCAGCTCGTCGCGGAGCTCGGCCCGGACGACGGAGCCTGGGCGGCGGAGCTGTTCGGCGTCACGGCCGAGGGCACCTTCGAGCACGGGACGTCGACCCTGCAGCTGCGGCACTACCCGCAGGATCCCGCGGACCAGGACCGCCTGGCCGAGGTACGACGCCAGCTGCTCGCCGCCCGCGAGCGCCGCCCGCGGCCGGCTCGCGACGACAAGGTCGTCGCCGCCTGGAACGGCCTGGCCATCTCCGGGCTGGTCGACGCCGCCCGGCGACTCGACCGCCCCGACTATCTGGCAGCGGCCGTCGAGGCGGGCGAGCTGATCGCCGGCCTCCACCTGCAGGACGGCCGGCTGCGCCGGGTCTCCCGCGACGGCGTGGCCGGGACCCATGCGGGCGTGCTGGAGGACTACGGCTGCGTGGCGTCGGGCTTCCTCGCCCTCGCCCAGGCCACCGCGGACGCGCGCTGGCTCCGCCTCGCGACCGGCCTGATCGACACCGCGCTGGCCGAGTTCGCCGCGCCGGACGGCGGGTTCTACGACACCGGCGCCGGCGCGGAGGTCCTCGTCACGCGACCCCGCGACCCCGGCGACAACGCGTCCCCGAGCGGGTTCAGCAGTCTGGTCCACGCGCTCGTGGAGGCGCACGCGCTCACCGGCGAGGGCCGGTACCGCGACGCCGCCGAGACCGCGCTCGCCACCGTCAGCGTGCTGGCCGACAAGGCGCCCCGGTTCGCCGGCTGGTCGCTGGCGGCCGCGGTCACCATGCTCGACGGGCCGCTCGAGGTCGCGGTGGTCGGCCCCGCGGGCCCGCAGCGCGACGCCCTGGTCGCCCGGGCCCTCGCCCTCCCGGGGGCGGTCGTGGTCGCCGCCGACGAAGCAGAGGAGGGCATCCCCCTGCTCGCCGGCCGGACGCCGGTCGACGGGCGGCCGGCGGCGTACGTCTGCCGGGGCTTCGTGTGCGAGCGCCCGGTCACGGAGCCGGCCGGCATCGGGTGAGGAGTCGCCGGCTCTGGGCGGCCGTGCTCCTGCTGAGCGCGGCGCTCTTCGCCGGCGTCGTCGCGGTGTCCGCGACCGGCTTCGGTCGCGCGGTGCCCGACCCGGCGTACGCCTTCCTCCAGGAGCAGCCGTACGCCGCCGGCGAGCCGGTCACCTGGCGGCCGTGCGAGCCGATCCGCTACGAGGTCAACCCCGCGCACGCTTCCGGCAGCGACGACGAGGCCGTCGCGAGGGTGCAGGACGCGGTGGCCGAGGTCGCGGAGGCCAGCGGCTTCCGGTTCCGGTACGTCGGCACGACCGCGCGGCGGCCCGCGGACGCCGACCAGCTCGCCCCGGGGCCTGCGCCGCCGGTCCTCGTCGCCTGGGCGCGGGCGGACGAGGTCGAGGACCTGGCCGGGGAGGTCGCCGGGATCGGCGGATCGGTGTCGCGCGAGCAGGACCGCTGGTCCTGGTACGTCACCGGCCGCGTCGTCCTCGACGCGGACGCCGTCGACGATGCGGACGACGAGCGGGCGACGCTGCTCCACGAGCTCGGCCACGTGCTGGGGCTCGACCACGTCGACTCGCGCCGCGAGCTGATGCACGCCCAGAGCGCCGGTCAGGAAGACTTCGGTCCGGGCGACCTGGAGGGCCTCGCCCGTCTCGGGAAGGGGACGCAGGCATGCAGCTGACGTCGTGGACACCGGTCCGTCCGGAGCCCGAGCGGTTCCACGACGAGGGCTCCGGCGACCCGCCCCGGATCGTGCTGGAGCGGGTCGAGTCCGGCGACGTCCACCGCCGCACCGAGCGGTTCCGGATGCTGCACCGGATCGCCTACCGCGACCGGGAGTACGGCGACCTGCTGGTGCCGGCCGACCTCGACGTCTTCGAGACCGACCTGACCTCGGTCCCCACCATCTTCACCTGGCTCGTGCCGCGCACCGGCCGGCATCTCCCGCCGGCGCTGCTCCACGACGGCCTCGTGCACGCGCCCGACGAGCCCGCGAGCTATCTCTCGACCGAGGGCCACGTGCTCGACCGGGTGGCCGCGGACCGGGTGTTCCGCGCCGCGATGCGGGACACCGACACCGGCCCGGTCCGCAGCTGGCTGATCTGGTCGGCGGTGACGCTCGGGACGATCTGGTCCGGCTCGACGACGTGGAGCCCGGCCCGGCACCTGCGCTACCGCGCGGCGGCCGTGATGACCGTGCTGGTGGTCGCGGTGCTCGGCGTGCTGGCCACGCTCGACCTCTTCGACGTCATCGACGGCGTGCCGTGGATGGGCGACCGGTCGTTCGCGATGGAGCTCGTGGGCGGGCTGGCCGGCGCGGTCGTCGTACCCCTCCTGCTCGGCCTGACCTGGGGCCGGTTCGCCGTCGCGGGCGTGATCACCGGCGTCGCGCTCGCGGTGCTGCTCCACGTGACCGTCGTGCTCGCGCTGATCACCCTCGGCTACCAGGCGACCGAGTGGGTGGCGCGACGGCGCCCGCTCGCCGCCGTGACCATCGCCGGCGTTGTGATCACGGCCCATGTGGCGCTGGTGGTTTTGTTCATCGGACCGTTCCGCTCGAGGTGACCGGCGAGTAGGTTCGGAGCGTGACCACCATCGACGCCGCAGCCACCTTCGACTCGCTCGACCCCGCCACCGGCGCGGTCGTCGGTACGCACCCCCTCCACGACGCCGACCAGGTCCGCCACGCGGTCGCCACCGCCCGCAAGCAGGCCGAATGGTGGCGCGCGCTCGGGTTCGACGGCCGCAAGAAGGCGCTGGTCCGCTGGCGCAAGGTGATCGCCCGGCGGATGGAGGAGCTCGCCGCCCTGATGGCCCGCGAGACCGGCAAGCCCGACGGCGACGCGCTGCTCGAGACCGCCCTCGCGATCGACCACCTCGCCTGGGCGGCCGGTCACGCCGAGAAGGTGCTCAAGCGGCGCAGCGTCTCGCCGGGCCTGCTGATGGTCAACCAGGCCGCGAGCGTGGAGTACCGCCCGCTCGGCGTGGTCGGCGTCATCGGCCCCTGGAACTACCCCGTCTTCACCCCGATGGGCTCGATCGCCTACGCCCTCGCGGCCGGCAACGCGGTCGTCTTCAAGCCCTCGGAGTACACCCCCGGCGTCGGCGAGTGGCTCGCCGCGACCTTCCAGGAGGCCGTCGGGCGGCCGGTGCTCCAGGTCGTCACCGGGTACGGCGAGACCGGGGCCGCGCTCACCGCCGCAGGCGTCGACAAGGTGGCCTTCACCGGCTCGACCGCCACCGGCAAGCGGGTGATGGCCGCCTGCGCCGAGACCCTGACCCCCGTCGTGATCGAGGCCGGCGGCAAGGACGCGCTCATCGTCGCCGAGGACGCCGACGTCGCCGAGGCCGCCGAGGCCGCGCTGTGGGGCGCCGCCGCGAACGCCGGCCAGACCTGCGCCGGCGTCGAGCGGGTCTACGTCCACGACCGGGTCTACGACGAGTTCCTCGACGAGCTCGTCGCCCAGGCGAAGCAGCTGGAGGCCCGCCCGGGCGGCCAGGTCGGCCCGATCACCATGCCCTCGCAGGTCGACATCATCCGGCGCCACGTCGACGACGCCCTCGCCCGCGGCGGCCGGGCGCTGGTCGGGGGTCCGGTGCCCGAGGGCGCCCGCTTCGTGCAGCCGACCGTGCTGGTCGACGTACCCGAGGACTCGGCGGCGGTGCAGGAGGAGACCTTCGGCCCCACGGTGACCCTGACCCGGGTGACCAGCATGGACGAGGCGGTCGAGCGGGCCAACGGCACCCGGTACGCGCTCGGGTCGACGGTGTTCTCCAAGGACCACGGCATGGAGATCGCGGAGCGGCTGCGCGCCGGGATGACCGCGATCAACGGCGTCATCTCCTTCGCCGGCATCCCGACCCTGCCGTTCGGCGGCGTCGGCGACTCCGGCTTCGGCCGGATCCACGGGCCCGACGGGCTGCGCGAGTTCACCTACCCGCACGCCATCGCCCGGCAGCGGTTCAGGCCGGCCATCGCGCTCACCACCTTCCGGCGCACCGCCAAGGAGGAGAAGCAGCTCACCAAGGTGGTGCGCGGCCTGTACGGACGCGGGAAGAGCTAGCCAGCGGGGCACCGTCTTCCCGTCGTACCGGACAAAAC
This sequence comes from Nocardioides humi, assembly GCF_006494775.1. Classification (NCBI taxonomy): domain Bacteria; kingdom Bacillati; phylum Actinomycetota; class Actinomycetes; order Propionibacteriales; family Nocardioidaceae; genus Nocardioides; species Nocardioides humi. The sequence continues at coordinate 1,297,715 of NZ_CP041146.1, read as the reverse complement.
GGTCGTCAAATCGGTGATTTCACAGCCGTTCTGTCCGGTACGACGGGCGCCCGCCGTCGGGAGGAGCTGGCGCCCGCCGCGCAGGCCACGACGGCCGACCCGCCCATCACGGTCAGCCAGGTCACCCGCTCGCCGAGCAGCAGGCCCGCCCACGCGATGCTCAGCACCGGCTGGGCGAGCTGGACCTGGCTGACCTGCGCCATCGGGCCGATCGCGAGGCCGCGGTACCACGCGACGAAGCCGAGGAACATGCTCACGCACGCGAGGTAGGCGAAGCACAGCCACTGCGCGGATGTCGCCGAGGGCGGACGGGCGGCGACGCTGGCGGCGGTGAGTGCTGTCATCACCGGAGCCGCGAGCACGAGCGCCCAGGAGATGGTCTGCCACGAGCCGAGCTCGCGGGAGATCACGCCGCCCTCGGCGTACCCGGTCGCGCAGGCCAGCACCGCCAGCACCAGCAGGGCGTCGGCGCGCTGGAGGTGGCCCGGGCCGCCGCCCTGCACCACCGCGAACCCGACCGCGGCGACCGCCCCCAGCGCGGCGTACGCCCAGAACGCCCGCACCGGGCGCTCGCCGGTGCGCAGCACGGCGATCACCGCGGTGGTCGCGGGCAGCATCGCGATCACCACGGCGCCGTGGCTCGCAGGCACCTCCGTCAGCGCGTACGACGTCAGCAGCGGGAACCCGGCCACGACCCCGCCGGCCACCACCGCGAGCCGGAGCCACTGACCGCCGCGGGGCGGCCGCTGGCGGGTCAGCGCGAGTGCGGCCGCGGCAAGGGCGGCCGCGACCACCGCCCGGCCGGCGCCGGCGAACAGCGGGTCCAGCCCACCGACCGCCACCCGGGTGAGCGGGACGGTGAACGAGAAGGCCGCGACGCCGAGCAGTCCCCAGCCGAGCCCGGCGTGCGTCGATAGCGGATCGGGGCGCGATGCGATAGCGCTACTCTGTGCTGACATGGACAACGATAGCAGCGCGCGGATCGTCGCCGGGCTGCGCGCCTGGATCCGGGACGCGCCCGCGGGCGCGCAACTGCCGGCGACCCGCCGGCTCGTCACCGAGTACGGCGCCGGCCCGGTCACCGTGCAGAAGGCGCTGCGTCGGCTGGTGGCCGAGGGGCTGGTCGAGAGCCGTCCGGGCGTCGGCAGCTTCGTCCGCGCGGTCCGCCCCGCGCGGGGACCCGACTTCGGCTGGCAGACCGCCGCACTGCGCACGCCGCGGGCCGACCTGTCGACGGTCGCGGGTCCGCTGCAGACGCCGCCTCCCGACGCACAGGCGCTGCATGCGGGGTACCCCGGACCGGACCTGCTGCCCGAGCGGCTGGTCCGCACCGCGCTCGGCCGGGCGGCCCGGGGCGCGGCGGCCACCTCGCGCCCGCCGGCGGCGGGGCTGCCGGAGCTGCGGGCCTGGTTCGCGACCGAGCTCGCGGACGCGACGCCGGCCCAGCTCTCCGCGGTGACGGCGAACGACGTGGTCGTGGCGCCCGGGTCGCAGAGCGCGCTGGCCTCGATCTTCCGTGCGCTCGTCGCGCCCGGCCGGCCGCTGCTCATCGAGTCGCCGACGTACTGGGGCGCCATCCAGGCCGCCCGGCAGGCGGGCGTCGCGCTGGTGCCGGTGCCGAGCGACGCGCACGGGCCGGACCCGGCCGAGGTCGACCGGTCGTTCCGGGAGACCGGCGCCCGGGCGCTCTACGCGCAGCCCAGCTTCGCCAACCCGACCGGCGCGCAGTGGAGCGTGGAGCGCGCCGAGCAGGTGCTCGACGTCGTCCGCGCGCACGGGGCCTTCCTGGTCGAGGACGACTGGGCGCACGACTTCGGCATCGACGCCGAGCCCCGACCCCTCGCCGCTCACGACGACGCCGGGCATGTCGTGTACCTCCGCTCCCTCACCAAGAGCGTGTCCCCGGCGCTGCGGGTGGCCGCCGTCATCGCCCGCGGGCCCGCGCGGGAGCGGATCCTCGGCGACCGCGCCGCGGAGTCGATGTACGTCAGCGGGCTGCTCCAGCAGGCGGCGCTCGAGGTCGTCAGCGACCCCGGCTGGCGCACCCACCTGCGCCGGCTGCGGGTCCAGCTCCGCGAGCGCCGGGACCTGCTCGTCGCGGCGGTCCGCGACCATGCGCCGTCGCTGGATGTCGGCGTGGTGCCTCCCGGTGGACTGCACCTGTGGACCCGCCTGCCCGACGGCATCGACGCCGGCCGGCTGGTCCGCGACTGCGCGGCCGAGGGGGTGTGGGTCGCCGCCGGCGACGAGTGGTTCCCGGCGGAGCCGGCGGCGCCGTACCTGCGGCTGGCGTTCATCGGTCCCGAGCCGGCGGGCTATCCCGACGCCGCGGGGGTGATCGAGCGGGCGGTCGGTCGTGCGAGCGAGCGCATCGTCCGGCATCGTGCGGACGACGTGCCATCGGCAGGCGGCCCGGGTTGGATCGGCCCGGACGGAGCCGCGGGGGCTCCCGCCACGGAAGGGAAGTCATGAAGCGGATGGTGTCGGCGGTGGTCTCGGTGGGCCTGCTCGCGGTGGCCCTGGTGCCGTCAGGCTCGGTCGGGGCGGCGGGGGCCGCTGCCGGTCCGGGGCCGGTCGGGTACGCCTATGCGACGGAATGGATCTACTCGACGGACGCCTCGGAGACCGTCGAGGCCGTGGCGACCGACGCCGCCGGTCGGGTGTACCTGGGCGGACCAGCCGCGGGCGGACCGGGGACGAGTGCGAAGGTGGTGCATGTCTACGACGCCGACGGCGCTCCGCGGGCGACCTGGGAGATGCCCTTCACAGCAGCCTCCACGGTCGGAGGGATGGCCGTGGACCCGGCGGGGAATGTGTATGTCTCCGACTACATCGGGGCCAGCATCGATGTGTACTCGAAGACCGGCCAGTTCCTGCGGTCCTACCGGATGAATGACGACGGGGATCACACGACGTCACTGGCCGGTATCGGGATCGGTCCCAACGGGTGGATCTACGCCGCGAGCCCGACCGCCGACCAGGTCGTGGTCTTCGACGTCGCCAACAATCGGCAGGGCACCTTCGGCGGCTCCGGCTCCGCTCCGGGGAAGTTGAACGCGCCCTGGGGACTCGGCATCGCGCCCGACGGCAGCGTCGTCGTGGCCGACAGGCGCAACCACCGCATCGAGGTCTTCACCGCGGACGGCGACTATGTGACCAGCTGGGGAGGGCTGAACGGCGGCCCCGAGGCCTTCGTCGGGGAACCGCAGGAGGTCGAGGTCCGTGACGACGGCGTCGTCCTCGTCGTGGACCTGTCCGACCAGGTGAAGGCCTTCACCCTGGCCGGCGTGTATCTCGGGAGCGTCACCGCCACCACCAAGAGCGCCGGGACCATGAGCGAGAAGACGGGACTGGCGTTCGGCCCGGGGCGGGAGCTCTACCTCAGCGGCTCCCCGGCCCCCTTCCAGAACGGGGTCGTCAAGTATGTCTTGGCAGGTGCGGGCGCCGGGATCGCCAAGGTGAAGGCGCCCAAGAAGGGCGTCCGGGTCGCGAAGAAGAAGCTCAAGATCACGGTGAAGTGCATCAGCGCGACGCCGTGCTCGGGCACGGTGACCGTGAGGACGAAGAAGGGCAAGCCGCTGGCCAAGCCCAAGGCCTACGCGATTCCCGCGGGCGCCAAGAAGAAGGTCAAGGTCAAGCTCACGAAGAAGGGCCTCAAGACCGTGCGCAAGAAGCGGGTGACCAAGGCCGTCGTCACCGTCACGGGCAGCAGCAAGAAGATCAAGGTCCGACGCTGAGGGCCTGACGCTCGCGCCACCGGCAGCAGGTCAGCTGCGAAGCCGTTCGCGCAGCGGCGCCGCCTCCTCGGAGCCCACCTGCTCGAAGAGCTCGAGCGCCCGCCGCCAGTGGCGGTGGGCGAGCGCGGAGTCGCCCGAGGCCTCGGCCACTGAGCCGAGGCCCTCGGTGGCGCGGGCCACCCCGAGCGGGATGTCCGACTCCTCGGCCACCTGCGCCGCGGCCGCGTAGTGCCCGCGCGCGGTCTCGGTCTCGCCGAGCCGGAGGTCGAGGCGTCCGAGCTCGGTGAGGATCTCGATCTGCCCGCTGCGAAGGCCGGTCTGCACCGAGTTGTCGAGTGCTTCGAGCAGGTGGGCGCGGGTCTCGCCGTACTCGCCCAGAGCCTCGGAGGCGAGCGCGAGGTTGGCGAGGCCGCGAGGCAGCGACGGGTGGCCGCGGCGACGGGCGAGATCGACGCCGCGGCGGGCCGCGTCGCGGGCCGCCGTCGCATCCCCCATCGCGAGGAGGGGGTCGACCATGTTGAGCACGTAGTCGGTCAGCTGGTCGAGGTCGCCCAGCTGCTCTGCGAGCGCCTGCGCGCGACGACTGGCGGCCACGGCGAGCTCGGGCCGTCCGGAGCGGTGGTGGACCACGGAGAGGTTGTCGACGGCCTGGGACTCGCCGAACAGGTCTCCGATCCGGCTCGCCAGCTCCGCCGCCCGCTGGAAGCCGGCGATGGCGTCGTCGTGACGCCCCTGCATGGTCGCGATGACGGACAGCGCGTTGACGGCCTTGCGCTCGCCGCCGGCGTCGTCGGCGGCGACGAGCTCGGAGCGCGCGGTCTCCAGGACGGTCGCGGCCTCCTCGAACCGGGCGAGAAAGGCGAGGGTCTGCCCCAGACCGAGCCGGGCGCGGGCCAGCAGCATCGACGTGCCCGGCCGGTCGGTCCCGCCGGCCTCGGCCGCCGCGATCGCCTGGCGATGCAGCTGCTCGGCATCGTGGAGGCGCAAGGTGTGGTTCAGCCACCAGGTGGTCGCTCCGGAGAGCTCGCAGCCCAGCAGCGGCCGCCCGATCCGGGCACCGGACTGCGCGATGGCGAGCACGCTGTCGACGTTGTCGGCCAGCCAGGCCCGGCCCTCGTCGTCGTCGAGGGCGACCAGGTCGAGATCGTCCGGCGGCTGGTACTCCCACGGGACGCCGTCGAAGCGAGCCCGGTGCGCCGACCACGCCATCACGAGGAGGTGTCGCGCCAGCCGGCCGAGCGCGGCGACCCGGTCGCTGGGCCGGTCCAGCTCGATCGCCTGGTCACGGGCGAACATCCGCACCGCGTCGTGCAGCGCGAACCGCCTGGGACCGCTCATGCCGACCAGGTGGAGCTCGCGGAGCTCGGCCAGGACGGAGGCGGCCTCGCTCTCGGCACGGCCGGTCAGCGCGGCCACCTGGACGAGCGTCAGGTCGGCGCAGGGCTGGTCGGCCAGCTGGCGAAGCACCGCGCGGCTCGCGGGCGCCAGGAGCTGGTACGACGCCTCGAGACCCGCGTGCAGGTCGTCACCGAGCCGCGCGGGCCGTTCGGCGAGGGCCGCGAGGTGGTCCGCCATCGACCAGCCGACGCGCTGGGCCATCCGTCCCGCGGTGAGCGAGACGGTCAGCGGCAACAGTCCCGTCGCGGTCACGATCTGGAGCGCGGCCGGATCCGTGGCGTCATCGGAGTGGCCGGCGATCTCGCTCAGCAGACGGGCTGCGTCGGCGGCGTCGAGATCGCCGAGCTCGATCGTATCGGTGTCCGACAGCTCCAGGCGGCGGCGACTGGTCACCAGCGTGATCCCCGAGGGGTTGCAGCCGGCGAGGGCGACGACCTGCTCGGTGTCGGCCGCGTCGTCGAGGACCAGCACCCGGGGATCGTCGGCTGCCAGCTCGCCCGCGAGCGCGGCGACGGCCTCGGCCGGATCACCGGGCACCCGCGAGCTGTCGCCGAGCAGCCGCAGCAGGCCGGCGGCGACCGCGCGCGGCGCCGCCGGTGGCAGGTCGGCGTCGAAGCCGCGCAGGTCGGCCAGCAACACTCCGTCGGAGCGGCCGTCGGCCAGCAGGCGCCGAGCCGCCTCGACGGCCAGCGTCGTCTTGCCGGCGCCGGCCAGCCCGGTGATCGCGAACACCGCGCCGGGCTCGGCCGCGGCGATCCGCGCCACGTGGTCGTCCCGCCCGACGAAGTGCTCCTCGGGTGGCAGATCGGCGCGCACGCCGGCCGACTCCTGCGCCGCGTGGGCCTGCTGCGCCCGCCGGCACTCCTCGGCCCAGCGAGCCGCCTCTGCCGCGTCGGCCCCCAGCACCGCGACCACCTCGGCCACGAGGTCGGAGTCGAGGCGCTGGCGGCCGGTCCGGAAGATGTCGTAGACCGTCGACTTCGCCACCCGGGCCTCGCCGGGCGGCACCCCGGACGCCGCCCGGGCGTCGGAGACCAGGCGGGCGATCTCGGCGTACGACGGGTGCCCGGCTCGCCCGCGCAGCTCCTGGAGGGCGACTGCGATCGCATCGAAGCCCGACGCGCCGGCCGGCGCGCGGGGACGAGCGACGCGACCCATGGCGGTCAGGCTACTTCGCCGCCGGCGACGAGCCGCGCTCGGCGTTGAGCACCGCGATCTTCTGCCAGATCTTGCGCTCCAGCGAGACCGTCAGCGTCTCGATCGTGCTGACCGTGTCGAGCACGACCGGGTCCCGGGAGGCCTCGGCGCACAGGGCGGCCGTCTTGCCGACCAGGCTGAGCAGCTCGGAGCAGTAGTCGAGGTAGTACTCCAGCTGCTGGGGCGTCAGGTCCACCTCGACGCTGGCGGTCGTCGGCCGGAACGAGGCGCGGAACCGCTCGGGATCCTTGGTGAGCTGGTGCATGTCGACGATGTGGGCCAGCGACCGCAGCCGGTGGAGCAGCTCGAGCAGGCTCGAGCGCTGCAGCCGCTCCGGGACGGAGTAGAGGAACCAGATGGCCAGCGCCGCGAACACCAGGTCGTTGACCGCGCTCTCCAGCAGTGGGATCCATTCCAGGCCGTCGTCGGGGGCGTCGGCGATCGCCGAGCGGAGCGCCAGCGCCATCACGGTCCCGGTGACGACCAGGACCGCGATGATCCCGAAGCGGGACAGCGGCCGCAGCCAGGACCGCCGGCCGCGTGCGGACGCCGTCGAGGAGTCCACCGTCTGCACCAGCGCCGCCAGCTCGCCGACGACCCGATGCAGCCCGCGCCCGGGGAACCGCGCCCCGATCCGCTGCTCCAGGCGGCGGACGGTGGCGAGGACCGGTGCGGCCTGCACCTTCTCGAGCGGGGAGGACACGGCGGCAGCCTACGAGGATGTGCTCACCAGCGCAGGAGGGAGAGTCCCGAGAGAGAGGCGAATGCCTCGTCGGCGGTGACGAGGGTGAGGTTCTCCGAGAGCGCCTGCGCGGCGAGCAGTCGATCGAACGGATCGCGATGGTCCCAGTCGAGCGACCCGGCCAGCAACGCATGCGTCGTCGTCACCGGTAACGCGAGTGCCGGTAGTTGGGCCCGGGCCTCGACCCAGCGATCGCGCAGAACCACCGCGCCCGGGAACGTGCCCAGTCGCACCTTGAGGGAGACCTCGAACGCCGAGACATCGGAGACGACCCGCCGTGGCGCCTCTTGGAGGGCGGTACGCACGTCCTCGGGAACCTGGCTGTCCCGGCGTACGCACCAGTAGAAGGCGTGCGTGTCCAGCAGCAGGCTCACAGGCCCCACGCGGCGAGCTCCTCGTCGGCGAGCGGCGCGAAGAACTCGTCGGGAATCGCGGGGAGGTCGAGAAATCCGAGCCGGATCTCGGGCGCCGTGAACGGCTCGAGCCGGGCGACAGGCTTGCCGCCCCGGGCGATGATGATCTCCTCGCCTGCCTCGACCCGCGCAAGGATCCGGGAGAGGTTCGTCTTGGCCTCATGGACGTTGACGACGACAGCAGTCATGGACTAAGGGTAGTGGACTAAGTCGAGACCGGCAAGTCGCCGAGATGCTGCCGCCTACGATGGATCTCATGGCTCTCGCCGTGCTCGACTGCACCCACTTCACGGTGGGGGAGTGCCGGTCCTGCGCCTGGCTCGGGCGCGGGTACGACGACCAGCTGGCCGCCAAGCAGACCGCGACCCGGGCACTGGTCGACGCCCCCGGCCTGCGGTGGGAGCAGCCGGTCACCAGCCCGGACGCCGGCTTCCGCAACAAGGCGAAGATGGTCGCCGGCGGCACGGCGGACGCGCCGACGCTCGGGATCCTCGGCGCGGACGGCGCCGGGGTCGACCTGCGCGACTGCGCCCTGCACACGCCGGGCATCGTGGCGGCGCTGCCGGTGCTCGCGGAGCTGGTGCGGCGCGCCGACCTGACGCCGTACGACGTCCGGTCGGCGGCGCCGGTGGCCCGGCGCGGCGAGCTCAAGCACGTGCTCGTCACGGAGTCGCCCGACGGCGAGCTGATGGTGCGGCTGGTGGTGCGCTCGACCGCGACCGAGGCACGGGTGCGCAAGTACCTGCCCTGGCTGCGCGACGTCCTTCCGGGGCTGCGCGTGCTCACCCTCAACGTCCAGCCCGAGCACCGGGCGGTGCTCGAGGGCGACCGCGAGATCGTGCTGACCCGGGCCGAGACCCTGCCGATGCGGCTCGGCGCGATCAGCCTGCACCTGCGCCCGCGCAGCTTCTTCCAGACCAACACCGCGGTCGCCGCGGCCCTCTACACCGAGGCCGCCGCCTGGGTCGCCGACCTGGCGCCGCGGCGGGTGGTCGACCTCTACTGCGGCGTCGGCGGCTTCGCCCTCCACCTGGCCGCGCCCGGCCGGCGGGTGACCGGCATCGAGATCAGCGCCGACGCGATCGCCAGCGCCGAGCGCTCCCGCGACGAGGCGGGGCTGCCCGGCACCATCGACTTCGCCGTCGGCGACGCCACCGCCCCCGCGCACACCGGCCTGCTGCGCGCCGCCGACCTGGTCGTGGTCAACCCGCCCCGCCGCGGCCTCGGGCACGACCTCTCCCAGCGGCTGGAGGAGTCGGGCGCGGCGCACGTGCTCTACTCCAGCTGCAACCCGGAGACCCTGGCCCGCGACCTGGCCGACCTGGCGTCGTACCGGCCGGTGCGGGGACGGCTGCTCGACATGTTCCCGCAGACGCCCCACGCGGAGGTGCTGGTGCTGCTGGAGCGCGACGCTCAGCGCAGGGAGTACGTCGCCAGCGAGACGCCGACGTAGTGCGTGGCGAACGCGGCGATGGTGAAGCCGTGGAAGATCTCGTGGAACCCGAACACCCGCGGTGACGGGTTGGGCCACTTGAAGCCGTAGACCAGGCCGCCGACGGTGTACAGCGCGCCGCCCACGGCGATCAGCACGAAGATCGCGATCCCGATGCCGAGCCCGAGGGCGGTGGCGCCGTGGAAGAACGCCGGGATGAAGAAGATCGCGGCCCAGCCGAGGGCGATGTAGATCGGCGCCGACAGCCAGCGCGGGGCAGTGGGCCAGAACAGCTTGAACCCGATGCCGAGCAGCGCGCCCGTCCACACGACGGAGAGCATCACGACCCGCGAGGCGCCGTCGAGCAGGATCAGCGCGAACGGTGTGTAGGAGCCGGCGATGAACAGGAAGATGTTGGAGTGGTCGAACCGGTTGAGCACCTGCCAGACCTTCGGTGACCAGGTCCCGCGGTGGTAGAGCGCGGAGATGCCGAAGAGCAGCAGCGCGGAGCCGGCGTACAGTGCCGAGCCCACCTTCGTCGTGGCGGTCGGGGACAGGGCGATGAGGACGACGCCTGCGGCCAGGACGAGTGGGGTCGACACGAGATGGATCCAGCCGCGGAGCTTGGGCTTGATCTCCGCGACCTTCTCGCTGATCTGCTCCCCGAGGTCGTCCAGCCGGGCGCGGACCTTGTCGTTCGCGTGGTGGAGGGCCTGGTTCATGGGGCCGAGGATACCGTCCCGGTGTCAGCCCGCGGTCGGGATCCGGGGTCCCTCGGAGGGCTGCACGATCACGAAGCCGGCTCCCTGGAACGCGACCTGGAAGGCCTCCCCGGAGCCGCGGCCGATCAGGGCGCCCGCGGAGACCGTGGAGCGGATCGAGGTCTGCAGGTGCACCGACCACGCGACCAGCGCGTCGGAGTCGGCGAAGGTCGCCGCCTCCGCGGGGTTGAGGACGACCGGCTCGCCGTGGGTGGTGATCGCCACCCAGCCGGTGCCGCGCAGCGTGGTGTTGAACAGGCCGCCGGCCGCGATGCTGCCGCCCTTGACCCGCTCGATGTTCCAGTCCAGCGCGGCGGAGAACGCCAGCACGTTCTTGCCGTTGACGGAGATCCCGCTGTTGTTGAGGTGGAGCACGTGGACGTGGTGGGCCTCGTCGGCGAGGAACACGTCGCCCTGGCCCTCGACCCGCATCAGCGACAGGCCCTCGCCGGTGAACGCCTTCTTCAGGAACTTCGCCGCGCCGCCCCCCTGGTAGGCGAAGTTCACATTGCCCTGGTACGCCACCATCGCGCCCTGCCGCGCCATGAACGGCTCGGCGATCCGGACCCGCAGCAGCCGGCTGTTCTGCAGGCTCGCGCCCACGCCGTCCTTCTCGCTGAAGCGGCCGTCGATGAGATCGCCGGTGATGCCCGCGAAGGCGTTGGCGGGGACCTGCTGGTCGCCGTACGCCGCCATCGGCTGGGCGGCGGGCTGGGGCTGGGCCTGAGCGGGGGCCTGGGGCGGGTACGCCGGCGCCGGGGTCCACGGCTGGGCCGGCTGCTGCTCGGGAGCCTGCTCCATCGGCTGCTCGGGTGCCGGCTGGCTGGCCGGCTCCGCCGCCCGCGGCGCGACCGCCGTCACGGCGTCGAAGGAGAACGCCGGCTCCGGGTCGGCCTCGCCCGACTGCCCGCCCGACTCCGCCGACTCCGCAGGCCCGGCCGCCTCGGCCTCGGCGGCCTGCTCGGCCTCCTGGCTGCCCACCCACGCGTCGCCGGACGCCCCGCTGTCGGCGGCCCCGGCGCCCGCGTCGGCCGCGGGATAGAGCGGGGAGGTCGACTGGACGCCCTGGTCGGACACGTGGTCGGTCCACTGGGCGCCGTCCCAGTAGCGGAGCTCGTGGCGGCCGGTCGGGTCCGGGTGCCAGGCGGCTGCAGTCATGGTCGTCCTATCTGTCTGGTCTCGGGGGAGAGGCCGGGGGTACGTGCAGGTGCCCATCGTGTCAGTCGGGTGGGTAGGCCGGAACCCCGGCTACGATCACTCTGTGGCGGACTGGAAGCGCGGTGTGCGCAGGGTGCTCTACCCCGCCTACGAGGCACGCATGCTTCGCAGGATGCCCGGCAACCTGCCCAAGCACATCGGCGTGATGCTCGACGGCAACCGGCGCTGGGCGAAGGCGGTCGGCCGTGACACTGCTCACGGGCACCGGGCCGGCGCGGCCAACATCGAGCCGCTGCTCGGCTGGTGCGACGACGTCGGGATCGAGGTCGTCACCCTGTGGCTGCTCTCCACCGACAACCTCAACCGCCCGGCCGGCGAGCTGGAGCCGCTGCTGGAGATCATCGCCGACGCCGTCGACTCCCTCGCCGACCAGCGCCGCTGGCGGCTGCATCCCGTGGGCGCGCTCGACCTGCTGCCCGCCGCGACCGCGAAGCGGCTCAAGGCCGCGGCCGAGGCGACCGCCGACGTCGACGGGATGATCGTCAACGTGGCGGTGGCCTACGGCGGCCGCCGCGAGATCGCCGACGCCGTCCGGTCGCTGCTCACCGAGCACGCCGCCCGCGGCACCTCGCTCGAGGAGCTCGCCCAGCAGATCGACATCGAGCACATCGAGGAGCACCTCTACACCAAGGGTCAGCCCGATCCCGACCTGGTGATCCGGACGTCGGGGGAGCAGCGGCTCGGCGGGTTCCTGCTGTGGCAGAGCGCGAAGTCGGAGTTCTACTTCTGCGAGGCCTACTGGCCGGACTTCCGTCGCGTCGACTTCCTGCGCGCGATCCGCGCCTACGCCCAGCGCGAGCGCCGCTTCGGCGCGTAGATATCCTGGGGCACCGTGAGCCCCACCCGCCTGTTCCGCACCGTCGCGATCGCCGAGGCCGTCACCTGGACCGGGCTGCTGCTCGGGATGTTCCTCAAGTACGTCACCGAGACCACCGAGGCCGGCGTCCGGGTCTTCGGGATGCTGCACGGCGTGGTGTTCGTCGCGTACGTCGTCACGACCGCCGTCGTGTGGGTGGACCGGCGCTGGTCGGCCGGCCGCGGCGTGCTCGCCCTCGCGGCGGCGATCCCGCCGCTGGCGACGCTGCCCCTGGAGTGGTGGGCGGTCCGCCGGGGCTGGCTGGGCGACGCGTGGCGGCTGCCGGCCGGCGCGACCCGGTCGCTCCCCGACCGCGTCGTCGGCTGGCTGCTGGCCAACCCGCTGCGCGGGCTCGGCGTCGGCCTCGTCGCCGTCGCCGCGCTGACCGGTCTCGCGCTCGTCGTCGGGCCCCCGACCTCCTGAGCCTCGATCCGTGGATAGCCACCTACTACGCGGCCCCGGAGCGGCGCGCTGGCGGCGTTGCGGACGCTCGACGGTGCAACCAGACCGCCCTCGCGGCCGCGCCTTGCCATCACACCCCTCCGGTGCCGCTCGCTACGGCGCCTAACCACGGATCGAGGCTGAGATCGACCGCGGGCAGGGCTCGAGGGAACCCGCCGGGGACGGAGCGCGTCGTACGGCCATGACCCCTCTCGCCCGTCGTACCGCCCTCCAGCTCGGCCTCGCCGCTCTCGCCGTCGGCACGGTGAGCGGCTGCGGCGACGACGTGATCGTCGACCCGGAGCCGGCCGGACCCGACGGCGAGATCGAGCTCGTGTCCTCCGACGTCCCGCGCGCCGCCGGCGACGTCACGGTGCTGCCGGACGTGGTGGCGGGACTCCGGACCCTGGCGAGCGGCCTCTACGACGGCGTCGCCGCCCAGCCGGGCAATGTGGTGCTCTCGCCCTACTCCGTCCTGGTCGCCCTCGGCATGACGCTCGTCGGCGCCGCCGGGACCACCGCCGACGAGATGAGGGGCGTGCTCGGCGTGGGCGACCTCGGCGACCGCTGGCACAAGGGCGTCAACGCGCTGACGTCGTACGTCGAGGGGCTGGCCGGCTCCCAGCAGCGGGCCGACGGCTCGGCCGCCACCCTGGTGCTGACCACCGCCAACCAGCTCTTCGGCCAGCGCGAGGTCGGCTGGTCGGCGGACTTCCTCGACCTGCTCGCCAAGGAGTACGGCGCCCCGATCCGGGCGGTCGACTTCGCGGGCGCGACCGAGGACGCGCGCGTCCTGATCAACGACTGGGTCGAGCAGCAGACCAACGACCGGATCGTCGACCTGATCCCCGAGGGCGTGCTCGACACGCTGACCCGGCTCGTGCTGGTCAACGCGATCTACCTCAAGGCGCCCTGGGAGCAGCCGTTCGAGAAGGACCTGACCGCGCCGGGCACCTTCCACCGCGCCGACGGCACGGACGTCGAGGTCGACCTGATGCGCCGCCCCGACCTCGCCGCCCGGCTCGCGCGTGGCGAGGGATGGCGCGCGGTCGTCGTGCCGTACGCCGGACAGCGGCTCGCCATGACGGTCGTGGTCCCCGACGAGGGCGCCTTCGCGCAGGTCGAGTCCGCGGTGGCCGGCGACGGTCTCGCCGGCATCCTGCAGGCGGCGGAGCCGGCCGCGGTCGACCTGAGCCTGCCGAAGTGGAGGTTCCGCACCCAGGCGCCGCTCGGGGACCTGCTCGCCGCGCTGGGCATGCCCACCGCCTTCGACGACCGCCGTGCCGACTTCTCCCCGATGACCGACGAGGACCTCTTGCTCTACATCGCGGCGGTCCTGCACCAGGGCTTCATCGCGGTCGACGAGGAGGGCACCGAGGCAGCGGCGGCGACCGCGGTCGTCATGCGCACCGAGAGCGCCGTGGTCGCCGAGGAGGTCGTGGTCGACCGCCCGTACCTCTTCGTGATCCACGACGTCGAGCACGGCACGCCGCTCTTCGTCGGCCGCGTGAGCGACCCCACCGCCTGACCCTCGCCGGCTGATTTCAGCCAAGTCAGCCCGGCCGTTCCCCGTCCGTTCACCGTCGTCACCCCGATTGGTCGCGGACCGCCGTCACCGTTCGGTGTGGCTGCGCGGCTCCGCGCTGCCGCGAGACGGCCCTGCTCGGGTGGCCACGACCGAGGACGACGTGTGACCAGCCTGCCCCTAGCCGATCCGAGCGCGCCCGAGGCGCGGCCGCGACGGATCTCCCGTCGAGCCGTGGGCGCCGACGCGGTCTTCGTGAACGTGTCCCGGGCGATCGGCGCGTCGGTGCTGGTGATCACCGGCGGCGTCGGCCTCTTCCTCGGCTGGCAGGCGTTCCCGACCCTGCAGCGCTACGGATGGCGGTTCTTCACCGAGTCCGACTGGCTGCCGGAGGCCGACGTCCTCGGCATCGCGGCGGTGCTCGCGGGCACGGTGCAGATCGCGCTCGTGGCCATGGTCATCGCGTTCCCCCTCGCGCTGCTGACCGCGCTCTACATCGCCGAGTACGCGCCCGCGTCGCTGCGCCCGGCCCTGGTGTCCCTCGTCGACCTGATGGCCGCGATCCCGTCCATCGTGTACGGGCTGTGGGGCTTCTTCCTGGTGATGCCGCACGCCGCGTCGTTCGCGACCTTCCTCCAGCGTCACCTCGGCTGGATCCCGATCTTCGAGGTGAAGGACACCGACCCCGACGCCGCGATCTGGGACGCCAGCAGGTACACCGCCAGCGCCTTCTGTGCCGGCATCGCCGTGGCGATGATGGTGCTGCCGATGGCCTGCGCGGTCATGCGCCAGGTGTTCAGCCAGACCCCTCCGGGCGAGAAGGAGGCGGCCCTGGCGCTCGGCGCGACCCGCTGGGGCATGATCCGGACCGTCGTCCTGCCGTTCGGCCGCGGCGGCATCATCGGCGGCACCATGCTCGCGCTCGGGCGCGCGTTGGGCGAGACGATCGCGGTGCTGCTGATCATCTCGCCGGCGTTCGACCTGAAGTTCCGTCCGCTCGAGATCGGCACCAACAGCGTCAGCGCCCTCATCGCCGGCCGGTTCGGCGACGCCAGCGCGAGCCAGCTGTCCGCTCTCCTGGCGGCCGGCTTCGTGCTCTTCGTCATCACGCTCGGCGTGAACACCCTCGCGGCCGTGGTCGTGAACCGGAGCCGCTCGGGCGCCGGGACGGAGGCCTGAGGTGACCAGCGCACCGATCAGGGAGCGCGGCACGACCGTGCTGCCGTCGTACGACGACGACGCGCCGCCCGCGCTGCCCCGCCCGGCCCTGGGCCGGCCCAGCCTCGACGAGCAGTTCGTGCGCTGGGGCGCCTGGGCCTCGGCCCTGGGGCTGGCCTGGCTCGTCACCCAGCGGCTGCTGCCGCTCCCCGGCCTCGCGTGGTTCCTCGTCGTCTGGTTCGTCCTCGGGATCGTCGTGACCGCGGTCCTGTCCGCGCTGACCGTGACGATGGTGGAGGTCCGGGACCGGGTGGCGGCGGCCGTCGTCACCGGAGGCGCCCTCGTCGTCGGAGCGGCCCTGGTGAGCACCCTGGTGTTCATCGTCCTGCGGGGCTGGCGCCCGCTGCTCCACAGCAACTTCTTCCTCGACGACATGGCGGGCGTCGGGCCGAAGGACCCGTTCGACATGGGCGGCATCGCCCACGCCGCCGTCGGCTCGATCATCGAGATCGGCATCGCCCTGGTGATCGTGCTGCCGCTGGGCATCGGCACGGCCATCTTCATGACCGAGGTGGGCGGGCGGTTCGCGGTGCTGGTGCGCACCATCGTCGAGGCGATGACCGCGCTCCCGTCGGTGGTCGCGGGTCTGTTCGTCTACACCACCGTCATCGTGGTCGCCGGCTGGCCGCGGTCGGGCCTGGCCGCCGCGCTCGCGCTCGCGGTGATGATGCTGCCGATCGTGGCCCGGGCCGCGGACGTCGTGCTCCGGGTCGTCCCGGACGGCCTGCGTGAGGCGGGCCTCGCCCTCGGCGCCAGCCGGTGGCGGACGGTGTGGCACGTCGTCCTTCCCACGGCGCGTCCCGGCCTCGCCACGGCCGTCATCCTCGGCGTCGCCCGCGGCGTGGGGGAGACCTCGCCCGTGCTGCTCACCTCGGGCGCGGCCGCGTTCATGGTGGTCGGCCCCACGGACGGCGTCATGAACTCGCTGCCGCTCTACATCTACACGACCGTCCGCAGCGGTGAGCCCCAGGCGATCACCCGGGCGTTCGCCGCCGCCACCGTGCTGCTGGCCCTCGTGCTGTTCCTGTTCGTCGTCGCGCGGCTCGTGGCCCGCCCCAAGAAGGCCCGGAAGATCCGGAGCCGCCCCGTGAAGGAGAGCTCGTGAAGCGCCGAGGACGCACCCTCGCGTCTGCCCTGCTGGCCCTCGTCTGCGGTGTCAGCCTGCCCCTGGCGGCCTATGGGGCCGTTCCCTACGCCCAGATCGAGGGCACCGGGTCGACCTGGTCCGAGCTCATCGTGCAGCAGTGGATCGCCGACGTGAACGCCAACGGCATGAAGGTCGTCTACACCGGCGGCGGGTCGACCAAGGGCCGCAAGGACTTCGCCAACAACAGCGTCGACTTCGCGATCTCCGAGATCCCCTACCAGGGCACCGACGAGCAGGGCCAGGCCGACACCAGCCAGGGCCGCCAGTACGCCTACCTGCCGATCGTCGCGGGCGGCACGGCGTTCACCTACCAGCTCAAGATCGGCAAGCAGCAGGTCAAGAACCTGCGGCTCTCCGGCGAGACGATCGCCAAGATCTTCACCAACCAGATCACGAACTGGAACGACCCGGCGATCGCCAAGGACAACAACGGCCGCAAGCTCCCGTCGCTGCCGATCATCCCGGTCGTCCGCTCCGACGGATCGGGTACGACGGCGCAGTTCACCACCTGGATGGACAAGCAGTACCCCAGCATCTGGCGTGCCTACTTCGGCCGGTCCGGCCTGACGTCGTACTACCCGAAGAAGTCGGGGAGCCGGATGGTCAGCCAGGCGGGCTCCGACCAGGTCATGAACACGATCAAGGGGTTCTCGGGCAACGGGATGATCGGCTACGTCGAGTACTCCTACGCGATCAACGCCGACTACCCCGTGGTGAAGGTGAAGAACACGGCCGGCTACTTCGTCGAGCCGACGCAGTACAACACCGCGGTGGCGCTGACGCAGGCCAAGATCAACATGGACACGACGTCCCAGCTCTACCTGACGCAGAACCTCGACAGCGTCTACACGCACAAGGACCCGCGGGCGTACCCGATCTCGTCGTACTCCTACATGCTGCTGCCCGTCGGCGCGAGCGACCAGCGGATGTCGACGGCGAAGCGCCAGACGCTGGCCGACTTCATGTACTACTCGCTGTGCACGGGGCAGACCAAGGCCGGCGCCTACGGCTACTCGTCGCTGCCGCTCAACCTGGTCCAGGCCGGCTTCGACCAGATCGCCAAGCTGAAGGCCGCGGATCCCGCGGTCGAGCTCACCGACCGCGACGTCAAGAGCTGCAACAACCCGACCTTCGACGGCAAGAACCTCAAGCGGAACCTGCTCGCCGAGAAGGCGCCGAAGCCCCCTGAGTGCGACAAGGAGGGCGCCGGACCGTGCGGCTCCGAGACCGGCACCGGCGAGCCGGCCACCGCGGACACCGCCGCGGGGCCGGGGACGCGCCCGCCGCCGAGGCGCCGGCGGCGGAGGTCGACCCCGTGACCGGGCAGGACGTCCCGGTCGCGGAGAGCGGCGCCGTGCCGGTCTCCGGCGGCACCCAGGACGTCTACGCCTCGCCCGACACCCTGTCGGCCGACCGGGCCGGCGACCGCCGGCCGTTCGGCTGGCTCGTGGTCCTCGAGCTGCTCGCGCTGGTGCTGTTGCCCGGCCTGCTCGCGGCGGGACTGCGGCGCAGGATGGCGGCCCGGGGGGCAGCCCGATGAGGCGCGGCCTGCGCCTCGGCCTCGTCGGCCTCGTCGTCGCGGCGAGCGCGAGCACCGGCCTGACGGCGCCCGCCGTCGCCGACCGGCCGCAGCCGGTGACCCCCGCGCCGCCGTGGCCGGTGACGCGTGGAGCCAGACCAAGTCGATGCAGCGCGAGTTCGTCGCCGCGGACGGTACGACGACCGCGATCTCCGACCCGAGCACCGGCAGCGCCTGGCAGGTCGCCGTCAGCGCCGACCACACCCAGAGCCTGCGCGGCCGCGAGCGGGTCGGCATCGCCTGGAGCGGCGCCCAGCCCAGCGGTGGCCGGGCCAACGACCCCTTCGGGCCGGGCGGCATGAACCAGGAGTACCCCGTCGTCGTCCTGCAGTGCCGCGGCGCCGGCGACGCGGTGCGGCCCGAGACCTGCTGGACCTCCTCGTTCGCCCAGCGCTCGCAGGTCTCGAAGTCGGAGAGCGACGCCACCTGGACCGAGGACCTGCACGCACCCGCGGCGGCGACGGAGAAGGTGACCAGCAGCAGCGGCGACGTACCGGGTGCCGACGTCTGCCCCACGGTGGACCGGAGCGGCCTGTTCTACACCCGGCTGGTCCCGTTCGTGAGCGCCAAGGGGCAGGTCTACCCCGCCTGCGACGCCAAGACCATGCCGCCCGAGGCGGCGGCCGAGGCGGCACTGCCGGCCAACGAGATCGCCGCCTTCACCGACGGCAACGGCAGCGGCTCGGTCCAGTTCGAGGTCCGCACCGACGTCGAGAACGAGTCCCTGGGCTGCAACAAGCAGGTGGCGTGCTCGATCGTGGTCATCCCGATCGTCGGGATCAGCTGCGACCGGGCCTCCACCCAGGTGCCGCAGCAGATGACGGTCGCCGAGAAGTCCTGCCGCCGGACCGGCCAGTTCGCGCCCGGCTCCAACAACATCACGAGCCTCGGCGGCGACCAGGCGGTGTCGCCGGCGCTGTGGTGGTCGGAGTCGAACTGGCGCAACCGCTTCGTGATCCCGGTGACCTTCGGCGACCCGCCGGACACCTGCGACATCCTCGACCCGCGCGCGCCGACGGGCTTCTACGGCTCGGAGCTGCTGGCGCAGGCGGCGCTGCAGTGGGCGCCGGCGTACTGCCTGAACAAGAAGCGGTTCAAGTTCCAGCACAACCAGATGCCCGACAAGGCCGGCTTCTCGCTGATGGCCTCCGGCGGCGGTGCGGCCGCGCTGGTGTCGTCGAAGTACGAGGCCCAGGGCGACCCGATCGGCTACGCGCCGGTGGCCCTGACCGGCTTCGGGATCGGCTACATCATCGATCGGCCCGGGAACGCCGGCGAGTACACCAGCCTGCGGCTCAACGGCCGGCTGCTGGCGAAGCTGATCACCCAGTCCTACACCGGGTCGAGCTTCGGCGCCGCGCACCCGGGGATGGAGCAGAACCCCTGGTCCATCACCCGCGACCCCGAGTTCGTCGCGCTCAACCCCGGCCTGACCGACGACGCGCTGGAGGCCGGTGCCACGCTGCTGTCGCTGTCGAACTCCTCGGACGTCGTGCGCCAGGTCACCGAGTACATCGCCAGCGACAAGGCGGCGATGGAGTTCGTCAAGGGCAAGCGGGATCCGTGGGGCATGCGGGTCAACCCGTCGTACAAGAAGATCGAGCTGCCCCGCGACGAGTGGCCGCTGCTCGACGACTTCATCCCCCAGGGCGGCACCGACTGCAAGGTGAACAACCCGTCGACGTACTTCAACGACCTCGCCGCGCCGGTCTCCACGCTGCGCAAGATCGCCGAGGCCCTGCTCGACGCCTGGCCGAACGTGCAGACCCGCTGCGACACCGACCTCAGCGTGACGCCGCCGATCTACAAGGTCGGCCGGGTCGCGCGCCAGCACTACGGCGAGCGGTTCATGCTCGGCATCGTCAGCCTGGGCGACGCGCAGCGCTACGGCCTGCGCACCGCCGGCCTGGAGACCCGCAAGGGCCGATATGTCACGCCCACCACGGAGTCGCTCACGGCCGCCGTACGGCTGGCGAAGCAGAAGGGCAAGCGCGGGCCGTTCGCGCTGGACATGGCGAAGCTCCGCAAGGCGGGCGGCGCCTACCCGGGGACGATGCTCGTCTACACGGCGGCGCGGCTGCAGAACCTGGACAAGAAGGACGCCGCCAAGGTCGCGCAGTTCATCCGGATCGCCACCAGTGAGGGGCAGCGCGCCGGCAGCGGCAACGGGCAGCTGCCCGGCGGTTTCGTGCCGATCCGCAAGTCCGGTCCGACCAAGGCCCTGCACGCGGCGGCCCAGCGGGTGGCGACCGCCATCGAGAAGCAGCACGTGCCGGCCGCACCGGCGGAGGCGGAGCCGGAGAGCGTGGTGCCCGGTCCGCCCGAGGCCGCCGCGCCCGCCGAGGAGCCCGACGCCGCGGCCGCACCGGTGGCGGCCGAGGAGAAGGCCGAGGTGGTGGCGATGCCGCCCACCCAGGCGGTCTCCTCGGAGTGGGGCGGGCGCCTGCTGCCGATGCTGATCCTGCTCGGCCTCGTCTTCTCGGTGGTCAGCGCCGTGTCCCGGGTCGTGGTGCTGCGGAGTCGCCGGTGACCACGCTCGACGCCCCCCAGGTCGCGCAGGACGAGATGCCTGCGGTGCAGGGGGTCCGCTCCCGGTTGCGGCGGCGCCCGCCGCAGCGCCGCGCGCCACGACCGCCACGGCCGGCCGGACCACCCGGCCGGGTCGAGACGACCGGCTCGGTGGTGAGCACGGCCACCACCATGGTCGCGCTGGTCGCGTCCTGGATGGTCCTCCAGCTGCTCGTCCTCGGGGCGTCGCCCAGGAGCGCAGCCAGTCCCTGCTGTACGACGAGTTCCGCGCCCAGGTCGCCGCCGCCACGGCGACCGTCGGGCCGGTGACCGAGCCCGGAGCGCCGGTCGCGCTGCTCGAGATCCCGCGGCTCGGGCTGCAGCAGGTCGTGATCGAGGGCACCGCCTCCGGCGACCTGCTCGCCGGGCCGGGGCACCTCCGCAACACGGTGCTGCCGGGGCAGGCCGGCACCTCCGTGGTGTTCGGCCGCGCGGCGACGTACGGCGGGCCTTTCGGCGACCTCGACCAGCTCGAGCGGGGCGACCGGATCGAGGTCCAGGTCGGTCAGGGCCGCGTGGTGTTCACGGTCTCCGGCCTCCGGCGCACCGGCGACCCGCTGCCCCAGCCGCTGGAGAGCGGGAGGTCCCGGCTGACGCTGGTCACCGCCGAGGGCCAGGGCCGGCTGCGCGCGATCGCGCCCGGCGAGGTCGTGTACGTCGATGCCG
The DNA here is from genome assembly GCF_006494775.1 of Nocardioides humi. NCBI lineage: Bacteria > Bacillati > Actinomycetota > Actinomycetes > Propionibacteriales > Nocardioidaceae > Nocardioides > Nocardioides humi. The sequence continues at coordinate 1,276,817 of NZ_CP041146.1, read as the reverse complement.
AGGCCGCCTCGGCGTTCCCCGCACCGTCCGGCCTGCCGCCGACGGTCCCCGAATCGGAGAAGCCGATGGGCACCGACGCAGGGGTGCTGCCCCTGCTCGCCCTCGACCTCGCGCTGCTCCTGGCGCTGACCCTCGGGGTCATCGCCGCTCGTCAGAGATGGTCGCTGGTGCACGTGTGGGTGGTTGCGACCCCCCTCGCGCTCGCCCTGGCGTGGGCAACGACCGACGGAGTGATGCGGCTCCTGCCCAACCTGCTCTGATCGCCGCCACCCGGCGGCGTCGTCACAACCGCGGCTGCACCGGCAGCCGTACGCCACTCACAGAAAGTCGACAACGCAATGTCCGTACGCAAGACCCTCACGGCCGCCTTCGCGGCCGCGGTGGCCACGTCGGCGGTGACGCTGATCGCCTCTCCGGCGCACGCCGTCTACAACCCGCACCCCGAGGACAGCAAGGCCACTCCCGTTGCCGCCGACCTGATCGGCGGCGGCTCCGACACCACCATGCTCTCGCTCTTCAACGCCGCCAAGCTGTGGAACGACGGCGCCAAGGCCGACTACGGCCAGACCTTCGACGTCGCGAGCTTCGCCGCCGTCCCCCAGCCGGCCGGCGGCACCATCACGCTCCCGACCAACGGCGCCCAGAACCGCCCGAACGGCTCGAGCGACGGCAAGGACAAGCTCCGGGCCGACGCCAACTACACCGACCTCGACTTCGCGCGGTCCTCCGACGCCCTCAAGGCGGGTGCCGAGGCGGAGTCGCTCGTGGCGATCCCGTTCGCGCTCGACACCGTCGTCATGGCGGTCTCCAACAGCACCGCGTCCCACGCTCCGGCGACGCTCACCCTCGACCAGCTCAAGAGCATCTACACCTGCACGGTCACCAACTGGAGCGCGCTCGGCGGCACCGCCGGCACGATCAAGCCCTACGTGCCGCAGAGCGGGTCGGGCACCGAGAAGTTCTTCAAGTCCAAGGTCATCACCTCGGGCGACTACGGCGCCTGCGTGAAGGACAACGTGAGCGGGACCCCGATCCAGGAGCACACCGACGGGCCGGTGAAGAACGACCCGGACGCCATCGTGCCGATCTCCGAGGGGCGCGCCGGACTGATCCCCGGGAGCACGCTGCGGCTCATCGGCGGTGAGGTGGCGTTCAAGCGCGCCGTCTACAACGTGGTCCGCAACGGCGACGTCAGCCGTACCGACATCCAGAGGTTCTTCGGCTCCGACGGCTTCCTGTGCTCCGACGGCGCGACCCTGGCCATCGCGCAGGGCGGCCTCACCCAGCTGGCCACGCCGGCCGACGGCGGTGCCTGCGGCACCAACGTCGAGAGCACCACGAACTTCGCGACCAACGACCTGGTCGAGACCACCACCACGCTGGCGGGCACCAGCACCGCGACGGGCATCAGCCTCTCCGCCAAGGTCTCGGGCTCCTCGCAGCCGACCGGCTCGGTCTCCTTCTACGAGGGGAGACCCTGCTGAAGGGCGACGTGGCGCTCGTCTCCGGCCAGGCCACCTTCCTGGTGCCGTCGCCGAGCGCGGGCCCGCACACCTACAAGGCGGTCTTCGCGCCCAGCAACACGAAGTACCTGGTCTCCGAGGGCACCGCCACGCTGACCTGGACCGCTCCCTCGACCGGCCCGTCGGCGGCCCTCGTCGCGGCGCAGGCCCAGCTCGACAAGGCCCAGGCCAAGGTGAGCAAGCTGAAGAAGAAGGTCAAGAAGGCCACGGGCGCCAAGAAGGTCAAGGCCAAGAAGAAGCTGAAGAAGGCCAAGAAGGCGGTCAAGACCGCCAAGGCCGCGGTCGCCGCCGCGTCCTGACCGGCATCTCCCAGGCACCTGCACCACCGTTGCCGGGCGGCCCTCGGGCCGCCCGGCAACGGCCGATGAGAAGAGAACCGATGGACTCCAACGCCGACCACACGACCGTCATCCCGGAGGTCCGCGCCGACGTACCCCGGCTCGATCCCGCCGTGCCGGTCGATCCCGCCCCGGGCGTGGGCCTGGCCGAGCTGGAGGCGCACGACATCACCGCGTGGTTCGGCGACCACAAGGTCCTCGACCGAGTCTCGCTGACCATGGACGCCGGCCGGATCACGGCCCTCATCGGCCCCTCGGGCTGCGGCAAGTCGACCTTCCTGCGCATCCTCAACCGGATGCACGAGCTGGTGCCGTCGGCGCAGCTCGCCGGCGAGGTGCGGCTCGACGGTGAGGACATCTACGACCCGGCCAAGCGGCTCATCGACGCCCGCCGGGCGATCGGCATGGTCTTCCAGAAGCCCAACCCGTTCCCCGCGATGTCGATCCAGGAGAACGTGCTCGCCGGCCTCAAGCTCACCGGCACCCGGATGAAGAGGTCCGACAAGGACGACCTCGTCGAGTCCTGCCTCGTCAAGGGCGGGCTCTGGAACGAGGTCAAGGACCGCCTCGACGCCCCCGGCGGCGGCCTGTCGGGAGGCCAGCAGCAGCGCCTGTGCATCGCCCGGTCGCTGGCGATCCGGCCGCGGGTGCTGCTCATGGACGAGCCCTGCTCCGCCCTCGACCCGACGTCCACCCGGGTCATCGAGGAGACCATGCTCGAGCTCGCCCGCGAGGTGACGATCGTGATCGTCACCCACAACATGCAGCAGGCCGCGCGGGTCTCCGACCAGTGCGCCTTCTTCCTCGCCTCCCAGGGCCAGCCCGGCGTCATCGTGGAGCACGGCGACACCGAGGCGATGTTCCAGAGCCCGCAGGACTCCCGGACCTACGACTACGTCAACGGCCGGTTCGGCTGAGCCTTCAGGCTGGGGCGTCGGAGGCACGCCGTAGGCTGGTGCCGCACCCCCGGTCCTTCTCGACCGGGGGCGCTCGTGCTGTCCCTCGACCGGAAGTGAACGCCCGTGAGCCTCGCCGGCCTCGCCGACGCCGTCCTCGCCGACCCGACCCTGTCCGCCGCGCTCGCGGCCGCGGCCGGCGACGCCCAGCCGACCGGTGAGCTGACCGGTCCGGAGGCGTTGCGGCCCTTCCTCGCGGCCGGGCTCGCCCGGAGCGGGCGGCCGGTGCTGGTGGTCACCGCGACCACCCGGGAGGCGGAGCAGCTGGTCGCCGAGCTGGGCGATCTCCTCGACCCGGCCGGGGTGGCCTACTACCCGAGCTGGGAGACCCTGCCCCACGAGCGGCTCAGCCCGCGCAGCGACACGGTCGGCCGGCGGCTGGCCGTGCTGCGCCGGCTCCGCCACCCGGGCGGCGACGCCGCGACCGGGCCGGTCCAGGTCGTCGTCGCGCCGGTGCGCAGCATGCTGCAGCCGCAGGTGAAGGGCCTCGGCGACCTCACCCCGGTCGAGCTCGCCGTGGGGGAGACGGCCGAGATCGAGGACGTCGTCGCGGGGCTCGTCGGTGCGGCGTACTCCCGGGTCGACCTGGTCGAGAAGCGCGGCGAGTTCGCCGTCCGCGGCGGCATCGTCGACGTCTTCCCGCCGATCGAGGAGCACCCCCTGCGGGTGGAGTTCTTCGGCGACGAGGTCGACGAGATCCGCTCCTTCGCGGTCGCCGACCAGCGCACCATCGAGAAGGTCGAGCGGCTCTGGGCGCCGCCGTGCCGGGAGCTGTTGCTCACCGACGAGGTGCGCGCGCGGGCCGCCGCCCTCGGCGAGAAGCACCCCCAGCTGCTGGAGATCACCGACAAGCTCGCCCAGGGCATCGCGGTCGAGGGCATGGAGGCGCTGATCCCCGCGCTGGTCGACGACCTGGAGCTGCTGGTCGACCTGATGCCCGCCGACACCCGCATCCTGGTCCTCGACCCCGAGCGAGCCCGGGCACGGGCGCACGACCTGGTCGCGACCAGCGAGGAGTTCCTGGCCGCGTCCTGGGCCACCGCGGCCAGCGGCGGGCAGGCGCCGATCGACCTGCAGGCGGCGTCGTACCACGCGCTGGCGGACGTCCGCACCCACGCCCGCGAGCGCGGTCAGGCGTGGTGGACGTTCAGCCCCTTCGGCCTCGACGATGAGGTGCCCTCCGACGCGCAGCCCGCGCCGTCGTACCGCGGCGACGTGTCGAAGGCCTTCGCCGACATCGCCCGCTGGCGGTCCGAGGGGTACGCCGTCGCCGTGGTCCACGTCGGTCACGGACCGGCGCAGCGCATGGTCGAGGCGCTGGGGGAGCAGGACGTGCCGGCCCGGCTGGTCGACGAGCTGCCGGCGGGCCACGAGCTCGACCCGGCGGTCGTCACCATCACCTGCGGCAACCTCGGCCACGGCCTGGTCGACCCGGACCGCGGCCTCGCGATCCTCACCGGCGAGGACATCGTCGGCGCCAAGGCCTCGACCCGCGACAAGGGCGCGATGCCGGTGCGCCGCAAGCGCCAGATCGACCCGCTGGAGCTCAAGGCGGGCGACTACGTCGTGCACGAGCAGCACGGCGTCGGCCGGTTCGTGGAGATGAAGCAGCGCGAGGTGCAGGGCGCGGTGCGGGAGTACCTCGTCCTGGAGTACGGCCCATCCAAGCGCGGCGGCCCGCCGGACCGGCTGTTCGTGCCGGCCGACACCCTCGACCAGGTCACCCGGTACGTCGGCGGCGAGCAGCCCAGCCTCGACCGGCTCGGCGGCGGCGACTGGACCAAGCGCAAGAACCGCGCGCGCAAGGCGGTCCGCGAGATCGCGGCCGAGCTGATCAAGCTGTACGCCGCCCGGCAGGCCACCCAGGGCCACGCCTTCGGCCCCGACACCCCCTGGCAGCGCGAGCTCGAGGACGCCTTCCCGTTCCACGAGACCCCCGACCAGCTGACCACCGTCGACGAGGTCAAGGCCGACATGGAGCGCACGGTCCCGATGGACCGGCTGATCTGCGGCGACGTCGGCTACGGCAAGACCGAGATCGCCGTCCGCGCGGCATTCAAGGCGGTCCAGGAGGGCAAGCAGGTCGCCGTGCTCGTGCCGACGACGCTGCTCGTCAACCAGCACCTCGCGACCTTCTCGGAGCGGGTCTCCGGATTCCCCGTCAACATCCGGCCGCTCTCCCGATTCCAGTCTCCCGGCGAAGCGGCCGAGACGCTCGCCGGCCTCGCCGACGGCACCGTCGACATCGTGGTCGGCACCCACCGGCTCTTCAACGCCGACACGAGGTTCAAGGACCTCGGCCTGATCATCGTCGACGAGGAGCAGCGCTTCGGCGTCGAGCACAAGGAGGCGATGAAGCGGCTGCGCACCTCCGTCGACGTGCTCTCCATGAGCGCCACGCCGATCCCGCGCACGCTCGAGATGGCGATCACCGGCATCCGCGAGATGTCGACGATCACCACCCCGCCGGAGGAGCGGCACCCGGTGCTGACCTACGTCGGCGGTTACGAGGACCGCCAGGTGGTCGCCGCGATCCGCCGCGAGCTGCTCCGCGACGGCCAGGTGTTCTACATCCACAACCGGGTGAGCTCGATCGAGAAGGCCGCCGCGAAGATCCGCGAGCTGGTTCCCGAGGCCCGGGTCGCGACCGCGCACGGCCAGATGGGGGAGCACCAGCTCGAGCAGGTGATGGTCGACTTCTGGGAGAAGGAGTTCGACGTCCTCGTCTGCACGACGATCGTCGAGTCCGGCATCGACGTCTCCAACGCCAACACGATGATCATCGAGCGCTCCGACACCCTCGGCCTCTCCCAGCTGCACCAGCTGCGCGGCCGGGTCGGCCGATCCCGGGAACGGGCCTACGCCTACTTCCTCTACCCGACCGAGAAGCCGCTGACCGAGACCGCCCACGAGCGGCTCGCGACGCTGGCCCAGCACTCCGACCTCGGCGGCGGCATGGCGATCGCGATGAAGGACCTCGAGATCCGCGGCGCCGGCAACCTGCTCGGCGGCGAGCAGTCCGGCCACATCGCCGACGTCGGCTTCGACCTCTACGTCCGCCTGGTCGGCGAGGCGGTGCGCGACTTCCGCAGCGACGGGGGCGCCCCGGAGCAGCTCGACGAGGTCCGCATCGAGCTGCCGGTCGAGGCGCACCTGCCCCACGACTACATCCCCAGCGAGCGGCTCCGGCTGGAGATGTACAAGCGCCTCGCCGAGGTCCGCACCGACGCCGACGTCGACGAGATCGCCGCCGAGCTCGACGACCGGTACGGCGAGCCGCCCGAGCAGGTGGCCGCGCTGCTGCTGGTCGCACGCTTCCGCGCGCGAGCGCGCTCGGCGGGGGTTCGCGAGATCACGACCGTCGGCAAGAACGTGCGCTTCCACCCCGTCGTACTCCCGGAATCGCGCACGATCCGACTCAACCGGCTGTACCCGAAGTCGATCGTCAAGCACCAGCTGGAGTCGATCCTGGTGCCGCGCCCCGGCATCCCCGGGCGGACCGGGACGCCCCTGGAGGGGGTCGCCCTGCTTGAATGGGCCCGACTCGTCATCGACTCGGTCATCGACCCCAAGGAGTGAGTGTGCGTCGTCCGATCCTCCCCGCCGCGGCAGCGGCCGCCGTGGTCGCCGTGCTGGCCGCCGGGTGCGGCGTCAGCGACAACACCGTGCTCCCGGGCGCGGCCGCCGAGGTCGAGGGCCAGCGGCTCGAGCTGAGCAAGGTCGACCAGGCGGTCGAGGACTACTGCGCGCTCCGGGCCGCCAACCCGCAGGCCTCGGCCGCGCCCACCGCGCTGATCCGCGCCCAGTTCGTCGTCGGCTGGACCCAGGCGGTCGCCGTCGACGCGCTCGCGGCCGAGCACCACATCCGGCTCCCGTCCGGGACCGTCGACCGCGCGGCCGTCATGGACGCCTGGGGCGAGCTCGGCACCATCGACGACGACAACCTCGACACCTTCGAGTGGCTGACCTGGATCCAGCAGCGGCTCTCCGACCCGGTCGGCGAGCTCGGGCGGGCCCAGGCCGGCGGCGACGAGCAGGCCGCGGTCGCGGCCGGCGTCGCGCTGATCACCGACTGGCTCGACGAGCATGACGTCACCTTCAACCCCGTCTTCGGCGCGTACGACGCCGAGACCGGAGTCTTCGCCGGCGACCCGCTCTCCGTACCCGTGAGCAGCGAGGCGAAGGACGCCCAGGACACCGCCGCGCTCACCCCCGAGCAGGTCGCGAAGCTGCCCGCCGAGCAGCGCTGCGGCCCCGACCCGGCGTCGGCGGCGGTCGCACCCCAGGGCTGAGCCGTGGCCGACCCGGCGGAGGACGCGGTCGCGGAGTTCGTCGCGGTGATGCGGCGGCTGCGCGCCGAATGCCCCTGGAAGCAGGAGCAGACCCACCGGTCGCTGGTGCGCTACCTGGTCGAGGAGACCTACGAGACGGTCGACGCCATCGACGACGCCGAGGCCACCGGCGACTTCGGGAACCTCGCCGAGGAGCTCGGCGACCTGCTGCTGCAGGTCGTCTTCCACGCCGTGATCGCGGAGGAGCGCGGCGACTTCGACCTCGACGACGTCGCGCGCGGGATCACCGCCAAGATGCGCCGCCGCAACCCGCACGTCTTCGGTGACCCCGCCGGCGACCTCTCCGCGGAACTCACGGCCGAGGAGGTCGACGAGCGCTGGCAGCGGATCAAGGCCGCCGAGCGCGGCGGCCGGTCCGGACAGGACGCCCTGCCGTCCGAGCTCCCTTCAGCCCTGCCCGCCCTCCTGTACGCCGACAAGGCGCTCGCGCGGCTCGAGCGGGCCGGCCGCCCGGCCGGCCTCGCGCCCGACTCCGCCGACCTCGGCGAACGCCTGCTCGCCCTGGTCGCCGAGGCCCGCGCCGCCGGGGTCGACCCGGAGCAGGCGCTGCGGGATGCGGTCCGGGGCCGGCTGGGGTGATCTGCTCGGGCTGATCTGCTCGGGCTGGTCTGCTCGGCCTGCGGGTTTGCTCGGTGCGGGGTCTTTGATGACCGATGACGTGGTTGCGGGCCGCTGGGGTCACGGTGGTTGGTTGATCGCCGCTGTCGGGGGCCGGGTCGCTGGTGGTCGTCGGCCTGTGGTTGCGGGGGCACGGGGATCGCAGCGCTGAGAGTGGGTCTGGACACGCCTGCATCCCCGCAACCGTCGGGGTGTGCGGGGTGCGGGCGGGGGAGTCACTCGTCCGGTGGGTGGGTGCCGTGGTGGTCGACCCGGAATCGGAAGCCGCTCGGGCTGGTCCACTCGTACGAGCCGGGCATCACGATGTCGTAGGACCACGCGGAGTGGGTCTTCGCCCGGTGATGGCGTCTGCACAGGGCCACCTCGTTGCACGGACAGGTAGGCCCGCCCTCGCCGTAGGGTCGGGCGTGGTCGAGGTCGCAGCGGGTGGCTGGCCTGGTGCAGTGCGGGAACCGACACGTGTGGTCACGGAGCTGGACGCGTGCGCGGTGGCGGTCGGGGATCTCGTAGGAGTCGATCGGGACGTGGTCGGCCAGATCGATCACCGGTCGCACGATCACGGTCGAGGCGGAGCCGAGCCACTCGCGGATCTGCTCACTCGACACGGGGACCTGCTGGTCTTCCCATCTGCCGACGGGGTTCACGCCGGTCAGGGTGGTGTCGGTGATGTGGACGTTCACGATCGCTTTGCGGCCCGGCGAACCCTCCAGATCGAGCGCGAGGTCCGCCCGGGCCAACTCGCCGAGCGCGACCGAGCGCCGCACATCGAGCGGAGCGTCGTTGCCCAAGTCCCCGAGCAGACGGGCGCGGCGGGCGATCGCCTCATCCAGATCACGCCCGTCAGCGGCGTCGAGGACCCCGGAGAGGTGCACGATCCCGTGGGTGTTGCCGTGGGTGTCGGGGTCCCGACCTCCACATAGCGTTGATCGGCCGCGGTCGCGCGTTCGGCTTCGGCGCGTTCGGGGTCGAACCGGAGGATCGCTTCGGCGATCAACCGGTCCAACTGCGCCCACCCGACTCCGGAGGCGTGGAACAGCTGCCGGTCCACGAACCCAGCCGCCTCAGCACTCAGCGCGTGGGTGAGGTCCGCGATCCGCTCGGCCCGCCACGGGGTGAGCCGACCCGCCATCACGGCGGCATAGACGGTCGGGAGCCGCCAGGCGCATTCGATGACCCGCCCCACATAGGCCCGCCCACCATCGGGCGAACGCCCGAGGACCGCGACCAGCTCCATCAACCCGAACTCCGACACCAACGGCGCCCCGTCCCCCGCGATCGGGACCCCGGTGTCGAGGTACCCGTCGGTGATCGTGGCCGCGCCCTCCGGTGTGGCGACGACGTGGTCGCCGGCCCAGGTGACGATGTCCTGCCATTCCTCGATCAGCAGGGTGTCACGGGCCTGGATCCGCGCACCGACCCGCGACAGCAGTGCTGCCGTCGAACGGGGCCGGGTTCCGAGATCCATGACAGAGATTCTCCCACCGACCCCCGACACCACGAAACGAGCAGACCCCGCCTGTGGACAAGCGAAAGTCCCTTCCGAGGGTGTGGACGAACAACGGCTCCGATCATGTCGAACGAGGATCTTGGGGCCGCGGTTGACCGGCGGTGACGGAGTCACGACTCCTGCGGCAGCGCGTCCACCGGTACGACGACCCGATCCATCTCCTGCCCGCCGTCACACGTCAGCAGCGCCACCGTGGCCAGGCCCCCGCGCTCGCTGAGGACCTCCCAGTGGCCACCGGAGGCGATCCACCGGTCGAGAGCTGCCAGTGGATCAGTCACGGCACCGCACCTTCACGCAGCATCGTCCGGATCCCGGCTCCAGGTGGGCGGTCACGCCGGCGCAGCCGAGACCGTCGGCGACGCCCTGGACGAAGGAGCGGTTGAGGCCGCACACGAGGGCGGTGTGCTTGCGCGCGAGCGCGTCGAACGGGCAGTTGGCGAGCGCGACCGCGGTCGCCTCGACGACCGGCTCGTAGCCCTGGCCGGCCAGCACCGCGGCGAGGCCCTCGAGCCCCGGCCCGCCAGGTACGCCGACGGCGGCCCCGGCCACGGATCGTCCCTCCTCGTGGGCGCAGTCGGCGAGCGCGGTGTCGAGGTCCGCACCGGCGCCGGTCCGGCCGACGGCCGCGGCGAGGATGTCGCCGACCAGGTCGTAGCGGCGGGGCGGGAGAGTCACCGCGAACTCGCGCCGCGCCCGCCGGTAGAGCTTGCTCGGCCGACCGGCGCCCGGTCCGCTGCGCCCGCTGAGCCGGCGGAACTCCACCTCCAGCAGCCCCTCGTCGGCCAGGCGGTCGAGGTGGAAGCTCACGGTGTGCTTGGCCAGGCCGAGGGCGGTCGCCGCCTCGTCGCGCCCGACCGCGGCGGCCCGCCCGGCGACGTACGCGTAGAGGCTGCGCCGGGTCGGGTCGGCGAGCACGCCGATGGCGGCGGCGCCGGTGTCGAGGTCCACCCGCCGATTCTAAAACAGAGATCGCTGGGCGGAAGAGAGGAGCATCAGGTGACCGGCACCGGCCGCGGTGGCGCCGCCGGCCGGACCGCGGTGAGCGCCTCCAGCCGCGGGGAGAGGTAGGCCAATCCGGCGGCGACGACGAGGGCGAGTCCCTGGGCGACCTGCTGCCAGAAGGTGGGCACGCCGACCAGGGTCAGGCCGTTCTGCAGGATGCCGAGGAAGGCCACGCCGAGCACGACGCCGAACAGGGTGCCGGAGCCGCCGGTGAGGGCGACGCCGCCGACCAGCACGGCGGTGAGGACGGCGAGCTCGAACCCGGTGCCCGCCGTACCGGACTGGACCGCGCCGAGCACCGACGCCTTGATGGCACCGGCCAGCGCGGCGCAGGCGCCGGTGGCGAGGAAGAGTGCGAAGGGCACGGTCCGCACCCGCACGCCGGAGAGGTACGCCGCCTCGCGGGAGACGCCGATCGCGTAGATGTGCCGGCCGACCGGGGTCAGCGCCAGCACGGCACCGGCCACCAGGACGACCAGCACGGCGATCACCACCGGCGACGGCAGCCCGGCGACCTTGGCTCCGCCGAGCCAGGCGAAGCCGTCGCCGAAGCTGGTCAGCGGCAGCGGCGCGAGCTGCTGGGCGAGGCCGCGGACGGCGGTCAGCGTGCCGAGGGTGACGATGAACGGCGACAGCCCGACCACGCAGCACAGGAACCCGTTGACGGCCCCGACCGCGAGCCCGGCGAGCAGCGCCAGCAGGACGCAGCCGACCAGGCCGCCGCCGTGCTCGGAGGCCAGCCAGCCGGCGGCGACGGCGCCGAGGGCGTACGTCGAGCCGACCGACAGGTCGAGGTACCCGCTGATCACCAGCAGCGCGGAGGGGACCGCGACGATGGCGAGGGTGGCGCTGTCGGTGGCGATGCCGAGCAGGTTCTGGCTGCCGACGAAGCTGCCGGTGGCGAGCTCGAAGCCGATCGCCATCGCGATGATCACCGGGATCAGCGGGTAGCGCGCGAGCCGGCGCGGGGTGACGGATGCGTTCATGACAGGTGCTCCTGGAGGTCGGACTCGGACTGGTGGACCGCGTGCAGGAGGGCGTCCTCGTCGAGGGCGGCCCCGGCGAGCTCGCCGACGACCCGGCCCTCCTGCATGACCAGCGCCCGGTCGGCGAGCGCGACGATCTCCTCCGGATCGGTGGAGGCGAAGACGACAGCGGTACGACGCTCGCTCGCGATCGTGCGCACCACCCGGTAGATCTCGTGCCGGGCGCGGACGTCGACGCCCTGGGTGGGCTCGTCGAGCAGCAGCACGGTGGTGGGCAGGATGCCGTTGACCCACCGGCCGAGGAGCAGCTTCTGCTGGTTGCCGCCGGAGAAGCTGCGGGCGGGCGCCTCGGGCGTGCTCGGGTGCACGGCCAGCGCCTCGGCGAGGCGCTCGAACGCCTGCTGCTCGGCCCGGCGCCGCCGCAGGCCGAAGGCCGAGAGCACGCCCTGGGCGGGCAGGAGCGCGTTGTCGAGCGCCGAGAGCGAGCTGAACAGGCCCTGGCCGGCCCGGTCGCCCGGCACCAGCGCGAGCCCGGCGGCGAGCGCCGCCCGCGGGGTCGCCCGCGTCACCCGCCGCCCGCCGACGGTGACGACGCCGTCGCGGGGACGCCGCCCGAACAGCATCTCCAGGGTGCGGGTCCGGCCCGACCCGATCAGACCGTAGAGGCCGACGATCTCCCCGGGCCGCACCGACAGGTCGATCGGCCCGATCCCGGGACCGCTCAGCCCGCTGACCTGCAGCTGCGGCGGATCGGCCTCGTGCACCGGCCCGCGCGGCGGCAGGTCGGTGGGCGGCTCGGCGATCGCCTCGATGATGTCCCGCCGGGTCCGCCCCTCCAGCGAGGTCGACACGTGCACCTGCCCGTCGCGCAGCACCGTCATCCGGTCGGCCAGGCGCTCCACCTCGCCGAGCAGGTGGGTGACGTAGCAGATCGCCAGTCCCTGCTCCTGCAGCGCGCGGACGGTCCGCTCCAGGGCGCCGATCTCGTGCGAGGACAGGGCCGCCGTCGGCTCGTCGAGGACCAGCACCACCGGGTCGCGCGAGAGCGCCTTGGCGATCTCGACCAGCTGCCGCTGGCCCATGGGCAGGTCGCCGACCCGGTCGTCCACCCGGCAGGTCGCGCCGAGCCGGTCCAGCAGCGCCCGTGCCGCCGCCCGCTGGGAGCCGCGGTCGACGACGCCGAGCCGCCGGTGCTCCTGGCCGAGGAAGACGTTGTCCACCACCGAGAGCGACTCGACCAGGCTGAGGTGCTGGAAGATGATCGCGATGCCCGCGTCGATCGACTGGCGCGGCGAGAGACCGCTGTAGCTGCGGCCCGCCACCTCGATCGTGCCGCCGTCGGGCGTGAACGCCCCGCCCAGCGCCTTGATCAGCGTGGACTTGCCGGCGCCGTTGTGGCCGAGCAGCGCGTGGACCTCGCCGGACGCGATCGTGAGGTCGACGCCGCGCAGCGCGTGGACGCCGCCGAACGACTTCCGGAGGCCGGTCACCTGCAGGGTCATGGCGCTCAGCCGTACTGGGCGATGATCTCGTCGAGCAGGGCGTCGCCCGGCTTGACGAGCGCGATCGGCACGTCGGCGCTGGCCTCGGCGTCGCTCCTCCCGTCCGCCACCGCCAGTGGTACGTCGATCACCGCGTTGCCGATGTCGCGCAGCTGCAGGGCGGCCGAGGCCCGGTAGAAGGTGCCCTTCCTGATCAGCTCGAGCGAGCCGAGGTCGCCGTCCTGCCCGCCGACGTACGTCTCCGCGTCGTCCTCCGCGCGGCCGGCCTCGACCAGCGCCTTGTAGCCGCCGAACGCCGCGCCGTCGGTGATGCCCAGGACGACGTTGACGTCGGGGTGCTTGGCGAGGATCGCCTTGGTCTTCGTCAGCGCCGTGTCGGGGTCGATCGCCTGCTCGCGGCCGACGACCTCCATGCCGGGCGCGGCCTTCGTGAAGGCGTCGATCATGCCGGCGGTGCGCTCGCGGCCGAGCTGGATGGTGTCGTCGACGAGGAATGCGACCTTGCCCTTGCCGCCGAGGCTCTCCTGCGCCCAGGCGGCGGCGTCCTCGCCGAGCTTGCGGCCGCCCTCCTCGAAGCTGAAGGTGATCGACGCGCTCTGGTTCTGCAGCGTGCCGCCGTAGGTCACCCAGATGATGCCGGCGGACAGCGCCTTGGCGGCCTGCGCCTCGAGCGCCTCGAAGACCATCGGGAAGGACACGATCGCCGGCACCTTCTTGGCGATGAGCGTGTCGAGGTTGGACGCCTGGACGTCGGGCCGGCCGTTGTCGTTGGTCTGCTCGAGCGCGACGCCCTTCTCCTTCGCGCGGGCCTTGGCGAACTTCGCGACGCCCGCGTAGACGGGGAGGAAGGTGAACGGGTAGTCCCAGGCGACGGTGTCGACGTCCGTGCTGGACTTCGCGACCTTGTCGCCGGAGGACTTCGTGCTGGCGGGCGCGCTGCACGCGGACGCGAGGACGGCGGCCCCGATGCCGCCGCCCCAGGCGAGGAGGGTACGGCGGCTCAGGTCACGCGGTGCGGTGGTGGACATGGTGGTGCTCCGATCGGGAGGAGGGGTCACGACCCGGCGGGGACGCCGGCGTGGATGTCGTCGAGGAGCGGCACGACCCGGTCGAGGACCGCGGTCTGGTGCGGCTGGAGGTCGAGGCCGGCCATGCCGCCGAAGATCGGCTCGTAGGGGTCGGACAGCGGGTCGGTCACCCCGGCCAGCGCCTCGATCACGGCGAGCCCGCAGAAGGGCACGTACACCGGGTTGTAGCCGCCCTCGTGGCTCATCGCGAGCCGCCCGTCGCAGTGGGTGGCGGCGAGGTCGAGCAGCCGCTCGGTCATCGCCCGGTAGCTGCTGCTGGTCAGCGCCTGGCGCGACAGCGGGTCGGTCGCGTTGGCGTCGAAGCCGCTGGCGACCAGGATCAGGTCCGGCCGGAACCGGTCGATCGCCGGTGCGACCACCCGGTCGAAGGCGGAGAGGTAGCCGCCGGTGCCGGTCCCCGGCGGGAGCGGCACGTTGACGGCGTACCCGAGGCCGGCGCCCGCGCCGCGCTCGGTGACGTGGCCGGAGTCGGGCGGGAACACCCGGTCCTGGTGAAGCGAGATGGTCAGCGTGTCCGGGTCCTCCCAGAACGTCTTCTGGGTGCCGTTGCCGTGGTGGACGTCCCAGTCGAGGACGGCGATCCGCTCGACGCCGTGGGTACGACGCACCGCCCGGGCAGCGATCGCCAGGTTGCCGAACATGCAGAAGCCCATCCCGGTGTCCGGCTCGGCGTGGTGGCCCGGCGGGCGGATCAGTGCGTAGGCGTTGTCGACCCGGCCCTCCACGACCGCGGCGGTCGCCTCGATCATGCCGCCGGCGGCGAGCCTGCCGATCTCGATGCCGCCCGGCCCGAACGGGCTCAGCCCGTCGCCGGAGTCGCCGCCCTTGGGCTGCTCGCTGCCGGCCTCGATCCGGGCCAGGTGCTCCTCGGTGTGGACCAGGAGGATCTCCTCGTCGGTCGCCTTGCGCGGCTCCAGCCGGGTGAGCCGGTCGATGACGCCCGAGACGACGACGAGCTCGTGGATCCGGCGCTTGGTCTCGGCGTTCTCGAAGTGCTGGAACGGCTGGATGCCCGCGCGGTGGTCGGCGGGGAAGAGCCCGGCGTTGGTCCCGGTGTCGTGCCAGCCGAAGAGCTCGTGGTAGAGGTAGCCGGTCGCCATCGCGTCTCCCAGGGGTACGGCGCCGGCGGGCCCGGCGCGGTCCCGCAATCGTGGGACCGCGGTGTGACCTGGGTCATTGGCAGAATTGCCAGTCTTGGCGGATCCCTTGGTGGATCCCCGGGGTCAGGCCACGGGCTGTTGCAGCACCCGCGCGAGGGAGCGGACCGAGTCCGGGTCCGCGGACGGCAGCAGTACGCCGGCGGCGGTGGCCTTCGCGGCGGCACCCGCCCGCGACCGGCTGTCCAGCCGGGCCAGGATCGCCTCGACGTGCGCGGCGACGGTGCGCTGGGTCAGGCACAGCTCGTCGGCGATCTCGCGGTTGCCGGCGCCGGTGGCGACCGCGGTGAGCACCTCGAGCTGGCGCAGGGTGAGGCCGAGCGTCGAGGCCGCGGGCCGGGTCGCGACCGTGCAGGGCTGCCGGGTCGCGGCGCGGCCCGACGGGCAGTGCACCCGGACCTCGACCAGCTGCCCCGCCTGCTGGTGCAGGAAGGTGGCGAACCGGGTGCCGGTGCCGAGGATGGCGCGGACGATGCCGAGCAGGTCGGCGTCGACGACGAGGTGCAGGGGAGCCCGCCCGACCACCGGGGTGGGCCGGCCGGCGGCGTCGAGCCGGACGACGGCGTACTCCGGCGGCAGGGTGACGTCCGGCGTGGAGCAGGTGGCGACGGTGGTCAGCCGGGCGAAGGCCCGCCCGAGCGGCGGCAGCGCGCCGACCAGCTCGGGGGCGAAGTCGCGGGTGCTGCGGGCCGAGAGGTGGAGCAGGCCGACCAGGTGGGCGCCGGAGTCGCGCAGCGCGATCGAGATGCCGTCGTCGTACCCGGCGGGGTGGAGGACGTCGAGGTAGTGCTCGGAGCTGCGGAAGTCGTACGGGTCGTCCTCGTCGATCCGCAGGCCGCTGCTCGCGGCGAGCACCCGGCGGCCGTGGGGCGACGGCGCCAGGTCGGCGCACAGGTGGCTGGAGACCTCGGGGGAGTAGCCCACGCTGGCGACGGTCTGGAAGGCCGGCTCCTGCGGGTCGTCGGCGTGGGTGAGCGCGGTGTCGAGCTGGCAGGCGGCGGCGCCGCAGTCGTCGGCGAGGCGCTCCAGCAGGCCGGGCGCGGCCGTCGTGGCCTCGTCGGGGGTGGCCAGGGAGGCCAGGTCGCCGAGGAGGTCGATCAGGCGATCCGAGACGGGTGCGGCCATGCTGCCCCCACGGTGACGAGCGGACGTTCGGGTCCTCACGGTAGAGACCGGGCGGGGCGCTGGCAAGGGTCTCGGCCGGGTGGTCCGAAAACGCGGCACGGGCTTGCGGATGTCGCGCAGGTCACCTTACGTTCGGGTCCGAACAAGATCGTTTGGATCAAAACAATCTCTGGTGAAGGGTCGAAAGGACGAACTCGATGACCACCGTCTCTCGCCGCTCCGTCGTCGCCGGCGCCACGGCCGCCGGCGTCGCGCTGGGCGCGCTCACCGCCGCGGCCTCCGAGGCCGCGGCGGCGCCGGTCGCGCCCGACGTAGCGTGGCCTGCTGTGAAGCGACCCTCCGACCTGCGCCGCATCGTGTGGTGGTCCGCGGCCGAGCTGTCGGCCGCCATCCGGCAGCGCAAGGTGACCTGCGTCGAGGTGATGACCGCCTATCTCGACCACATCGACGCCGTGAACCCCGCCGTCAACGCGATCGTCGCGCTCCGCCCGCGTGCGGAGCTGCTCGCCGAGGCGGCGGAGAAGGACCGCCTGCTCCGCCGGGGCCGGTACCAGGGCTGGATGCACGGCTTCCCGCAGGCCGTGAAGGACCTCGCCAACGTCGAGGGGATGCCGACGTCGGCCGGGTTCTTCGGGCAGCTCGACGTCCCGGCGGCTCCACCGGCCACCGCCGACGCGCTCTTCGTCGAGCGGGTCCGCGCCGCGGGCGCCGTCTTCATCGGCAAGACCAACACCCCCGAGTTCGGCCTCGGATCGCACACCTACAACAAGGTGTTCGGCACGACCTACAACGCCTACGACCAGACCCGGAGCGCGGGGGCAGCAGCGGCGGCGCCGCGGTCGCCGTCGCCCTGCGGATGCTGCCGGTCGCCGACGGCAGCGACTTCTTCGGCTCGCTGCGCAACCCGCCGGGGTGGAACAACGTGCTCGGGCTGCGGCCGTCGTACGGGCGGGTGCCCGGTGCGGGCAACGAGCAGTTCGTCCAGCAGGGCGGCACCGAGGGCCCGATCGCCCGCGACGCCCGTGACCTCGCGCTCCTGCTGAGCACCATGTCCGGGTACGACGTACGCGCGCCCCTGGCGATCGAGCAGGATCCCGCGCCGCTCGGCAAGGTGCGGCGCACGACCCTGCGCGGCCTGCGGATCGCCTGGATGGCGGACCTCGGCGGCTACCTCCCGATGGAGCAGGAGGTCCTCGAGGTCACCGGCGCGGCGGTCGACCGGATGCGCGCCCTCGGCGCGCGGGTCGACAAGGTCGACGCGCTGCCGGCCTTCGGCTCCTTCCGCGGCAACGAGGACCTGTGGCCCCTCTGGCTCGTCTTCCGGCACTGGATCAGCGGCGGCCTGAACAAGCCCGTCTACGACAACCCCGCCTGGCGCCCGTACCTGAAGCCCGAGGCCGTCTACGAGATCGAGGGGCTGCTGACCGGCGCCGACGGCAATCCCGCGCTCACCGGGCTCGACGTGTGGGACGCCTCGGTCAAGCGGACCGCGATGTACAACGGGTTCCGGACGCTCTTCGAGACCTACGACCACGTCCTGCTGCCGACGGCGCAGACGATGCCCTTCGCCGCCGATCTCGAGTGGCCCGCCGAGATCGAGGGCGTCGCGATGTCGTCGTACCACCGCTGGATGGAGGTGACCGCGATCGGCACCCTGCTCGGGGCGCCGACGCTGGCCATGCCCGCCGGATTCGGCCGGTCCGGCCTGCCGATCGGCCTCCAGGTCATCGGTCGCAACCACGACGACGCGGGGGTGATCCGGTTCGCCGCCGCCTGGGAGCGGGCGACCCGCCTCGTGGAGGACCACGCGCCCGGGCTGATCGCGCGATGAGCCGCCGCCCGCTGATCGCCGTCCCGGCGCGGTTCTCCGCGTCGGCCTCGGCGCTGCGCTACGGCGCCGACGTGGCGGCACGCGCCCTGCTCGACGCGGTCTACGCCGCCGGCGGCGAGCCGCTCGTCGTGCACCCGGTCGCACCGGGGACCGGCGCGGACGACGCCGAGGTCGCCGCCCGGCTCTGGTACGCCGACGGCGTGCTGCTGCCCGGAGGCGGCGACCTCGCCGCCCGGTGGGCGGGCCAGGAGACGCACGCGACGGAGTACGACGTCGACGAGGAGCAGGACGCCTTCGACCTCGCGGTCGCCCGGCACGCCCTCGGCTCCGGCCTGCCGCTGCTGGCGATCTGCCGGGGCAACCAGGTGGTCAACGTCGCCCTCGGCGGCGACCTGGTCCAGGACCTGGGGGATCGCACGCACCGCCACGTCGTCCAGGAGATCGCGGTGCGGCCGGACTCGGTCCTCGCTGGCGTGGTCGGGACGGCGCCGAGCATCTCCTGCTACCACCACCAGGGTCTCGGCCGGCTCGGCCGCGGCCTGCGCGCGGTGGCGCACGCGGCGGACGGCGTCATCGAGGCCGTGGAGCTCGCCGGTGCCCAGGGCTGGTACCTCGGCGTGCAGTGGCACCCCGAGGACACCGCGGCGACCGACCCGGCCCAGGCCGGGCTGTTCCGCGCCCTGGTCGAGGCGGCGCGGGAGCGCGCCTACGCCTCGTCCTGACCCTCGACGGCGTTGACGACGTCGCGCAGCGTCTTGGTGAAGGTGCTGACCTTGCGCTCGGAGAGCTGGCCGATGATCTCCGACTCGACCGCGTTGAACTCGGGGTAGAGCTTCTCCATCAGCGTGACGCCCTCGGTGGTGAGCCGCAGCCGGACCAGGCGCCGGTCCTGCTCGTCGCCCTCCCGCGCGATCAGGCCGCGGGCCTCGAGGGTCTTCACCACGCCGGTCAGGGTGGCCTTGGAGATGTCGGCGGACTCGGCGACGTGCCGGGTCTCCATGCCGTCCCAGATCCACACGACCCACAGGACCACGAAGCCGGTCCAGGTCATGTCGTGCTGGCGCAGCACCCGGTTGGTCAGCTCGCTGCGCACGGCGTTGGCGGCGCGGAAGAGGTTGGACAGGGCGTTGGCGGCGGCGAAGTCCAGCGGCAGTGCGCCCACGTGGTCCTTCATCGCGCGCTCGGTCTCCTCGAGCGTGTGGCGGTCCGGCATGCGGCCAGCGTAGCCAGCAGGCCCCGCCCTGCCGTGGAGGAGGGCGGGCGGCGGCGCGCAGTCACTGGTGATCGTTCGGTAACAAACATTTTTCGGAAAACCTCCCCTCGAGGGATGGTGCCCTGGGTCACATATGGCTATCGTACGGATCCGAACGATCCGGCGGAAGGTGCCGGTGACCGCCGGCTCCGGCCGCGCGTGACAGCGAAGGAGTCCCGATGTCGGACACCGTCAACACCACTCTCCGCAAGAACGCCCTCGGGGTGGGCGCCATCGTGTTCCTCGTCCTCGCGGCGGTCGCGCCGCTGACGGGCATGGTGGTCGTCGCCTCGCTGGCGATCGCCCTCGGCAACGGCGGCGGCACGCCGTTCGCGTTCCTCGCGGTCGCCACCGTGCTCCTGCTCTTCGCCATCGGCTACGGCAAGATGTCGAGCGAGCTGGTCAACGCCGGAGGCTTCTACGCCTTCGTCGTCAAGGGCCTCGGGAGGCCGGCCGGTCTCGCCGCCGGCTTCATCGCGATGCTCGGCTACAACTTCTTCGTCGTCGGCACGATCGGCACCAGCGGCTTCTTCATGAGCATCGTGATCGCCGACAAGACCGGGCTCGACATGCCCTGGCTGTTCTGGGGCCTGGCCTCGATCGCCGTCTGCTACCTGATGGCGCTGCGCGGCGTGGACTTCAGCTCCAAGATCCTCGGCGTCTCGCTGATCCTGGAGACCTCGATCCTCATCGTCTTCGACATCGCCGTGCTCTTCAAGGACGGCTACTCGCTCTCGGCGTTCTCCTTCGACTCGATCACCTCCGGCTCCCTGTCGATCGGCCTGCTGCTCGCCGCGACCGGGTTCCTCGGCTTCGAGGCCACCTCCCTGTTCAGCGAGGAGGCGAAGAACCCTCTCACGACCGTCCCCCGCGCGACGTACGTCGCCATCACCCTGATCGGCGTCATCCTCGGCGTCACGACGTGGGCCGTCGTCAGCGCGACCGGCGTCGCCCGGGCGCAGGACACCGCCCTCGCCCACCTGGAGACCGGCGACCTCGTGTTCAGCCTCGCCGACAACTACATCGGCGGCTTCCTGAGCGACCTCATGCCCTGGCTGCTGCTGGTCAGCCTGTTCGCCGCGATGCTCGCCTTCCACAACTCCGCCAGCCGCTACGTCTTCTCGCTGGGCCGGGCGCGGATCCTGCCGTCGATCCTGTCGAAGACGGGGCCGAGCGGCGCGCCGTACGTCGCCAGCACGGTCCAGGCCGGCTTCGCCGTCACCGTGGCCATCGTCTTCGCGCTCGCCGGCGCGGACCCGATCCTCACCGTCGTCCCGAGCATGCTCGGCTTCGGCACCCTGGCCATCCTCGTGCTGCAGGCGCTGGCGGCGCTGTCGATCGTGGTCCACTTCCGGCGCAAGAACGACCCGCGCCTCGGCACCACGCTGATCGCGCCCGGCCTGGGCTTCCTCGGCCTCTGCTTCGCCGTCGCGCTCGCCTTCAAGCACTTCGACATCGTCGCCGGCTCCGACGCGAGGGCCGTGAACCTGCTGCCGTGGCTGCTGGTCGTCGGGCTCGTCGGCGGCATCGGCTACGCGCTCTACCTGCGCTCCAACCGGCCGGTCGTGTACGACGCCCTGTCGACCGACCTGGAGCGCTTCGACGAAGCACTCCACAACACCGCGGCCGTCGGCCGATGATGGATCACCGAGAGACGAACGGAGACTGACCGTGGAGCACATCGACGAGAACGCCCTGCGCGTGGCCGCGGAGCAGCTCGGCGCGGACGGGATCGACGTCGTCCGGCTCGGCTACAGCGACCTGATCGGCACCGAGCGCGGCCGCGACGTCCTCGCCGACCGGTTCGACCGCACCGTCGGGGACGGGGTCGCCTTCTGCCGCTCGGTCTACGCGACCTCCCCGATGGGCGACGTCGTCGACATCGCCGGCGGCCTCTCGGCCGGGCTGCCCGACATCGTGGCCGTCCCGGACCTGAGCACGGTCCGCGCGGTGCCCTGGGAGCCCGGTGTCGCGCACGTCATCGCCGACGTCTACAACCCCGACGGCACGCCGTCGGAGGAGAGCCCGCGACAGGTGCTCCGGCGGGTGGTCGACCGGTTCACCGAGCTCGGCATGCGCCCGATCGTCGGCCCCGAGCTGGAGTTCTACGTCCTGGAGCCCGACGAGTCCGCCCCCAACGGCTGGCGCCGGTATGGCGAGGCGACCGGCAACGTGTACGTCGCGGGCCTCAAGGGCGACCCGGAGAACACCCTGCTCGCGTCGCTGCGCGAGCTGGCGGCGTACGGCCTCGACGTGGTCGCCGCGAACCACGAGTTCTCCAGCGGCCAGTTCGAGATCAACCTGTGGCACTCCGAGGCGCTCGACGCCGCCGACCGGGCGTTCCGGTTCAAGCACGCCGTCCAGGAGCTGTCCCGGCGCCGCGGCAAGATGGCGACCTTCATGGCCAAGCCGTTCAACGACGAGGGGGGCTCCGGCTTCCACGTGCACTTCAGCACCCTCGACGCCGACGGCAAGCCGCTCTTCGACGACCCGCAGGGCACCGACGGGCTCTCCGACATCGCCCGCTCCGCCATCGCCGGCGTGCTCGCCCACGCCCCCGCGCTGGCCGCGATCAGCAACCCGACGATCAACTCCTACAAGCGGTTCGGGCCCGACACGCTCGCGCCGTGGCTGGTCGACTGGGGCCTGGACAACCGCAGCGCGATGGTCCGGATCCCGCCCGAGCGCGGCCGCGCCTCGCGCCTGGAGCTGCGCCTCGGCGACGCCTCGGCGAACCCGTACCTCGCCATCGCCGGGCTCCTCGCCGCGGCGTACCTCGGCATCCGCGACGGCCTCACGCCGCCGCACAAGCTCGAGGGCTACGGCTACGACCCGACGAAGGCCGACCGGCTGCCCGCCGACCTCGGCACGGCGATCGACGCCCTGGAGGAGGACAAGGACCTCGCCGACCTCCTCGGCCCGTCCTTCGTCGAGACCTTCGTCGCCTACAAGCGCAACGAGCTCGAGCGGTTCGGCCAGTTCGTGACCGACTGGGAGTTCCGGGAGTACGCCTACCACCTGTGAGGTGGCCGGCGAGGAGGGAAGAGGATCTCGTGGCGACACAGCCCATCGTCCGTGAGTTCGAGGCGGACCTGACGGTCGTCTCCGCCGTCGAGGCGGCGACCGACGTGGCGGTCCTGACGCTGGCCGCCGAGGACGGCACGGCGCTGCCGCCGTGGACGCCCGGCGCCCACATCGACCTGGTGCTGGGGGAGGACCTGGTCCGCCAGTACTCCCTGTGCGGCAGTCCCGGCGACCCCGACCGGTGGCGGATCGGGGTGCTCCGCACGCCCGACAGCCGCGGCGGCTCGAAGGCGGTGCACGCCGAGCTGGGGGAGGGCGCGCGGGTGCGGGTCCGCGGCCCCCGCAACCACTTCCCGATGGTCGCCTCGCCGCGCTACCTGTTCATCGCCGGCGGCATCGGCATCACCCCGATGCTGCCGATGATCGCCGAGGCCGCCGCCTCGGGCGCCGACTGGAGGCTCGTGTACGGCGGCCGCTCGCGGACGTCGATGGCGTTCCTCGACGAGCTGGCGGCGTACGGCGACCGGGTGAGCCTGCTGCCGCAGGACGAGGCGGGTCTGCCTGACCTGGCCGCGCTGTTGGGTTCGCCTGCTGCCGGCACCCTGGTCTATGCCTGCGGGCCGACCGGGCTGCTCGACGCGGTCGAGGAGCGGTGCGCCGTCTGGCCGGCGGGGAGCCTGCACCTGGAGCGGTTCGCGGCGAAGGCGGCCCCGGAGACCGCGGGCGGCGACACCGGGTTCGAGCTGGTGCTCCAGCGCTCGGGGCTGACCCTGTCGGTGCCGGCCGACCAGTCCGTGTTCGAGGTCTGCAAGGCCGCCGGCGTCAGCGTCGTCGGCTCCTGCCTCGAGGGCGTGTGCGGCACCTGCGAGACCGAGGTGATCGACGGCGACGTCGACCACCGCGACTCGATCCTCAACGACGAGGAGAAGGAGTCCAACGAGTTCATGATGATCTGTGTCTCCCGGTGCCGCTCCGACCGGCTGACCCTGGACTTGTGAGGAGCGTGGTCATGAGGGACCGCAGCACCGCCGGCTACCCGCGCAACGCGTGGTACGCCCTCGCCGCCTCCGCCGAGGTCGGCGCGACCCCCTTCGGCACGCGTGCCCTGGACCGCCCGGTCGTGCTGTTCCGGGTCGGCGACGGCGCGGTCGTCGCCCTCGGGGACCGCGACGCCCACCGGCCCTTCCCGCTCAGCCTGGGCCGGGTCGAGGGGGACACCATCGTGTCCGGGTACTCCGGCTTCGCCTACGACCGCACCGGTGCCTGCGTGCACGTCCCCTCGCAGGAGCAGGTGCCCTATGGCGCCCGGGTGCCGTCGTACCCGGTCCGGGAGGAGGGCGGCCTGGTCTGGGTCTGGCTCGGCGAACCGTCGCTGGCCGACCGCCGTCCGCCCGTGCCGGTGCCGTGGCTGACGGACGGGTCGTGGGAGACCTTCGGCGGGCAGTGGGAGACCGCCGCCGGCGTCGGGCTGCTCCACGACAACTTCGCCGACATCACCCATGTCGCCGTCGTCGACCCCGTCATCTCGCCGCCCGCCCTGGCCGGCGTCGCGCCCGCGCTCGAGGTCGAGCTCACCGAGACGACCGTGCACTTCCACCGCGACTGGCCGGCCGCGCCCATGCCCGAGTGGCAGGCCAAGATCTCCGGCTCCTCCGCGGTGGCGTCGTACCCCCAGCGCGAGGAGGGCGCCTTCCTCGCCCCCGGCCTGTGGGCCGACCGCTGGGACGTGCTGCTGCCCGAGGCGGAGGGCGGTCCGCAGACCTTCCGCTTCACCCACGCCGTCACGCCCGTCGACGAGCGGCACACCCGCCACATCTGGCGGGTCAGCCGCAACTTCGCTCCGGGGGCTCCGGCGACCGACGTACTGCGGCCGATCTTCGAGTCGTACTACCTCAAGGTCCGCGAGATCCTCGAGACCATGCAGGACGTCATCGACCGCGACGGGTACGGCGAGGACGTCAACGTCGCCGCCGACCTGGCCGCCCTGCAGGTGCGCAAGATCCTGCGGCGACTGGTGGCCGACGAGGGCTGACTGCGGATGGAGTACGGCGCGCACCTGCCGCTGCTCGGGTCGCCGGGGGATGTCGGCGACCTGGCGTCGTACGCACGGACGGCGGGCGCGCTGGGCTTCCGGGCGCTCGCCGTGAACGACCACCTGCAGTTCCGGCGTCCGTGGCTCGACGGCATCGTGGCGCTGTCCAGCGTGATCGAGGCGAGCGGCGACCTGACCCTGGCCACCACCGTCGCGCTTCCCGTGGTCCGGGGGCCTGCGGTGCTCGCGAAGGCCGCGGCGGCGCTCGACGTGCTGTCCGGCGGCCGGCTCCTGCTGGGCGTCGGTCCCGGGTCCTCGCCGGCCGACTACGCCCTGGCCGGGCTGGACTTCGACGAGCGCTGGCCGCGGTTCGAGGCCGCGGTCCGCGCGCTCCGGGCCCATCTCGGCCGGTCGGCGGACGACGGGACGCCGGTGCTCGAGCCGCGGCCGGTGCGCCCCGGCGGCCCGCCGGTCTGGATCGGCAGCTGGGGCTCGCCGGCCGGGCTGCGACGGGTCGCACGCCTGGGCGACGGCTGGCTGGCGTCGGCGTACAGCACCACGCCTGCGCAGGTCGCCGCCGGCCGCGCCGCGCACGGCGTACCGTGCGCGGTGGCGACGATGTGGACGTTCGTCACCGAGGACGCCGGCGAGCGCGCCGCGTGGCTGAGCCGGCTGGCGGCCCTGCTCCACCGCCCGGAGGACGACCTGGCGGGACGGGTCCTGGTCGGCCCGCCCGAGTGGTGCGCGGCCCTGCTGCGTGCGTACGCCGACGCCGGCGCGGAGCTGCTGTTCCTCTGGCCCGTGGCCGACCACGAGCAGCAGCTCGAGCGGGTCATGCGCGACGTGGTGCCCCTCGTGGGTCGCGGCGCGCCCGGGTGACGTCGAGCAGGACCTCGGTCATCGCGACGACCGGCGGCGGCACCGGCTCGCCGGGCGGGCGGGCGACGGCGATGCGTCGTACCGGAGCGCCGGTGTCCAGGCCGCGCACCACCACCCCGGGCGAGGGGAAGGACGCGGCGAGTCCGGGCACCACGCCGATGCCGAGCCCCGCGGCCACGAACGCCTGCACCGCCCGGTGGTCGTCGGTCGTGAGCAGCGTGCGCGGCTCGAACCCGGACGCCCGGCACGCGTGCAGCAGGATCCGGAACCACGCGCTGCCCGGCCGCCCACCGACCCAGACCTCGCCGGTGAGGTCGGCCAGTGACAGCGGCCGCCGGCGTCGCGCCAGCCGGTGCCCCTCGGGGAGCAGCACCCGGTAGGGGTCGTCGAACAGCGGCACCGTCGTCAGCCGGGCGAGGGAGTCGTCGGGGAGCGACGGGTTCTCGTACACGACCGCCAGGTCCAGCTCCCCGGCCGTGAGCCGCGGGACCAGGCCCTGCATGTGGTCGTCCACGACGGTCAGCACGAGCTCGGGCGCCGTCGCGCGCAGGGTCCGCACGGCCTCCGGCACGAAGGTCGTCAGCGCGGTCGGGAAGCTGCCCAGCCGCAGCCGCCCCGCGCGCCGGCCCGTGATCGCGGCCAGGGCCTGCTCCGCGCCGTCGAGCTGCGCCAGGATCACCCGGCCGTGCCGGACCAGGACCGACCCGGCCTCGGTGAGCTCCATCGGACGGGTGCCGCGGTCGACCAGCGCGGTCCCGGCCTCGCGCTCGAGGGCCGCGACGTGCTGGCTGACCGCCGACTGCGTCATGCCCAGCGAGCGCGCGGCAGCCGAGAACGAGCCCTGGGCCGCGACCTCGCACAGCACGCGGACGCCCCGCACCAGACCTATCAGCATCACTGATACCTCGTTAGGAATCACCGTTGATCCTAATGATCCGCGCTCCTACCGTCACGGCACCTGTCCGACCGACCGAGGGGGAAGCACCATGAGCATCACACCGACCACCGAGATCGACGCCGACAAGCTGATGGCGTTCGTCCTCCGCGCCGTCGACGAGGTCGGCGCGACCCTCAACTGCGCACTGGTGCGGATGGGGGACCGGCTCGGCTACTACCGCGACCTCGCCGAGCACGGACCGAGCACGCCCGAGGAGCTCGCCTCCCGCACCGACACCGTGCTGCCCTACGCCCGGGAGTGGCTGAGCGCGCAGGCCGCCGGGCGGTTCGTCGAGTACGACGCAGCCACGGGTCGGTTCGCCCTGCCCCCCGAGCACGCGGTCGCGCTCACCGACGCGAGCAGCCCGGCGTACCTCCCCGGCTTCTTCCAGATCGCCCTCGGCACGGCCCGCGACTCCCACCGCGTCATCGAGGCGGCGCGGACCGCCGCCGGGCTCGGCTGGCACGAGCACAACGCGGACGTGCACACGGGATGCGAGCGGTTCTTCCGCCCCGGGTACGCCGCGAACCTCGTCTCCTCCTGGCTCCCGGCGCTCGACGGCGTCGTCGACAAGCTCGAGACCGGCGCGTCCGCCGCCGACGTCGGGTGCGGCCACGGCGCCTCCACGGTGCTGATGGCGACGGCCTTCCCGCGGTCCGCCTTCACCGGCTCGGACTACCACGCGGACTCGATCGCCACCGCCCGCGAGCGGGCCGAGGAGGCCGGCGTCGGCGACCGCGCCGCCTTCGAGGTCGCGGCGGCCACCGAGTTCACCGGCGAGGGCTACGACCTGGTCACCATGTTCGACTGCCTGCACGACATGGGCGACCCGCTCGGCGCGGCCCGCCACGTCCGCAGCGTCATCGCCCCCGACGGCACCTGGATGGTCGTCGAGCCCGCCGCCGGCGACCACCTCGAGGACAACCTGAACCCGATCGGCCGCGCCTACTACGGCTTCTCCACCCTGCTGTGCACCCCCGCCTCGCTCTCCCAGCCGGTCGGCGCCGCCCTCGGCACCCAGGCCGGCCCCGCCCGGATCCGGGACGTCGTCACCGCCGCCGGGTTCACCAGGTTCCGGATCGCGGCGCAGACGCCGTTCAACAACGTCTACGAGGTGCGGCCCTGAGGAGCGGCGACCTCCGCCTGCCTACGCTGGCCGGCATGGAGGCCGATGAGCGCTCGGTCGCGGCGCGGTGGTTCGGCGTCCGGGCGGAGTACGAGGAGCACGCGGGCGGCCAGACGGCCTGGGACGTCGTGAAGCACGTCCTGCTCGGCGTCGTCACGCTCGGTCTCACCTTCGTCGACTACGACCCCCGCCGGCGCTGCAACGTCCTCGTCGTCCGTCACGACGACGGCACGGCGGTCGCCGGCTACGATCACTCGACCGTCGGTGACGCGACGCTCCACGTGAGCAGCCTGCTGGAGCGCCTCGACACCCTGCATGTCTTCGACTTCTGTCGGGAGCTCGGGATCCCCGTGGACGCCGTCGTCGGCGAGGGTCGGGGTCAGGACGGCCCGTCCGCCGCTACGTGGCGAGGGTACGACGTCGGGATGCTTCCCGTGCTCTGAGCGATCTCCTCGAGCTCGGTGACCCGCAGCCACCACCCGTCGGCGTCCACCTCGACCGCCTGCGTACGGCTCCCGATCCGCACCCGCACGACCGAGCCGGGGGCCGCGCGGCCGACCGCCCACACGCCGCCGGACCACGTGCCCCGGATCGCCGAGTCGTCGGGTCCCGGATGGTCGGAGTCGTCGACGTCGGCCAGCGGTCTCCAGGCCGCGCCCTCGCGCCGGAAGAGCGTCAGGCAGTACTCCCGCCCGTCGCCGTTGAGGTCGTCGAACCGGGCCGCGTGATCGCCGTCGCGCACGACGGTGCGGACCACGCCGTACTTCGGGACCTCCGAGACCCACAGCTCCTCGTCGCTCACCGGCGCTCCGCTCCCCACCGCACGTCCCCGTGCGCCAGGACGACGACCGTGTCCTCGCCCTCCCAGCACGCGAGCCACGGGGGTGCGCCGCTCCGCCTTCCGAAGCGCGGCGTGACCGCCGCGAGGGCGGCGAGCGCGGTCAGGTCGCCGCCCTCGGCGAACTCACCCGACGCGACCTTCCTCGGCTCCATGAGCCGGAGCATGGCACGCGCCTGCGGACCCGCGCCGCCGAATGTCGACGCCGCGCCTGCCGCAGACCCCGCACCTCATGCCTGCAGACCCCGCACTTCGCGCGTGCAGACCCCGCACCTCGCGGAGGGTCAGCGGGTGGTGACCTTGACGGGGAGCGTCTTGATCCCGTTCACGAAGTTGCTCCGGACCCGGCGTACGTCGCCGGCGAGCTCGATGGAGCGCAGGCGGGGGATCAGCTCCTCGAACATGAGCCGGATCTCCATCCGGGCGAGGTTGTTGCCGAGGCACAGGTGGGGGCTGCCCTTGCCGAAGGTGACGTGGTCGATGTCGGTGCGGGTGACGTCGAAGTCGTAGGGGCGCTCGAAGACGGCGTCGTCGCGGTTGCCGGAGGCGAACCACATGACGACCTTGTCGTCCTTCCTGATCTCCTTGCCGCCGAGCTCGGTGTCGCGGGTGGCGGTGCGGCGGAAGTGGTAGACGGGGGAGGCCCAGCGCAGGAACTCCTCGACGGCGTTGGGGATCAGCTCCGGCCGCTCCTGCAGGATCGCCAGCTGCTCGGGGTGCTCGAGGAGGGCGAGCATCGAGTGGCTGATGGTGTGCCGGGTGGTCTCGTTGCCGGCGACGACGAGGAGCAGGAAGTAGTTGTCGTAGTCGGTGGCCGACATGGCCTGCCCGTCCTCGGGGATCTTGTTGACCAGCATGCTGACCAGGTCGCTGCCCGACCCGCCGCGCCGCTCGCCGGCGAGCTTGCGGCCGTACTCGAACACCTCGGCGGAGACGGGGGAGCGGAACGGCAGGTGCTTGTACTTCTCGCTCTCGGCGTCGGTGATCAGCACCTTGGCGTACTCCGGGTCGGAGAAGCCGATGATCTCGTTGCCCCAGTCGATCAGCTGCCCGGTCTTCTCCTGGGGCACGTCGAGCAGGCGGGCCAGCACCTGGATCGGGAAGTCGGCGCTGATCTCCTTCACGAAGTCGAACTCCGGGTGGGCGAGCGCCGCGTCGACCGTGGTCTTGGTGAGGTCGCGCAGGAAGTCCTCGTAGTTGCGCATCAGGTTGGGCCGGCTGAACTCGCGCGCGATCAGCTTGCGCAGGGCGCGGTGCCGGGTGCCGTCGGTCTCGAGGATGGAGCGGCGGATGTCCTGCAGGTCGTCGTCGACCTCCTCGAGGTTCACGAACTTCGAGGAGGTGAAGGTGTCGGGGTCCTTGTCGACCTCGCAGATGTCGGCGTGCCGGGTGACGGCCCAGAAGCCGCGGCCGCCGTCGTGCTCCGGCTGGAAGTGGACCGGGTCCTCGGTGCGGAGGGTGTCGAACATGCCCCAGGCATGGTTGCCCACGAAGCGGTCGAGGTCGGCGAGGTCGACGTCGGCCAGCGGGACGTACGGCGGCTTCTCCACGGCGGTTCTCCATCCGTTCAGGTAGATCGTTTGTATCCGAACAATATCCCGTGAGAAGTTTGCCCGCAAGGGTGGTCTTTCGTCCCGGGGATGGCTATCGTACGGATCCGAACGACCTGCACATCCTCGACCGGAGCTGAGGCCCGATGACCAACATGGAGGGGTTCTTCTACCCCCGCACCGCGACCGGCCAGTCCTCCCTGATCCCGTCGCCACCGTGGTACTACTCCGGCGACCTGCTGACCGTCGAGTACCGCACCGACCCGGCCCGCGTCGCCGAGCTGCTGCCCGCGCCGCTCGAGCTCGCGCCGGAGGACCCGGGTGCGGTCGCGCTGATCTGGGCCGACTGGCAGTCCTGCTCGGGCACCCGCGAGGAGCTGCTCGACCCGGTCCGCTCGCAGTACAAGGAGGCGTTCGTCGTCGTCCGCTGCTCCTTCGAGGGCGTGACCTACTCCCGCTGCGTCTACATCTGGGTCGACAAGGACTTCGCGATCGCCCGCGGCATGCACCAGGGCTACCCGAAGAAGCTCGGCTCCATGTGGCAGACCCGCCCGCACCCCTTCTCCCATGCAGCGCCGCAGGTCGCCCCCGGCGGCGTCTTCGGAGCCACCCTCGCCGCCGGCGACCGCCGCCTCGCCCAGGCCGTGCTGACGCTGCGCGAGGAGTCGCCGACCAACGGCTTCGTCAACGGCCACCCGATGGCCCACCACCGCGTCTACCCGGGCATCGAGAAGGGCAGCCCCGACGCGTACGCCGAGCTCATCGCCTCCGGCTCCAGCTCGTTCGAGGCCGGCCCGGCGTACACCGGCGACGTCGAGCTCGAGCTGTTCGCGTCCCCGACCGAGGAGCTGCACCGGCTCGAGGTGCAGGAGGTCATCGGCGGCTACTACCGCCAGGTCGGCGTCGTCTGGGACGGCGGTACGTCGCTGGCGACACTCACCAGCCGGGCGGACAAGCAGGAGGCCGCCCGATGAGCGAGCACATCGCTGTCGTCGCCGGCGTCGAGGTCGACACCCGGCACTGGATCGGCGGCCAGCGGGTCGCCTCGGCCACGACCTTCACCGACGTCTCGCCGATCGACGAGCAGCCGGTCGCCGAGATCCACGCCGGTACGGCGACCGAGGTCGACGCCGCGGTCGCCGCAGCCCGCGCGGCCTTCCCCGCGTGGGCGGCGCTGTCGGTCAAGGAGCGCAGCGAAATCCTGCGCGCCGTCGCCGACGGGATCGAGGCCCGGGTCGAGGACCTCGCCCAGGTCGAGACCCGCGACAACGGCTCGCTGCTGCGCTCGCACCGCCGGGGCGTGATGCCACGCGTGGCCATGAACTTCCGCGCCTTCGCCGACTTCGCCGAGCACCAGCTCGGGCACCCCGACATGGAGGTGCCGGGACGCGGCCACCGCGAGCGGATCACCTACGACCCCGCCGGCGTCGTCGCGATCATCACCCCGTGGAACGCACCGCTGATGCTCGCCAGCTGGCGGATCGGCCCCGCGCTCGCTGCCGGCAACACGGTCGTCCTCAAGCCGCCGGAGTGGGCACCGCTGACCGCGAGCCTGCTGGCCGACATCATGCACGAGGCCGGCGTACCCGCCGGGGTCTTCAATGTCGTCCAGGGCACCGGCCTCGACGCGGGGGCACCGCTGACCGCGCACCCCGACATCAACCGGCTCGCGTTCACCGGCTCGGTCCCGACCGCCGGGGTGATCTCGAAGGCCGCGGCCGCCAACATCGTCCCGCTGTCCTACGAGCTCGGCGGCAAGTCGCCGCTGCTCGTCTTCGAGGACGCCGACCTCGACCTCGCCGTCGACCTCGCGGTCGAGCAGTTCGACAACGCCGGCCAGGTCTGCCTCAAGGCGGCCCGGATGATCGTGCACTCCTCGATCGCCGACGAGTTCACCGAGCGCGTCGTCGCCCAGGCGCGGACCCTGGTCCAGGGCGACCCGCGCGACGAGGCCACCGACGTGTCCGCGCTCGTCTCGCGCCGGCATTTCGAGCAGATCGCCGGGTACGTCGAGCGCGCCCTCGCCGACGGTGCCCGCCCGCTGCTCGGCGGCGGCCCCGACACCGAGCTGGGCGGCCTCTACTTCCGCCCGACCATCCTGGTCGACGCCGCGCCGGACGCGGAGATCATGACCGAGGAGGTCTTCGGCCCGGTCGTCACGATCGAGACCTTCGAGACCGAGGAGGAGGCGGTGGCGAAGGCCAACGACACCCGGTTCGGCCTGGCCGCGACGCTCGCCACCGGCGACCCGGACCGCGCCGAGCGGGTCTCGCAGCAGTTGCGCGCCGGCACCGTCTGGGTCAACTGCTTCTTCGTCCGCGACCTCAACGCGCCGTTCGGCGGCAGCGGCCGCTCCGGCATCGGCCGGGAGGGCGGCATCTGGTCGTTCGACTTCTACACCGACATCAAGAACAGCGTGTTCGCGCCCACCGGCTGGGCCGAGCAGGCAGGACAGGGAGGTGAGACCGATGGGTGAGATCGTCGGCGCGGGCCTGATCGCGCACGTCCCCACCATCGTGCTGCCGGAGGAGATCCGGCGCGAGCTCAACGACGGCCAGGACACGACCCTGGTCTCCGGGCTGCAGCAGCTGCGGCGCGAGGTGTTCGACGTCCTCGACTACGACACCGTCGTGGTGCTCGACTCGCACTGGGCCACCACGGTCGAGTGGGTGGTCACCGCGCAGGACCGCCGCAGCGGCCTGTTCACGTCCGAAGAGCTGCCGCGCGGCATGTCCCGGCGGCCGTACGACTTCCCGGGCGACCCCGAGCTGGCGCACCTGATCGCCGGCAAGGGTGCGGAGAACAGCACCTGGATCACCGCGATCGACGACCACAGCCTGCCGATCTTCTACGCCACCACCAATGTGTGGGAGTACCTCGGCCAGGGCCTGCCCGACAAGAGGTGGATCTCGATCGGCGTGTGCCAGACCGCCGACGGCGAGGACGCGCTGCGCCTCGGCCGTGCCCTCGGCACGGCCATCGCCGAGTCCGACCGCAAGGTGCTGCTGATCGCCTCCGGTGCGATGTCCCACACCTTCTGGCCGCTGCGGAAGCTGCGCGACCACGAGGCCGCCGGCGTCGAGCACATCTTCTCCCCGGAGGCCGCGGCCGCCGACGCCGAGCGGATCGACTGGTTCAAGCGCGGCGACCACGCCCGGGTGCTCGAGACGATGGACGAGTTCCACCGGTTCAAGCCGGAGGCCCGCTTCCAGCACTACCTGATGATGATCGGCGCCCTCGGCGAGGGCGACTGCACCGCCCCCGGCCGCCAGTACGGCGAGTACGAGAACTCCGTCGGCACCGGCCAGGTGCACCTGTGGTTCGACCGCCCCGAGGACGGGTTCCCCGCCGCCCACGCCACCCCGACCGATCCCGACTACGTCCGCCAGATGAGCGGCCCCGGCGCCGACGTACCGGCTGCCGGGTGAGAGGAACCCGAATGACCACCGAGTACCGCCGGATCCTGCTCGACGGCAACGCGGTCGACGTACGCCGCGACGGGGACACCCTCGTCGCCGGCGACGGCCGCACGGTCGCGATCGCCGACGCCACTCACCTGCCGCCGGTCGCGCCGAGCAAGATCGTCTGCGTCCACCTCAACTACTCCTCGCGGGTCGAGGAGATGATGACGACGCTGCCGCCGGCGCCGACGTACTTCCACAAGCCGGTCTCCGCGCTCAACGCGCACGAGTCCGCGGTGGTCCGGCCGCAGGGCTGCAAGTGGCTCAACTACGAGGGCGAGATCGCGATCGTGATCGGCCGCACCGCTCGCAACATCTCGCCGCAGGAGGCCGGCGACTACATCCGCGGCTACTCGATCGGCAACGACTACGGCCTGCACGACTTCCGCGACACCGACTCCGGCTCGATGCTGCGCGTCAAGGGCGCCGACACCCTCTGCCCGATCGGCCCCGGCATCGTCGAGGGCTGGGACTTCCGCGACAAGCGGATCCGCACCCTCGTCAACGGTGAGGTCCGCCAGGACGGCAACACCCGCGAGATGAAGTGGGACATGCACTACCTCGTCGCCGACATCGCGCGCACCATCACGCTGCAGCCCGGCGACGTGCTCATGTCCGGTACGCCGGCCATCTCGCGCACCGTGTACCCCGGCGACGTCGTGGAGGTCGAGGTGGAGGGCCTCGGCACGCTGCGCAACCACATCGTCGAGGGGCCGACGCCGATCCGCAGCGACGTCGGCGCGCAGCCGACCGAGAGCGAGGAGGTCCTCTCGACCGCCCAGGGCGGCGACTGGGAGTTCCGCGGCATCCGCAAGCCCGACCTCTCGAACACGCACTGACGGGAGGACGCTGTGCCCACGCCCCGCATGCTGATGATCCTCAGCGAGAACTGGACCCTCACCGACGGCCGCAACCTCGGCGACCTGGTCACCTGGGCCCGGATCGCCGAGGACGCCGGCTTCGACTCGGTGATGATCTCCGAGCACGTCGTCCTCGGCCCCGACGCCAGCGACCAGGGCGTCATGGGCAACCCGCGCGACTATGCGATGCCCGGCAACCAGGACCCGCTGATGCCCTGGCCCAACTCGCTGATGCTGTTCTCCGCGATGGCCAGCGTCACCTCCCGGGTCCGCCTGGTCGCGGCCGCGGTGCTCGCGCCGCTGCGCCACCCGCTCATGCTCGCCCGCGAGCTCGGCACCCTCGACCTGCTCTCGGAGGGCCGCCTGGTCGTCCAGCCCAACGTGAGCTGGAGCAAGGACGAGTACGCCGCGCTCGGCGTACCCTTCCGCGAGCGCGGCCGGATCCTCGACGAGCAGCTCGAGGTGATGGACCTGGTCTTCCAGCAGTCGCCCGCCACCCACCACGGCCACTACTTCGACTTCGAGGACATCTACCTCGAGCCGAAGGCGTTCCGCCCCGAGGGCCTGAGGATGTGGTTCGGCGGGCAGAAGGCGCACGGGGCGGTCGTCGAGCGGCTGGTGCGGTACGGGCACGGCTTCCACCCGCTCGGCCGTCCGAGCGCGGAGGACCTACGGGTGATCCGGGACGCGATGGCCGCCGCCGGCCGCGACATCGCCGACCTGGAGATGGTCGGCGGCGTGAGCGTCCGCTTCCCCGACGACCGCACCCGCGCCGACATCGCCGAGTCGATGGACTCGATCCCCGCCCAGCTCGAGCAGGGCTTCACCACGTTCTGCGTGAAGCCGTCGATGTTCATCGACGCCGCCGCCGAGATGGAGTCGTTCTGCCGGGAGGTCGTCAAGCGGGCGGAGGCGATGGGCTGATGGCCGCGCCCACCCAGCGGCTGCTGCTCATCGGGCACGACTACCTGGCCGCCGGCGGGATCGAGGAGCGCTTCGCCGAGCGCGGCTACGACGTCGAGCGCGTCCAGGTGATCCCGCCGGAGCGTTTCGGCGATCCCGGCGTGGACGTCGACTTCCCGGACCCGCGCGACTACGACGCCGTCCTCGTGCTCGGTGCCCGGTGGAGCGTCTACAGCGACCAGGTCGCGTCGTGGGTGAAGCCGGAGCTCGAGCTGCTGCAGACCGCGGACGAGGCCGGCGTACCCGTCTTCGGGATCTGCTTCGGCGGCCAGATGCTGGCCCAGGCGCACGGCGGCGAGGTCGTCGCGTCGCCGGCGCCCGAGATCGGTCCGCACGTCGTGTCGGGAGTGCCGGCGGTGGCCGGGATCTGGACGCAGTGGCACCACGACAGGTTCGTGCCGCCGGCGGACGCGACGGTCGTCGGCGCCAACGCCGCGGCGCCGCAGGCGTTCGTGCTCCGCCGCAACCTCGCCGTGCAGTTCCATCCCGAGGTGGATGCGAACAGCGTCCGCGGGTGGGTCGAGGACGGCGGCGCCCAGGACGCCCGGGACCACGGGCTCGATCCCGACGTGCTGCTGGAGCACGTCGGCTCCCTCGACGCGGACATCCGGGTCCGGGCGGCCGCGCTCGTCGACTACTTCCTCGACGACGTGGCGACGAGCTGATGGCCGGCGCCACGGGGAAGGTCGTCCTCGTCACCGGCGGCGGCACCGGCATCGGCGCCGCGGTCGCCCGGCAGCTCGCCGCGGCCGGCGACCGGGTCGTCATCTGCGGTCGCCGGGAGGCGCCGCTGCGCACCGTCGCCGAGGAGACCGGCGCACACGTGGTGGTCGCCGACGTCAGCGAGCCGTCCGGGGTCGCCCGGGTCGTGGACGAGACGGTCCAGGCCTTCGGCCGCCTCGACGGGCTGGTCCTCAACCACGGCATCATCCACGTCGGCCGGGTCGACGAGGTCACCCCGAGCAGTGGGACGAGACGCTGCGGGTCAACCTCACCTCGCCCTTCCTGCTCGTCCGGGCCGCGCTCCCACACCTGCTCGCCGCGCGCGGCGCCGTCGTCGCCGTGTCGTCGGTCGCCGCCCTGCGCGCCAGCGACGGCATGGCCGCCTACTCCGCCAGCAAGGCCGGTCTCCTGCTGCTCACCCAGTCGCTCGCCGTCGACCACGGCCGCGACGGCCTGCGCGCCAACGCGATCTGCCCCGGTTGGACCGCCACCGAGATGGGCGACATGGAGATGGCCGAGCTCGGCGCCGAGCGCGGGCTCTCCACCGCCGACGCCTACCGCCTCGCCACCGCCGTCGTCCCGCAGCGGCGCGCGGCCCGGCCCGACGAGATCGCCACGACGGTCGGCTGGCTGCTGTCCGACGCGGCGTCGTACGTCAACGGGGTGGTGCTCCCCGTCGACGGCGGCTCCTGCATCGTCGACCCCGGCACCCTCGCCCTCGATCCCCGCGTGTCCGTCGACCTCTCCGAGGAGTTCCGATGACCGAGTACGCCGTCCGCAACCCCGCGACCGGGGACCTGGTCGAGACCTTCCCCACCGCCACCGACGCCGAGGTCGCGGCCGCGGTCGACGCCGCCGCGGCGGCCTACGCCTCGTGGGGGCGGACCTCGACCGTCGCCGAGCGGGCCGCCCTGCTGTCCCGGGTCGCCGAGCTGCACCGCGAGCGCGCCGCCGAGCTGGCCGAGGCGATCCACGTCGAGATGGGCAAGGCGCCGGCCGCGGCCGAGGGCGAGGTGCTCTTCTCCGCGGCCATCTACGACTTCTACGCCGAGCGCGCCGCCGCGTTCCTGGCCGACGAGGAGATCGAGCTGCTGGGCGGCTCCGGCCGCGCCGTCGTACGCCGCGGCCCGGTCGGCCCGCTGCTCGGGATCATGCCGTGGAACTACCCCGTCTACCAGGTGGCCCGGTTCGCCGCGCCGAACCTCGCCACGGGCAACACGATCGTGCTCAAGCACGCGCCGCAGTGCCCGCGCTCGGCCGCACTGCAGGCCGCGATCCTCGCCGACGCCGGCCTCCCGCCGGGCGCCTATGTCAACGTCTACGCGACGAACGAGCAGATCGCGGACGTGATCGCCGACCCGCGGATCCAGGGGGTCTCGCTGACCGGCTCGGAGCGTGCCGGCGCGGCCGTCGCGGAGATCGCCGGCCGCAACCTGAAGAAGTGCGTGCTCGAGCTCGGCGGCTCCGACCCGTTCGTGCTGCTCGCCACCGACGACCTCGATGCCACCGTGGACGCGGCCGCCGAGGCCCGCCTGTCCAACACCGGCCAGGCCTGCAACGCCGGCAAGAGGTTCGTGGTCGTCGATGAGCTGTACGACGACTTCGTCTCCCGCTTCACCGAGCGGGTGCTCGCCGCGGGCGATCTCGCGCCGCTGTCGTCGGTCGCCGCCGCCGAGGGCCTGGCCCGGCAGGTCGACGAGGCCGTCGCCGCCGGCGCCTCGCTGGCGAGCACGGGGGAGCGGGAGGGCGCCTTCTTCCCGGCCGGCGTGCTCACCGGCGTCACGGCCGACAGCCCGGCGTACCGCCAGGAGCTGTTCGGCCCCGTCGCCATGGTCTTCCGCGCCGCCGACGAGGACGACGCCGTCCGGATCGCCAACGACACCCCCTACGGCCTCGGCTCCTACGTCTTCACCACCGACCCGGCCCAGGCCGAGCGGGTCGCCGACGCCCTGGAGACCGGCATGGTCTTCGTCAACGGCGTCGGCCTCGAGGCGGTCGAGCTGCCCTTCGGCGGCGTGAAGCGCTCCGGCTTCGGTCGCGAGCTCGGCCGGCTCGGCATGGACGAGTTCGTCAACAAGAAGCTGATCCGCGTCGCCCGCTGAGGATCGCCTCGGCGGTCGTGCACCCGGAGCGGACCGCGCCCTCCATGTAGCCGTTCCACTCCACGGCGTACTCCGCGCCCGCCCAGTGGATCCGGCCGACGGGCTCGCGCAGCGCGGGACCGTAGCTGGTCCAGGTGCCGGGTGCGAAGTGGGCGCCGTAGCAGCCGCGGGTGAACTCCTCGGCGCTCCAGTCCTTCTCGACGTACGACGTCGGGTGGGCCGCCGCGGCGCCGAAGTAGCGGGCGAAGCAGTCGAGCACGCCGCGCCGCCGCTCGGCCTCGGGCAGCCGCTGCCAGCGCCGCGCCTCGCCGCCCTCGACGAAGCCGAGGAGGATGCCGACCCCGGCGTCGGGCGGGGAGACGTCGAAGGTGACCTTGACCGGGCCGCGGTCGGAGATCGCCTGCCCGTTGAGGCCCTGCTCGCGCCAGAACGGCGTGGGGTAGGCGGCGAAGCACTTGGCCACCGTCCCGGCCGGGACGCGCTGGGTGAGCTGGTCGCGCCACGGCGGGAGCAGCGGGTCGTAGTCCAGCCGGCCGGCCAGGGTCGGCGGGACGGCCACCACGACGTGCCGGGCGGTGAGCGCCTCGCCGCCGCGGGTCAGGACCGTGACGCCCCGGTCGTCCTGGGCGATCCGCGCGACCGGCGAGGCGAGGCGCACATCGAGGCCCTCGGCGAGGCGTTGGGCGACCAGTACGGAGCCGCCGACGACCCGGTCCTTCTGGGCGCCGCGGTCGGTGGAGGCCAGGGTCTCGAGGTCGCCGTTGCTGGCCGTGTAGAAGAGCGTGTGCAGCAGGGAGAGGTCCGAGGGGTCGGCGGAGTAGAGCGCCTCGGCCAGCACTCGGAAGTACGAGCGGCCGGCGGGGGTGCGGAGGTTGCGGCGTACCCAGGACTCGTAGGTCTGGCCGTCGAGGACCTCCGCCCGGGGGTGCGCCCACGGCCGGGCCGGGTCGACGCTGCGGGCGAGCCTGCCGTACCGGGCCAGGCCCTGGGCGAGGTCCGCGAGCGCGATCGGGTTGAGCCGCGGGGTCGCGCCCTTCGTCGGCGACAGCCGGGACTGCCGGCCGCCGAGCTCGAGGAGCAGGCTGCCGGCGTCGTTCCAGGTCGGGAAGGTCTCCAGGCCGAGCTCGGCGACGAGCTCGTACATCCGGGTGTGGCCCTCGCCGAGCCAGGTGCCGCCGAGCTCGACCGGAGCGCCTTCGAGTGTGCCGCCCTCGGTCCGGCCGCCCACCCGCTCGCGCGCCTCCAGCACGGTGACGCTTCGCCCGGCCGCCACCAGCGTGCGGGCCGCGCTCAGGCCGGCGAGACCGGCACCCACCACGACGACGTCGACCTCGCTCATGTCCGCCTCCACGTCTGTCTCCTTGTCCGTCTCCATCGAGAAAGTCGGTCGTATGACTGAGATCACCGACAGTAGGTCGCGACGGACGGGATGCGCAACCCCCGTCGGCGGAATTCGTACAGTCGACCGAGTGCGGTCGCGGAGGCGCTCGAGCCGGGATCAGGCGGCTGGTGCGATGGCGGCCAGCGCGACCACCATGTCCGCGACCGCGTCGAGGTCGCCCCGTGCGCGGGTGGGGCTCGGGTTGCAGACGTGCTGCAGGATCAGGCCGTCGATGCTGGCGACGATCACCCGAGCCAGTCGGGCGAACGGGACCGCGCAGGTCTCGCCGGCGTGCGTCGCGGCCTGCTGGCACCACGCGGCCACGACCTCGGCGTACCGCTCGTACTGCCAGCGCGCGAGCTCCTCCTGGCCGGGCGTGCGCAGGGCGTACATGGTCAGCTCGTACTGCATCACCTGCAGGTTCGTGCGACCGCTGACGAGCTCCTTCCAGAAGGCGGCGAGTCCTCGGCGGATGGCGTGCTCGAGTCCGCGGTCGGTCTCCGTCGCCTTCTCGAGCACGTCGGCGATCTCGTCGACGACGTCCTCGATCACGGCGCGGAGCAGCTCCTTCTTGGACGGGAAGACGTACTGCATCGTGCCGAGCGGCACGCCCGCCTCCGCGGCCACCGCGCGCAGCGAGGTCCGCGCCACACCCTCCCGGGCGAGGGCGCTCCGGGCCGCGGCCACCAGCTGCCGGCGCCGGACGGAGGCTTCGACGTACGCCATGGGGCTCCCTCTCGGTCGACTGATCGGGATCCTGCCACAGCCCGTCGTCGTGCCGACCGGGAGCCGGTCAGCTGACCGAACGACCGACGCTCCCGCCGTTCAGCGGGCGCCGACCAGGCGCAGCGCCAGGTCGGCGTAGTAGTCGCCGATCTGGGTGGGGGACCACTCGCCGTCCTCGCGGTACCAGCGGGCGATGTCGACGCCCATCGAGGCGAGCGCGGTCGCGGCCAGGGCCGGGTCGGGGATGTCGAAGGCGCCGGAGGCGACGCCGTCGCGCACGAGGTCGCGCAGCTCGCGGTCGATGCCGGTGCGCAGCTCGTCGATCTCGGCGCGGTGCTCGTCGCTGAGGGCGGCCAGCTCGTAGTTGAGGATCCGCGCGACCGTGTGGTGGTGGGCGTGGAACTCCGCGAAGGCCCGGCCCACGGCGGCCGCCTGCTCGACCGGGTCGGACGAGGACGCGCGCGCCGTGCGGACGACGTCCAGCGCCTCCTGGTGGCCCGCGCGGGAGATGAGGAAGAGCAGCTCCTCCTTCGAGCGGTGGTGCACGTAGACCGCGGCCGGGCTCATCCCCGCGGCGCCGGCGATGTCGCGCGTCGTCGTGCCGTGGAAGCCCTTCTCGGAGAACGCCGTGACGGCCGCCTCGAGCAGCCGGGCACGGGTCGCCTCGGCGCGGGACGGGCCGGTCATCGGCGTACCTCCTCGGCTGG
Organism: Nocardioides humi; assembly: GCF_006494775.1. NCBI lineage: Bacteria > Bacillati > Actinomycetota > Actinomycetes > Propionibacteriales > Nocardioidaceae > Nocardioides > Nocardioides humi. Next base: position 1,236,271 of record NZ_CP041146.1, on the reverse strand, counting down.
TTCTTGACGGAGCGGGGCGCTCGCGTGCACAGTAGAGGCTAGCGCGCTAAGCAAGCGCTTAGTAACTCACCGATCGGAGCGAGGCAGGCACGTGAGCACGAGGTTCGAGGGCAAGACGGCGATCGTCACCGGAGCGAGCCGGGGGATCGGCCTCGCGATCGCCGAGCGGCTGGTCGCCGAGGGCGCCCGGGTGGTCGTCACGGGCCGCGGCAAGGAGGCGCTCGACGAGGCCGTGGCCGCGCTCGGCGGCCCGGAGCGCGCACTCGGCGTCGCGGGCAAGACGGACGACCCGGAGCACCAGGCCGACGCGGTGCGGCAGGCGATCGAGGCCTTCGGCAGCATCGACCTGCTCGTCAACAACACCGGCATCAACCCGTCGTACGGCCCGATGATCGACCTCGACCTCGGCGTCGCCCGCAAGATCGTCGACGTCAACGTCCTCGCGGCCCTCGCCTGGACCCAGCGGGTCCACGGCGCATGGATGGGGGAGCACGGCGGCGCCGTCGTCAACGTCTCCTCGGTCACGGGGGTGCGGCCGGCGCCCGGCATCGGCATGTACGGCGCCAGCAAGGCCATGCTCATCTCGATGACCGAGCTCCTGGCCCTCGAGCTCGGTCCCGGCATCCGCGTCAACGCGGTCGCGCCGGCGGTCGTGAAGACGAAGTTCGCCACCGCCCTCTACGAGGGCCGCGAGGACGAGGTCGCCGCGGCGTACCCGCTCAAGCGGCTCGGCCAGCCCGACGACATCGGCAGCGTCGTGGCCTTCCTGCTCTCCGACGACGCCGCGTGGCTGACCGGGCAGGCGGTCGTCGTCGACGGCGGCCTGACTCTCACCGGGAGCACCGAGTGAACCCGCCGGGACTCGACCTCGACGCGCTCGGTGCCTGGCTGGCCTCGGCGGTCCCCGACGCGGGGTCGTCGCTGTCGGCGTCGCTGGTCGCGGGCGGGAAGTCGAACCTCACGTTCGTCGTCTCCGACGGCTCTTCCGAGTGGATCGTGCGGCGACCGCCACTGGGTCACGTGCTCGCCACCGCCCACGACATGGGTCGGGAGTACCGGGTGATGTCGGCGCTGCAGGGGACAGGCGTGCCGGTGCCGCGGACCTATGCGTTCTGCTCCGACCCTGAGGTGATCGGGGCGGAGTTCTACGTCATGGAGCGGTGCGCGGGTACGCCGTACCGGCGGGCCGCCGAGCTGGCCCCGCTCGGTCCGGTGCGGACCCGGGGGATCTCGGAGCGCCTGGTCGACGTCCTCGCCGCGCTGCACGCGGTCTCGCCGGAGGAGGCGGGGCTGGGTGACTTCGGCCGGCCCGATGGGTTCCTCGGCCGCCAGGTCGGGCGGTGGCGCAAGCAGCTGGAGGCGTCCCACACCCGCGACCTGCCGGCCGCCGAGGAGCTGCACCGCCGGCTGGCCGCATCGGTCCCGGCCGACTCGGCGACGGGGATCGTCCACGGCGACTACCGCCTCGACAACCTGCTGGTCGACGAGCAGGACCGGGCGACCGCCGTACTGGACTGGGAGATGGCGACCCTCGGCGACCCGCTCACCGACCTCGCCCTGATGCTCACCTACCACCGTCTCGCCGAGACCATCGGCGAGGCCGTCGCCGACGCGTCGCTGACGCCCGGCTTCCTCGACGAGGACGAGATCGTCGCGCGGTACGCCGCCGCGAGCGACCGCGACCTGTCCGGCTTCGGCTGGTACCTCGGCCTGGCGGCGTACAAGCTCGCCGCGATCCTGGAGGGCATCCACTACCGCTTCCTCGCCGGTCAGACCGTCGGCGAGGGCTTCGACGACATCGGCGTGGCGATCCACCCCCTGCTCGACGCCGGCCTTACTGCCATGGAGGAGAACTGATGGACTTCGGATTCGACGCTCGGACCGAGGAGCTGCGGGCCACGATGCTCGCGTTCATGGACGAGGTCGTGTACCCCGCCGAGCCGGTCTTCCACGACCAGCTGGCGGCGTTGCCGGACCGCTGGGCGTGGGACTCCACCCCGGTCATGGGGGAGCTGCGGGCCGCCGCGCGCGAGCGGGGGCTGTGGAACCTCTTCCTGCCGGGGGAGCACGCCGGTGTGGAGGGCGCGGGCCTGACGAACGTGCAGTACGCCGCGCTCGCGGAGATCTCGGGCCGCTCGATCCATCTGGCGCCGCCGGCGATGAACTGCGCGGCTCCGGACACCGGGAACATGGAGGTGCTGCACCTGTTCGGCACCGCGGAGCAGAAGGAGCAGTGGCTGGAGCCGTTGCTGAACGGGTCGATCCGGTCGGCGTTCGCGATGACCGAGCCCGACGTCGCGTCCTCGGATGCCACCAATATCGAGCTGTCCATCGTGCGCGACGGCGACGAGTACGTCCTCAACGGCCGCAAGTGGTGGATCACGGGTGCGATGAACCCGAACTGCGGGATCTTCATCGTGATGGGCAAGACCGACCCGGGTGCGGACCGGCATCGGCAGCAGTCGATGGTCCTGGTCCCGCGCGACACCCCGGGCCTGGAGGTGCTGCGGGGGATGGAGGTCTACGGGTACGACGACCACGAGCACGGCGGGCACGCGGAGCTGCGGTTCACCGACGTCCGGGTGCCGGTGTCGAACCTGATCGGCGAGGAGGGCGGCGGCTTCGGGATCGCCCAGGCCCGCCTCGGCCCCGGGCGGATCCATCACTGCATGCGCTCGATCGGGATCGCGGAGCGGGCGATCGAGATGATGTGCTCCCGTGCGGAGTCGCGGGTCGCGTTCGGGCGTCCGATCGCGGACCAGGGCACGGTGCGGACGTGGATCGCGGAGTCGCGGGTCAAGCTGGAGCAGCTGCGGCTGCTGGTCCTCAAGACCGCGTGGCTGATGGACACCGTCGGCAACAAGGGCGCGCACACCGAGATCCAGGCGATCAAGATCGCCACTCCTGAGACCGTGCAGTGGATCCTGGACAAGGCGATCCAGGTGCATGGCGCGGGTGGTCTGTCGCAGGACTTCCCGTTGGCCAACATGTACGCCGGCATCCGCACGCTGCGCTTCGCCGACGGCCCCGACGAGGTCCACAAGAACGCGCTGGCCAAGGCCGAGCTGCGGCGGCAGGCAGCGGGGCGCGAGGCGCGCTGACCCCCACCGGCGCAGACTGGGGGCATGACGACCTCCACCGCTGCGTCCCCGAGCCCGGCCCGCGAGTGGCTCGCCCTGCTGCCGTTCGCGGCCGCGGTCGCGGTCGTCGCGGTGCTGGGCGGCCTCGCCGCCAGCTCGTCCGGCGAGACCTACCGATCCCTCGACCTGCCGGTCTTCGCCCCACCCGCATGGGTCTTCGGGCCGGTCTGGACGGTGCTCTACGTGCTGATCGCCGTCGCCGGCTGGCTCGCGTGGCGTGCCGGCGCGGGCGCGCTCGGCGTCGGCGCATGGGTGGTCCAGCTGCTCCTCAACCTTGCCTGGACCCCCCTGTTCTTCGCAGCCGACCGCTACGGCTGGGCCCTCGTCGACATCGTCGCGCTGCTGGCCGCCATCGTCGTGGTCATCGTGCTGTTCGCCCGCGTCGCGCGCGCCGCGGCCTGGCTGTTGGCGCCGTACCTGCTGTGGGTCGGGTTCGCGACCGCGCTGAACGCCGGCATCCTCGCCCTCAACTGAGTGGCCAGACCAACAGGACTTCGGGGGTTCAGGCAGGCTACTCCGCCGTACCGATGAGGCGCCCGTACGCGGAGGCGGACACGTCCGCCCGGGGTGTCCGCGGCGACCATGACGACGTCGTGGGAGGCCTTGTCGGTCAGGACGGCGTCGATGTCGCGGTGGCTGACGTCGGCCGACGCCTCGAGCTCTCGCCCGATGCGTGCCCAGTGGTCGATCTGCTGGGCGGCGCTGCGCGAGTGGAGCGCGCCCGAGGACTTGGCGGCTGCGAACAGCTCGCCGTCGATCCGGGTCGGCATCGTGGTCACGCGCTCGCGGTAGCAGTCTGCTGCTCGCGGTTCTCCACAGGTTGTTGAGATGCCTCTATCCATCGCGCGGTTCGTGGCCTACGGTTCTGCCAGCCAGAAGCAGTCCTATCTCGGGGGAGTCGCCATGGCCCTGCTCCAGCCACCCGTCGTGGTCGCGCCGGCGTCCGATGACGTCGTGGCGCGTCTCGACGAGGACCTGCGCGCCGCCGTACGCCGGGACGGCATCGATCCCCAGCGCGAGGTGCCTGCCGTACGACGCCTCGCCACCGCGCTCGTCCGCGACCACGACGAGCGCAGCCTGACCGGGGTGGTGGCGCCGGTGGCCGACCCGGACGGCCTGGTGGCGGAGCTGGTGGCCAGGGTCGCGGGCTTCGGGCCGCTGCAGCCGCTGCTCGACGACCCGACGGTGGAAGAGGTCTGGATCAACAGTCCCGACCGGGTGTTCGTCGCTCGGCACGGCCGCCACGAGCTGACCAACCTGGTGCTGAGCGAGGCGCAGGTGGCCGAGCTGGTAGAGCGGATGCTCAAGTCCACCGGCCGGCGGATCGACCTGAGCCGGCCGTTCGTGGATGCCATGCTTCCGGCCGGCCATCGTCTGCATGTCGTGTTGCAGGGCATCTCGAGGGGATTCTCGGCGGTCAACATCAGGAAGTTCGTCGTCCGCGCGACCCGGCTCGACGAGCTGGTCGGTCTCGGCACCCTGACGCCCCAGGCCGCGCGGTTCCTGGAGGCGTCGGTGCGGGCCGGGCTCAACATCCTCGTCACGGGCGGAACCCAGGCCGGCAAGACGACCCTGCTCAACTGCCTGGCGGCCGCGATCCCCGGTGGGGAGCGGGTGATCTCGGCCGAGGAGGTCTTCGAGATCCGCTTCCCGCATCCCGACTGGGTCGCCCTCCAGACCCGGCAGGAAGGACTCGAGGGAACGGGCGAGATCCGGCTGCGGGACCTCGTCAAGGAGTCCCTCCGCATGCGCCCATCGAGGTTGATCGTGGGGGAGGTCCGGGCCGAGGAGTGTCTCGACCTGCTGCTGGCGCTCAACGCCGGTCTGCCGGGGATGTGCACCCTGCACGCCAACAGCGCCCGCGAGGCGCTCACCAAGGCCTGCACGTTGCCGCTCCTGGCGGGGGAGAACATCTCCGCGCGCTTCGTCGTCCCCACCGTCGCGGCCTCGGTGGATCTGGTCGTCCACGTGTCGCTCGACCCGCACGGCGCGCGCCGGGTGACCGAGATCGTCGCGGTGCCGGGGCGGATGGAGGGCGACGTGATCGAGACGGAGCCGGTGTTCGACTGGCGCGACGGTGCGCTGCGGCGGGGGATCGGGCTGCCGCCGCGGCTGGAGCAGTTCGAGCGGCTCGGCATCGACGTGGTCGGGCTGCTGCGCGAGGCGGACCGAGAGGTGGGCTGAGCCGTGGGGGCGCTGGTCGGACTGGCGTTCGGGCTCGGCAGCCTGCTGGTGTGGGCGGCCCTCCGGTGGCCGCGCGAGGACCGGCCGGCCGGGACCGACGGCCGCGCCCGGCGGATGCTCGCCGAGGCGGGGCTGCGGGAGGTCGCCCCGCGCTCGCTGTCGCTCCTGTCCGTCGGATCCGCGCTGGTGGGCCTCGTGCTCGTCCTCGGCATCACCCGCACCGCCCCGATCGCCGTGGTGCTCGCCCTCGGCGCCGGCTACCTGCCGTGGGCCGTCGTCGCGGGCCGGGTACGACGGCGCCGGCGCGAGTTCGCCCAGGTCTGGCCGGAGGCGGTCGACGACCTCGCCTCGGCGGTGCGGGCGGGGATGTCGCTGCCGGACGCGGTGGCGGCGCTCGCCGTACGCGGTCCCGATCCGCTGCGGCCCGCCTTCGACGCGTTCGCGCTCGACTACCAGGTGTCCGGGAGGTTCGGCGACTGCCTCGACCGGCTCAAGGATCGCCTCGCCGATCCCGTCGGCGACCGCGTCGTCGAGGGGCTGCGGATCGCGCGCGAGGTCGGCGGCGGCGAGCTCGGGCGGCTGCTGCGCAACCTGTCGGGCTACCTGCGCGACGACCTGCGCACCCGCGCCGAGCTGGAGGCGCGCCAGTCCTGGGCGGTCAACGGCGCCCGCGTCGCGGTCGCCGCGCCCTGGGTCGTGCTGCTCGTGATGTCGACGCAGCCGACGGTCATCGAGCGCTACCAGTCCGCCGCCGGCACGATCGTGCTCGCCGTCGGGTCCGGCACCTGCGTGCTGGCCTACCGGCTGATGATGCGGCTCGGCCGGCTGCCCGTCGAACGGCGGATCCTCCGGTGAGCCCGGCCGTCACCGGCGCTCTGCTCGGCCTGGCCGCCGCGCTCGGGCTCGGTCTCGTCGCGACCCGCGCGGTCGCGATCCGCCGGCCCCGCCTGGAGGACCGGGTGCTGCCGTACGTCCGCGACCTGGCGCCGACCGCCCGTCGTACGACGCCCGCGACCGGCGCCCGGACGACCGCCGCCGTCGTGTTCGGTCCGGCCCTGCGCCGCGCCGCCTACGGGGTCGAGCGGGTGGTCGGCGGCGCTCCGTCGGTACGACGCCGGCTGACCCGGGCCGGGACGCCGCTCACGCTCCACGAGTTCCGCGTGCAGCAGGTGCAGTGGGGACTGGTCGGGTTCGCGCTCGCCGCCGCCTACGGGCTGCTCCGCACCTGGACCCGCCCCGGCAACCCGCTGCCGCTCCTGCTCGCCTGCGTGGGCGCGTTCGCCTGCGGGGTGCTGCTGCGCGACAACCGGCTCAGCGCGCGGGTGCGCCGCCGCGAGGCGGCGATGCTGGCCGAGTTCCCGACCGTGGCCGAGCTGCTGGCGCTGAGCGTCGCGGCGGGCGAATCGCCCGTCGGTGCGCTCGATCGCGTGGTCCGGCGCAGCGGCGGCGAGCTGTCCCGCGAGCTCGGCGACCTGCTCGCCCGGGTCCGCACCGGCGAGCCGGTCGCCGACGCCTTCGACCGGCTGGCCGCGACCACCGGCCTGTCGGTCGTCGCCCGGTTCGCCCACGGGATCGCCGTCGCCATCGAGCGGGGCACGCCGCTGGCCGACGTCCTGCACGCCCAGGCCGCCGACGTCCGCGAGGCCGGGCGCCGCGAGCTCATCGAGCAGGCGTCCCGCAAGGAGATCGCGATGATGATCCCGGTGGTCTTCCTCGTCTTGCCCACGACGGTCCTGTTCGCCTTCTGGCCGGGCTTCATCGGCCTCACCCTCAGCTACTGACGCAGGACATCTCGGGAAGGAAGCACCGTGCACCGACAACGACACCGACGACACGACCAGCGAGGGGACGTGCCCGGCTGGGTGCTGATCACGATCATGACGATCTCGATCGGCGTGGCCCTGTGGGGCGTCGCGCAGCCGCAGCTGGTCGGCATCCTGCAGTCGGCGCTCAACTCCGTGCGGTGAGCCGGGACCGCCGCCCCGGCGCGGGCGACGGCGAGCGCGGCTCGGCCCTGGTCGACTTCACGCTGGTCACCCTGGTCCTGGTGCCGCTCGTCCTCGGCCTGCTGCAGGTCGCGCTGGTCCTCCACGTCCGCACGACCCTCGCCGCGGCGGCGTCCGAGGGCGCGCGGCTGGCGGCCACCGCGGACCGCGGGCCGGGCGACGGCGTGGCCCGGACCCGCGCGCAGATCGCCGACGCCCTCGCCGGACGGTACGCCGAGGACGTCGTCGTCCGCCGGGTCCTCGTCGACGGCGCCCCGGGAGTGGAGATCGTCGTACGCGCCGAGGTGCCCGCGCTCGGCATCGGCGGTCCCGCCGTCGGCCTGACCGTCGCCGGCCGCGCGGTCGAGGAGGACCCGCGATGAGGTACGACGAGCGGGGGAGCGGACTCGTCGAGATGGTCTGGCTCGGCCTCTTGCTCCTGCTGCCGCTGCTGTGGGTCGTGCTCTCGGTGTTCGAGGTGCAGCGCGGCTCGTTCGGCGTCAGCGGCGCCGCACGGGCCGCCGCCCGCGCGTACGCGCTCGCGCCGAACGACCTGGCCGGCGAGCAGCGGGCCCGCTCCGTCGCGCGGCGGGCACTCGCCGACCAGGGCCTGAGCGATGCCCCGGTGGAGGTCACGGTCACCTGCTCGCCGTACCCGAGGAACTGTCATGCAGGCACGTCCGTCATCACCGTCCGGGTCGCGTCGTCGGTCGCGCTGCCGCTGCTGCCCGACCTGTTCGGCCTCGGCAGGCCGACCTTCGCGCTCGACGCACGCGAGACGGTCCCGATCGGCCGCTACCAGGAGGTCTCCCGGCGATGACCCGGAACCAGCGCGGCAGCTCCACACCGCTCGTCCTCGCCTTCACCGCGATCGTCCTGCTCCTGGTGGCGGTCGTCGTCGACGCGAGCGCCGCCTACCTCGCCCGCCAGCGGCTCGACGCGCTCGCCGACGGCGCCGCGCTCCAGGGCGCCGACGTGGGCGCCCAGGGCGAGGACGCGTACGACGGCGGGCTGGCCACCGGCGACCTCGCGATCTCGCGCCCGGAGGCCGAGGCGGCCGTGCGCGCCTACCTCCGCGACAGCGGCGCCGCCGCCGACCACCCCGGGATCCGGGCGACCGTGCGGGTCGACGGCGACCGCCTCGTCGTCGAGCTCGTCGCGCCGGTCGACCTGCCCCTCCGCCTGCCGGGCGCCCCCGACAACCCGACCGTGCGCGCGGTGGGCTCGGCCGTCGTCGACCCCGAGGTGGGCTGAGCGGCCGGGACCTCCGCGGGATCGCGTCGTTGGGCACGCGACAGCACCACTGCGCCCCGGGGCAGGCCGCGGCGACGACGATGGGGATTCGACTGATGCGCACGCACTTCCTGGGAGCGGTCGTGGCCACCACGGCCGCCCTGCTCGGGCTCGGGACGCTGGCGGCGCCCGCCGTCCGTGCCGACGACCCGACACCGATCGGCACCATCTCCGGGACCGTCACCGCCGAGGCCGGGGGAGCGCCGCTGTCCGGCATCACCGTGGCCGCCTGGCAGGAGATCACCGTCGACGGCACCACCGGGTGGGGCCGGTGGCGTTCGCCACGACCGGCGCGACCGGCACGTACACGCTCTACGGCAGTCCGGGCGAGTACCGGCTCCAGTTCCTCCAGTGCACCGGCACCTGCACCGACCCGGCCTACGCGCCGGAGTTCTACGACGACGTCGCGACCCTCGCCGAGGCCGCGCCGCTCACCATCGCCGACCACGTGGACCTGCCGGGCATCGACGCCGCGCTCTCCGCCGGCCACGCCATCTCCGGCACCGTGACCGGACCCGACGCCGAGGCCGTCAACCAGGGCACGGTCACCGCCTACGTCCGGTCCGGCGACGAGTGGCGGCCGACGTACACCGCCCCCCTCACGGACGGCGGCGGCTACCTCCTCGTCGTGCCGGACGGCAGCTATCGCGTGGGCTTCGCCGGCCGGGGCCGCAACTACGCGCGCGAGTACTACGCCGACGCCGCCACGCTCGAGGACGCCACCACGATCACGACCGATGGCGCCGACGTACCGGACACGGACGCGCAGCTGGACCTCGTCCAGGTCCAGAACATCCAGGGGGTCGAGCCCACGATCAACGGGGTCCCGCGCGTCGGCGACACCCTCGTCGCCACGCCCGGCGCCTGGCTCCCGCAGTCGGACGAGTACGCCTACCACTACGCGTGGTTCCGGTCCGGCTCCGCCCAGCCGATCGGCACCGGCAGCACCCTCGTCGTCCCGCTGTCCGCGCAGGGCGAGACCGTCACCGTGCAGGTCAGCGCGACCCTGACGGGCTACACCGGCAACACGGCCACGTCCGCGCCGACCGCCCCCATCGCCGCGGCACCCACCGCCCTGCAGGTCGTCGCCCAGCCGACCATCGCCGGCACCGCCCAGGTCGGCCGGACCCTGACCGTCACGCCCGGCACGTGGGAGACCACGCCGACCCAGGTCAGCTACGCCTGGCTCGCCGACGGCAGGCCGATCCCCGGCGCCACCGGCGCCAGCCACACGCTCACCCCCGACCTGCTCGGCACCCGGATCACCGTCATGGTCAGCGCCGTCGGCCCCGGCAGCCTCGTCGGCGTCGCCTTCGCCGGCGCCACCAGCCCGGTCCAGGCGGGCACCCTCGCCCTCGCGAGCGCGCCGGCGCTCAAGGGCAAGGCCAAGGTCGGCAGGAAGCTCAAGGTCGTCCCCGGCCGGACGCTGCCCACCGCCGCCACCGTCGAGATCCGGTGGCTGGTCAGGAACAAGGCGGTCGCCGGCGCCACGAAGAAGGGCTACAAGCTCAAGAAGGCGGTCAGAGGGGTGAAGGTCCGCGCCGAGATCACCTACACGGTGCCCGGCTACGCGCCGCTGGTCGTGCGGACCAAGGCGGTCAGGGTCAGGTAGCGCCGTGGGCCGCGCACCGATTTCGCGGAACGACCACCAGAACGGGCGCTCAGCCGGTAGCGTGCGCGAATCCTGTGTCCTCGGACACGTGACACGACTATGGGGAGTCGATGATGCGTCCGCATTTCCTGGGGGCGGCGCGTGGCCGTCCGGCACTGCCGGTGCTCCGCCGGCTGCTCGCGACCCTGCTCGCCGCCGCGGTGGCGCTGCTGGGACTCGTGGCGCTGTCCACGTCCACCGCGCCCAGCGCGCATGCGGCCGACCCGCCGGTGCGCAACCTGCTGCGACCGACGATCTACAACGACCCCCGAAGGTCGGTGACCTGGCCTTCGCGCACCTCGGGACCTGGTACCCGACGCCGGACGCCGTCACCCTGACCTGGTACCGCTCGGGCTCGACCGACCCGATCGGCACCGGCAACCCGATCTTCATCCCGGTCGAGGCGCTGGGGGAGACGCTCACCGTGAGGGCGACGGCCACGAAGGCCGGGTACGCCGACGCCACGGCGACGTCGTCCGCGAGCACGGCGGTCGTGGCCGGGACGCCGACGAACTACGTCGAGCCGGTCATCTTCGGCGAGCCCGCCGTCGGCAGCACCGTGGTGGTGTGGGAGGGCGCCTGGTCGGTCGAGGCCGACAGCTACTCCTACCGGTGGTTCCAGGAGGGCACCGCCGAGCCGATCGGCACCGATCGGGAGCTCGTGGTCCCGGCCGGCGCCGCCGGCAAGGAGATCACCGCCGAGGTCACCCTCACGGCGGCCCGGTGGGACGACGGCGTCGCCACGTCCGACCCGGTCACGGCCTACGACCCCGGCTCCGCCCGGTGCAGAGCGTCGTGAAGCCCACGATCAGCGACGCCCCGACGGTCGGCGGTCTCGCGGTCGTCCACCCGGGCGTCTGGGACCCGCAGCCCGACGCGGTCGACCTGCAGTGGTTCCGCTCCGGGTCGACCGATCCTATCGGCAGCGGGCCGGCGATCGTCGTACCCGCGGCTGCGCACGGCGAGACGCTGACCGTGAGGGCCACCGCGAGCAAGGCGGGCCGCACCGACGCCGTGGCCACCTCGGACCCGTCGGCGCCGGTCGGCGACGGCGCGCTCCAGAGCGTGGAGCGGCCGGCGATCTTCGGCGCCCCCGTGGTCGGCGGCGTCGTCGAGGTCTGGGAGGGCATCTGGTCGGCGACCCCGTCCGGCTACAGCTACCGCTGGCTGGTCGAGGGGTCCGACGACCCGGTCGGCACCGGCAAGCAGCTCACCGTCCCCGCGTCCGCGGCCGGGAAGGCGCTGACCGTCGAGGTGACGGCCACGAGGAGCCTGTACGCCGACGGCGTGGCCACGTCCGTCCCCGTGACCGCCGCGGCGGAGGCCCCGGGCGCGGTGCAGAGCGTCACGGCGCCCTCGATCACCGGCACCCCGAAGGTCGGCGAGACCCTCGCCGCGAGCACCGGCACGTGGGACCCGGCACCCGACGCGACGACCGTCACCTGGTTCCGCTCCGGGTCGACCGACCCGATCGGCACCGGCGAGGAGCTCGTCGTCCCGGCCGAGGCCGAGGGCGAGCTGATCGGCGTCGTCGTGACCGCGACGAAGGCCGGCAGCGCCGACGGTGTGGCGTT